>NZ_JAPNNL010000032.1 GCF_027620315.1 Nonomuraea corallina | reverse complement strand
GGGGGGGGGGGGGGGGGCCAGGGTGACGAGGACTGCTGCTGCGGGAACGATCACTCGGCGCATGGAGTACACGATGGCCCAGCTACGTCCCGCGCGGTAGGGCCCCCTGCGACCGAAGGTGGATGCGCCGGTGCCGCGAGGGTCCTAGCGTGGGGGCGTGGGCAGGAAGTTCGGGCTCGATCCGTACAACGCGGTGGTGGTGGCCGTCGCCCAGGTCGTGTTCTCGTACGGCGCGTACTACGGGCAGCCCTTCCGGGAGCCGATCGACGCGGTGGCGGTCGCGCTGCTGCTGGTGGGGCCGGTGGGCGTGCTGCTCCGGCGCAGGTTCCCCGCCGGCGCGACGGCGGCCGGGCTCGTGGCCACCTACGTCTACACCTGGCTCGGCTATCCGTACGGGCCGGTCTACCTCTCGCCGATCATCCTGCTGTTCTCCCTCGTCACCCTGGGGCAGCGGGTCAAGGCGTGGGTGATGGCCGGGGTGACCATCGTGGTCTTCATCACCTACGGCTACATCCGGTCGGGCGAGCCGACGGGGCTCTTCCACGACCTGGCGGTGACCGCGTTCGTCCTGCTCCTCATGGTGGTGGCGGAGCTGACCAGGATCGTCAGGGAGCGGCGCGCCCAGCAGCAGCGGGCGGCCGAGGAAGAGACCAGGCGGCAGGCCAGCGAGGAGCGGCTGACCATGGCGCAGGAGCTGCACGACGTGCTGGCGCACAACATCTCGCTCATCCACGTGCAGGCCGCGACCGCGCTCCACCTCATCGACGACAATCCGCAGCAGGCCCGCACCGCGCTGGCCACCATCAAGACCGCCTCCAAGGAGGTGCTGGGCGAGATGCGCTCGGTGCTGAACGTGCTGCGCGAGGGCGCGCCCCGCTCCCCCACCGCCGGCCTCGACCGCCTGGACGAGCTGATCGAACGCTCCGGACTGGACGTGAAGCTGGAGCGCACCGGCACGCGCCCGCTGCCGCCGCAGGTCGAACGGGCCGCCTACCGGATCGTCCAGGAGTCGCTGACCAACGCCGCCCGCCACGCCCCCGGCTCGGCGGTGACGGTCCGGCTCTCGTACGAACCCTCCGGCCTGGGCATCGAGATCACCGACGACGGCTCCACCACGCCGCCCGTGCTGGCCGGGGAGGGCAGCGGCAACGGCATCCCCGGCATGCGCGAGCGGGCCGCCGCGCTGGGCGGGACGCTGACGGCCGGCCCGTCCGGCCGCGGATTCCGGGTCGCGGCCCGGCTGCCCCTACCCGAGGAGAACCCGTGATCAAGGTGCTGCTCGCCGACGACCAGGCGCTGGTGCGGGCCGGGTTCAAGGCCCTGCTCGACGCCCAGCCGGACATGAGCGTGGTCGCCGAGGCGGCCGACGGCGGGGAGGCGATCCGGCTGGCCCGCGAGCACGGCCCCGACGTGGTGCTCATGGACATCCGCATGCCGGGCATGGACGGCCTCACCGCCACCCGGCAGATGCCCGACGGCCCGCGCATCATCATCCTGACCACGTTCGAGCTGGACGAGTACGTGTTCGAGGCGCTGCGCGGCGGGGCCAGCGGGTTCCTGGTCAAGGACACCGAGCCGGCCGAGCTGATCCAGGCGGTCCGGGTGGTGGCGGCCGGCGAGGCGCTGCTCTCCCCGAGCGTGACCCGCCGCCTGATCGCCGAGTACGCCTCACGCGCCAAGGAGCCGCTGGCCGCCGAGGGCCTGGACCAGCTCACCGACCGGGAACGCGAGGTGCTCACCCTGGTCGGCGGCGGCATGACGAACGACGAGATCGCGGCCAAGCTGTTCATGTCCCCGGCCACGGCGAAGACGCATGTGAGCCGCGCCATGATGAAACTGCACGCCAGGGACCGGGCCCAGTTGGTGGTGATCGCGTACGAGTCGGGGCTGGTGAAGCCGGGCTGGCTGTGAGCGTTCGGCCGTGTGTTTCGGACTTGTCCGGCCTGGACGCGTACGAGAAGCATGCTGACCGCGTGGTTCGCATCCGCGCCGATCGCCAGCACGTAGCGTCGAAGCCGTATCGCTGATCGTCAGGAAGGCGAGACTGAAGGCGCCTCGTTCCGCGCCGCAAACGTACGTCATCCATCCTGGCAGCAGGCTTGGCATGGCGACCGGCAGTGTCCAGCATTCGGCGGCATGAACATCAGTCCGCAGCGCCCGTTCTCCGCATGACCACGGATCCCCTGCCAGGCTTCGTGATGATCAGTCCGCGTTCGCGCAGGATCTCGAATGCCTTACGGATGGTCGTACGGCCGGTACTGAAATATCCCTGGAGTTGAACTTCGGAGAGCACCGTCCGAGGAGGGTACTCGCCGGCCTCGATTCGCTTCTGGATCCAGTCGGCGATCTGCTCGTAGCGGTAGACCTCCGGATTCCAGTCGCCGTCAGTCCACGGTGTGTCAGGCAAATTCACAGGCGAACCCTAAACCGTCATCGACTTCTATACATAGACCAAACTGTACAGGTCGGTCTCGGACTAGGCATGACTAGGCCGGGACAGGTATCGTCGCTGGAGATGGAGCCCGCCTCCGAGGCTCGGACGAGAGGAACAACAGGCAATGGATCTGTACGGCTGTCACCTCGAAGGGGTGTCGTTCAGCCGCGCATGCGGCGGCAACCAGCAGGAGGAGGACATGGAGTCCTGCGTCCTGATCGCGCCGATCCCGGGCGTGGAGGACGCCTACGCGCTCCGTGACTCGAAGAACCCAGACGCCGGGACGCTCCGGTTCACCGGTGAGGAGCTACGCGCCGCCGGCCTGTCCACCCTGTGAAGGTCACCCCGCGAGACGGGCGATCCCTGCCTGATCCAAGCAAGCAGGGATCACCCACCCCCCAAACCCTATCGGGAGAGCCTCACCATGCATTGGCACGCTTACCAGTGGACCGGCCCCGGAGCGGAGCGCGCCAACGAAGCCCACCGCCGCCCCACCTCACCCGAATTCCCCACCTCCACGCTGCCGCCTATGCGCACCGGCGACTGGCTACTCAAACCCGCGCCACGGATGGCGGCCAGCTTCGAGCACGTGGCATCAGCGGTGGCCTGGATGTCCGAGGAGTACGGCAAGGCGCGCACGGCACTGTTGCTACCCGAGTGGATCCCGGTCGAGGAACGTCTGGAGGCCGCCCGCGACCTCTTGCCCAGAGGCGTGGACGTGCAGTGGGGCGAGTGGTTGCACGGCGGTCGATTCGTCACCATCGGCGTGATCTGCTGCCCCAACCGGCACGTCCCCCACCCCTGCCCGGCCCGTAGGCGTGCATCATGATGGCCCGTAGGTCCGCGACGCCACGCGAGGAGTGCGTCGGAATCCATCTGCCGCCCCTTCGAGACGGCCACCTCAAGATCGACTGGTCGGACCCGATGCCGCGCTGCGGCTCGGTCAGGGTCCGCAGTCACACGTGCGCCTGCGCGCCGATCGTGTACGAACTCTGCACGGCGGGCGGCCTGGTCCATATCCGCCGCACGGTGAGGTGGTCCGGTGACAGCAGGATCAGCGAGAGCCCCTGGCTGCAAGCCGGCGACGCGATAAGGCTATGGGATCGCCTGCTGGAAGGTGACGCGCTGTAGCCGCCTGGACAGCCGGCCTGTTCTGCCTGGTAGTCACTGAGACGATGGGCACATACGAGCAGAGAGTCGACAACGTCGTGCGCGTGCTTCAGAATCGTCCGGCCTGGACGCGTACGAAGATTGACAACACCTCCGGCGCCGGCCTTGCGATGCAGAAGCAAGGACACGATGTCGTCATGTCCGAATCAGAGAAAGTACTCGAAAATGGCCGCTGAGGCAGGTAAAACCGCAGGTCAGCGAGAGGTGTAGGTGCTCCCCGCGCACGCGGGGATGGTCTCCCGGACTCAATGCCATCCGAGTGGACTCACGGCTCGGCGCGCGGCTCACGGAGCGTGTCGCGGTCGACGAAGGTGAACAGGCGTTCGCCGAGGGCCAGGGGTTTCGGGTGGCCGGTGAAGCGGTGGGCGCCGACGCCGAAGCCCGCCTCCGGGTCCGACAGCCAGGAGAGCTCGAAACCCCGGTCCCCGAACCAGTCGCAGATCAGCGGCACCACGTCGGGCGCGTCGCGGTGCCGTGTCCAGATGACGGTGCCGCCGGTGGCGCAGAGCTGCGAGCAGGCATCGACGGTGCGCTCGATGTCCTCGTCGGTGATGTTGCCGAAGATCCCGCAGGCGAGTACGAGGTCGGCGGGCGCCATGCCCTGGTAACAGTCGGTGAAAGCAGCGTCGGCGGTCAGCACCTCGACCTGGTCCAGCCCGGCCGCCGCCGCGGCCTGCCGGGCGGCGGCGGCGTTGCGCGGGTCCAGCTCCACCAGGCGCGCTCGTACGTCGGCGCGGCGTGGATGAGCGGCCAGCACGCCGAGGAGGTCGCGGCCCTGACCGGCGCAGAGACTGATCGCCTTCACCGGACCGGGGGCGCAGGCGTCGAGCGCCGCCTCGATCCGCTCCTGGACCACGCGCAGCCGCCGCGCCAGCGGAGAGCCGGAGAGATCGTAGTCGTCGTGCCACGTCTGCCAGTCCATGCCCGCACCTCGCTGTGTGTAGGGGACCGCCATCCTCAGCCGTACGGGACGACGCGCGGAAGCACCATCACCGGCGGACTCCCGTCACGCGGCGGATGGTGCCCAGCTTCCGGCCCACGCGGTGACTCGCCCAGGTGAGAGGCAAGGTGCACCTTCAGACGTGGGCGGTCTCTGGACGTACGCCGAAGCGGACAGATGCCACTTCCGTTTCCCCGACATCCAAGACCCATTCGTAGGTGGAGCCGGGAGCGAGGGGCAACGCAGGGATGTTCAGGGAGAAGGAGAGGTTCATCGGGATGCTGCGAGCGACGCCGTCTTGCGGCCGGACGTTTACGATCCCGAGTTTGCCGTTGAAGATCACCGGCTTGGTCTTTCCGTCGGCCGCGGGGATCTTGACCGGGTCTCTGTTGTCGCCTACCAGTCGGAGACGAAAGTCGAGGTCCTTTTTGACGTCGTCCCAGGGGATCCGCAAGAAGCCTGCCACGGCCGAGGTGGGCACCACTGGACCGGTCAGCGACCATCCGGCCCCAAGCAGGTGGACCTTACCGGTGGTCAGATCCGTGTTACCGGAGTCGGCGAGGACGAGAAATCCTTCCATCACAGTCCGGCTCGCCTTAGATCGATGGTGGCCGTCCCGGAGGTCTGCGGCGTCTCCGCCTCCCATCCGGACACCTGAATCCTGGTCGGCGTGGAGCTTGTCGCGCCGACCTCTCCGGGCATGCTGACCACGTGGTGCACGTCCACACCGATCGCCAGTGCATAGCGCCGGATCGTGGAGAGGTGAGGGTCGCCACCCAGACGTTCGAAATCGGACACGGCCGGCTGACTGCGGCCCATGCGTTCCGCGACGTCTGCTTGCGTCATACCGCGTTGCCGGCGGACGCTCACCAGCGTCTCGATCAGCCGCATGTCTCGATCAATCGCGGCGTTCTCGCGCTGGACTTCGGGATCCTCCAGGTCGATGTCCAGAAGCTCGGCGATGCGCGGGTCCATCACCTACCACCTCCCCGTATCGGCTTCACCTTATATTCTCTCCAGCCAGTCGACCAGACGGTTCCTGGCGAGGTCGATGACTCGGTCCTGAGCTCCCCTGCTTCCCTTCATGTGAAAGGCCAGCGCCAGAAGCACATGCTCGCCCTGCGGTCCATGGGCGAAGTAGAGGCGGTATTCATTGCTCGCATGACTCAAGCGGGCCTCGTACAGCCCGCGGCCGAGACATCCGGTGTCTCGCGGCAGGGCCCGGTTGTACTGGATCCTGCTAAGCAGAGCGCCCAGTTCCTTCTTTGGGGGACCATCACCAAGGACATCCTTGATCTCTTCGCTGACGACAGGGCGGCCATTCGGCGTGCGGTAGAAGTGCCAGACTGCGTCAGGCTTCTCCTGCACTTCGCCACCTCGAAAGGTTCCGACACCAAGCTGAGGTCAAGAATCTACCGCAATCCCACTACGCAACGTGTCGCCGCATTCACAATAGGTACATCCCTCCTTCCTCCTCGCTCGGGGGAGAACGACAAACGGTACACTGAGTGAATAAACTGTCACTGGCCGCGTCCGGCTCGGACCGCTACCTTCCGTGTAGGGACCTTGGGCGGGGAGGACGAGCATGCAGGCGGCGGCCCTGTTCGGCAGTGGGGTCGTGGCCGGGGTGCTGGCGGGGACCGCTTCGTGCACGGCTGTGCAAGGGGGGCTGCTCGTCGGGCTGACCGGGGAGCGTGACCGTACCGTGCTGGGGTGGTTCCTCACCGGACGGCTGCTGTCCTATACGGCGATGGGCGCGCTGCTCGGGCTGGCCGGTTCGGCGGTGAAGCCGCCGCCGCAGGCGCGGGCGGTGCTGCTGGTGGCGGCGGGCCTCATGGTGGTCGCGTTCGCGGTCAGGCTCTACCGCCGCCCCGGGTGCGAGCCGTCCCGGCGCGCGTTCGGCGCCCTCGGCCCGCCGCTGCTGGGCGCCGCCACGATCCTGGTGCCGTGCGGGGTCACGATCGGCATGGAGCTGATAGCGATCTCCAGCGGTTCGCCGCTGTCCGGGGCGGCGGTGATGGCCGGCTTCGTGCTCGGCACCGCGCCCGCGCTGGGCCTGCTGGGCTGGCTGCTGCGGCGCGTCACCCGTACGAGGCTGGTGCAGGCGGCGGCGGTGCTGGCCGCCGCCACGGGGCTGTGGACGATCGGCGCCGGGATCAACCTCGGCGGCTGGCTGCCCGCCACCGCCACCACCACCGCGGGAGACCGGAGCCCCGTGGTGACCATCTGGGCGCTGCGCGACGGCTACCGGCCGGCGGCGGTGCGGGCGCCCGCCGGGGTGCCGGTCGAGGTGGTGTTCAAGCGGGTCGACCGGGGCTGCACCGACACCGTGGTCTTCGCCGGGCGGGACCTGGCGCTGCCCGCGACCGTACGGCTGCCGCCGCAGCCGCCGGGCACCCTCCGCTACGCCTGCGGCATGGGGATGTTCACCGGATTCATCACGTTCTCCGCGGAGTAGGCGGCGGGAGCGGGTAAATGCTGCCGGGCGCGCGGCGATTACCGTTCGCGATCGGGCGATCACATGCCACCCTTTCTGGCATGCTCTGGCAAGGTGATATGACGAGGCCGGCCGTTCCGGCGCCCCGGGTGGGCGACGAGGCCGAGCTCCTGATGGCCGCGCGGGAGGGCGACGCCCGGGCCGCGCACCGGCTCGGCAGGCTCTACGCCCAGCGCGGCGACCGTGGCGCGGCCCGCCACTGGTGGGAGTCCGCGGCCGGGGCCGGCAACGTCGACAGCGCCTACAACCTGGGCCTGTGGCACGAGAAGCACGGCACGCTCGACGAGGCGCTCGGCTGGTACGAGCGGGCGGCCGCGGCGGGCGACCCGGAGGCGGCGGTCAACCTGGCCACGCTGCTGCTGGAGCAGCGCGGCGACCCCGGCAGGGCCAGGTTCTGGTACGAGCGCGCGGCCCGCGACGGCAACCGGTCGGCGGCGCGCAAGCTGGCGCTGATCTGCGAGGACGCCGGTGAGCCCGCGGCGGCGCGCGAGTGGCACCGGCGGGCGGCGGCGGACGGTGACGCCGCGTCGGCCTACGACCTGGGCTTCCTGGCCTACTCGGCGGGCCAGGACGAGGAGACCGTGCGCTGGTGGGAGACGGCCTGCCGGGCGGGCCACGCGGGCGCCGCCTACTGTCTGGGGCTGTTCCTGCGGGCCGGGCGCGATCCCGAAGGCGCCGAGTCCTACTACCGGCTGGCCGCCAAGAGCGAGCATCCGGGCGCGGCGGCGCAGCTGGGCGCCATCGCGCTGGCCCGCCGCGACCTGCGCACCGCCAGGGGCTGGTACGAGCGGGCGGCGTACGCGGGACGGCTGGACAGTCAGCGGATGGCCGGGTTCGTCTGCGTGGAGCTGGGTGACGCCAAGGGGGCCGGCCACTGGTTCGGCAGGGGCGCGGCGGCCGGCGACCCGGAGTCGGCGTTCAACTTCGGGCTGCTGCTGATCGCCGAGTTCGGCGACCTGAAGGGCGGCCGGCACTGGTTCAGGCAGGCGGCGCTGGCGGGGCACCACCGGGCGGCGCTGGAGCTCGCCGGGCTGCTGTCGGCGGCGGGGCGCGACGGCGAGGCCCAGGAGTGGCTGACCGGCCCGCCGCCGCCCGTCTGGGACCGGCCGGCCGAGCCGGAGCTGGCCGCCCGGGCCGAGCTGGCCGCGCTGGCGACCGACCGCAGGGGCGGGGCGGCGCTGGGGGTGGCGGAGCTGACCGAGATCCTCGCCACCTGGGACCTGGTGACCAGGCCGCTGCTCGACCACGGCGAGGTGATCCCGTGGCTGGTGACGCGGAGCGGCCTGCACGCGAGCGCGGTGGAGCACCTGGCGTCGGTGCGCGGCACGCTGCTGCGCCCCGGCAGCGCCCCGTGGCCCAGCCCGGCGGAGGTGGAGCACGTGCTGGCGACGGCGCGCGAGCTGCGCCACCGGCTGGGGCTCTCCGGCGCCGCCCGGGAATGACCCCGGACGGGCGGGAGCGCTCAGGCGGTCAGGACCTCCTCCACCGGCGTGTGGGCCAGGCCGAGCGCCTGGGCGACGGGCTCGTTGGTGAGGGCGCCGTCGTGGGCGTTGAGGCCGCCCGCGAGGCCGGCGTCGCCGCGCAGCGCCTCCTTCCAGCCCTGGTCGGCCAGCTTGACCGCGTACGGGAGCGTCGCGTTGGTGAGCGCGTAGGTGGACGTGTGGGGCACCGAGCCCGGCATGTTGGCCACGCAGTAGAACACCGAGCCGTGCACCTCGTAGGTCGGCTGGGCGTGCGTGGTCGGCCGCGAGTCGGCGAAGCAGCCGCCCTGGTCGATGGCGATGTCGACGAGCACCGAGCCGGGCTTCATGCGGGCGACGAGGTCGTTGGAGACCAGCGTCGGGGCCTTGGCGCCGGGGATGAGCACCGCGCCGATGACCAGGTCGGCGGTGAGCACCTCCCGCTCGATCGCGTACGCGTTCGACACCAGGGTCTTGAGCCGGCCCTGGTAGACGGCGTCGATCTGGCGCAGCCGGTCGACGTTGGTGTCGAGCACGGTGACGTCGGCGCCCATGCCGACGGCGATCTGCGCCGCGTTCAGGCCGGAGACGCCGCCGCCGATGACGACGACCTTGGCGGGGGCGACGCCGGGCACGCCGCCGGGCAGCACGCCGCGCCCGCCGTTGAACCGCATCAGGTTGTAGGCGCCCACCTGCGGCGCCAGCCGGCCCGCGACCTCCGACATCGGCGCGAGCAGCGGCAGCGTCCCGTTGACCTGCACGGTCTCGTACGCGACGGCGGTGGTGCGGGCGGACAGCAGCGCGTCGGTGCAGGCGCGGGAGGCGGCCAGGTGCAGGTAGGTGAACAGGACGAGGCCCTCGCGCAGCCGGTGGTACTCCTCCGCGACCGGCTCCTTCACCTTCAGCACCAGGTCGGCCTCGGCCCACACCTGGTCGGCGTCGTCGCGGATCTTGGCGCCGGCGGCGAGATACTCCTCGTCCGGGATGTGCGAGCCCTCGCCCGCGCCGCGCTGGACGGTGACGTCATGGCCGCGGCTGACCAGCTCGTGCACGCCGGCGGGGGTGACGGCGACGCGGTATTCGTGGTTCTTGACCTCGGCAGGCACGCCGATCTTCATGGGTGGTGCTCCTTGTTCCAGAGAAAAAAATATCCGGTACGGGATCCCGTACCGGATATCTTGTCGTTCAGAGGCGTGCCCACGCTTCCTTCAGCACGCTTCGCAGAATGCCGCCGATCTCCTCGAACTCCTTCGGCCCGGCGATCAGCGGCGGCGCGAGCTGGATGACCGGGTCGCCGCGGTCGTCGGCGCGGCAGTAGAGGCCGGCCTCGAACAGCGCCTGGGACAGGAACCCGCGCAGCAGCCGCTCGGACTCCTCGGCGCTGAACGTCTCCTTGGTGTCGCGGTCCTTGACCAGCTCGATGCCCCAGAAGTAGCCCGAGCCGCGCACGTCGCCGACGATGGGCAGCTCCTTGAGGCTCTCCAGCGTGGCCCGGAACAGCGGCTCGTTCGCGGTGACGTGGCCGAGCAGGTCCTCGCGCTCGAAGATGTCGAGGTTGGCCAGCGCCACGGCGGACGAGACCGGGTGCCCGCCGAAGGTGTAGCCGTGGGCGAACATCTCCTCGCCGTTCTTGAACGGCTCGAACAGCCGGTCGTGCGCGATCATCGCGCCGATCGGCGCGTAGCCGCTGGTCATGCCCTTGGCGCAGGTGATGATGTCCGGCACGTAGTCGAACTTCTCGCCGCCGAACATGGTGCCGAGGCGGCCGAAGGCGCAGATGACCTCGTCGGAGACGAGCAGCACGTCGTACTCGTCGCAGATCTCGCGCAGCCGCTGCCAGTAGCCGGGCGGGGGCGGGAAGCAGCCGCCGGCGTTCTGCACCGGCTCGGCGAAGACGGCGGCCACCGTGTCGGGGCCCTCCATCTCGATGGCGCGGGCGACCCGCTCGGCCGCCCAGAAGCCGTACTCCTCGGGGGTCATGCCGGGGATGCCGGTGATCTCGTCGGCGCGGTAGTGGTTGGTGTTGGGGACCCGCACCGAGCCGGGCACGAGCGGCTCGAACATCTGCTTGAA
Organism: Nonomuraea corallina; assembly: GCF_027620315.1. Taxonomy (GTDB): domain Bacteria; phylum Actinomycetota; class Actinomycetes; order Streptosporangiales; family Streptosporangiaceae; genus Nonomuraea; species Nonomuraea corallina. Next base: position 39,719 of record NZ_JAPNNL010000032.1, on the reverse strand, counting down.
CGCGGGGATGCCGGTGATCGACAGGGCGCCCTGCGGGGTGCCGTGGTAGGCGATCTGACGGCTGATCACCTTGTGCTTGAGCGGCTTGCCGATGAGCTTGTAGTACTGCTTGGCGAGCTTCCAGGCGCTCTCGACGGCCTCGCCGCCGCCGGTGGTGAAGAACACGCGGTTGAGGTCGCCGGGCGCGAGGCTCGCCAGGCGCTGGGCCAGCTCCGCGGCCTTGGGGTGCGCGTACGACCACAGCGGGAAGAACGCCAGCTCCTGCGCCTGCTTGGCGGCGGCCTCGGCCAGCTCGCCGCGTCCGTGACCGACCTGGACGACGAAGAGCCCCGCCAGACCGTCGAGGTAGCGCTTGCCGTGGATGTCGTAGATGTAGGAGCCCTCACCGCGGACGATGGTGGGCACCTCGGACTTCTGGTAGGTGCTGTGCCTGGTGAAGTGCAACCACAGGTTGTCCTGCGCGGCCTTCAGGACGTCGTGTTCAGGCTGCGTCATGTGTATCTATCCCTTGTGTCGAGCTGCACCCCAGTGTGCCGCCTCACCAGCCACTTTGCCAAGGGATTGCGTCGTAACCAAACTGTCAAGACCAGGGATCCGCAGTGCTTTTCTGTAACGACTACGAAATCCGCAACACCTTGACCATCGCCTGTCCCTCGGCGGGACCGTCGCCTGAGGACCGCGGCCGCCTCAGTAGGCTTGGGAGGAACGCCCACCAACCGAGAACGACCCCCGGGGGACCTTCCCGTGACTCCTGACCAGATCGAGAGCGCCGTGGCGGCCGCTATGCCGCAGACCGTCGAGGAGCTCAGGCGCCTGGCCGCCATCCCGTCGGTCGCCTTCCCGGGGCATCCCGAGGAGCCCGTGCACGCCGCCGCGGCCATGGTGGAGGAGCTGCTGCGCAGCACCGGCCTGCCGCGCGTGCAGCGCGTCCCGGTCGAGGGCAGCTTCCCGGCGGTGTACGCCGAGGCGCCCGCGCCGCCCGGCATGCCGACCGTCCTGCTGTACGCGCACTACGACGTGCAGCCCGCGGGCGACCCGGCCGCCTGGCGCACGCCCCCGTTCGAGCCCACGCTCATCGACGGCAAGCTCTACGGCCGCGGCACGGCCGACGACAAGTCCGGCGTCCTGTCGCACGTCGCCGCGCTCCGCGTCTTCCAGGGCCGCTTCCCGGTCGGCGTCAAGGTCATCGTCGAGGGCCAGGAGGAGTACGCGGGCGAGCGGCTGGAGGCGTTCGTCGAGCGCAACCCCGAACTGCTGCGGGCCGACGCGGTCGTGGTGGCCGACACCGGCAACCCGCGCGTCGGCGACCCGGCGGTGACGACCTCGCTGCGCGGCATGGCGGCCTTCACCATGGAGGTGCGCACGCTCAGCGAGCCCGTCCACAGCGGTTCGTTCGGCGGCGCCGCGCCCGACGCGCTGGCGGCGCTGATGCGCATGTGCGCCGCGCTGCACGACGACAACGGCGACGTCCGGGTGCCGGGCCTGCCGCGCGGCTCCTTCCTCGGGCAGGGGCCGACGGAGGAGGAGTTCCGCAAGACCGCGGGCGTGCTCGACGGCGTGTCGCTGGTCGGCTCCGGCTCGCTGGCCGACCGCCTGTGGTCCTCGTACGCGATCACCGTGACCGGGCTGGACGTGCCGTCGGTGTCGGGGGCGATCAACGCCGTGCAGCCCGTCGCGCGGGCCAGGGTGACCGTGCGGGTGCCGCCGGCGGGCGATCCGAAGACCACGGTCGACGCCGTCGCGGAGTTCCTGCGGCAGGTGGCGCCGTGGGGCGTGCGGGTGTCGTTCGGCGACCTCACCGTCGGCTCCGGCTTCCAGGCCGACTCGGGCGGCAAGGCGCGCGCCGCGCTCAACAGGGCGATGGAGCGGGCCTTCGGCCGGCCGCCCCGTGACGTGGGCGCGGGCGGCTCGATCCCGCTGGTCAACACGCTGCTCAAGCAGTTCCCCGCGGCGGAGATCCTGCTGTTCGGCGCGGAGGACGAGGACGCCGCCTGCCATGCGCCCAACGAGCGGGTCGACCTGGAGGAGCTGCGCCGGGTGGCGACCGCCGAGGCGCTCTTCCTGCAGGAGCTGGCGCAGTCGTAGCCCGCGGGCCGGTCGCCCTCGCGCGCGGGGGCGGCCTCCTCGCACGTCAGGCGTGCGCCTCCGGGCGGGGGAAGAGCCCCAGGAAGCGTTCTGCCACGGCCCGGTCGCCGTCGACGCGGAGCGTGTCGGCGGGCACGCCCAGGAACACCACGTCGCGCAGGGCCTCGGGTCCGGCGTGCACGACCGCCTGCGCGCTCTCGCCCTCCGCCGTCCTGGCCAGGGCGAAGCTTCCGTCCGACACCGTCGCCAGGAAGCTCAGTTCGCCGAGCCGCAGCTCGACCCGGCACGCGAAGCCGGCCGCCGCCTCGGGGTCGAACATCGACTTCAGGGCCTGCATGAGGGCGTCGACGCTCAGCGGCCGGGTCGAGGTGAACGGCATCCTGCTGCCCCACCTGGCCAGCGCCAGCACCACCGGCTCCAGCTCACGCCCCCGCTCCGTCAGCTCGTACACCTGGCTCGCGGCGGGCGGCGGCAGCCTGCGGCGGTGCAGGACGCCCGATTCCTCCATCTCGCGCAGCCGCTGGGAGAGCACGTTCTGGCTCGCGCCGGGCAGGCCGTCGCGCAGGTCCGTGAAGCGCTTGGGGCCCAGCAGCAGCTCGCGCACGATCAGCAGCGCCCAGCGCTCCCCGATGTGGTCGAGGGCGCGGGCGACGCCACAGGGGTCGTCGTAGGTCCGCATCGAAAATCCTTGCGAATGAGTACTTCTTGGTCCTAGTTTAGGACCAACCTCAGGACAGGAGCTGCCCCATGAACGCTCTGGACACCCTTCCACAGGGAGACGTCCGGCTGCTCGACCACCCGACCGCCCGCAAACTGCTCGGCTCGAAGGAACTGGCCCGGGTGGCGTACGTCGCCGCCGACGGGACGCCGCGCCTCTACCCCACGCTGTTCCACTGGGACGGCGAGGAGCTCGTCATGGCCACGTTCGCCGGAGCCGCCAAGATCAAAGCGCTGCGGGCCAGGCCGGAGGTCGCCATCACCGTCGACACCACGGCCACCCCGCCCGAGGTGCTGCTCATCCGCGGCCGGGCCGAGGTGACCGACGTCGACGGCATCGTGCCGGAGTACGCGCTCGCCCACCACCGCTACGCGGGACCCGAGCAGGGCGCCAGGAACGTGGCCGAGGCCGACCGGCCGGGCGTCCGCATGGCGCGCATCGCCGTCCGGCCGGCCTGGGTCGGCGTGCTGGACTTCCAGACCCGCCTGCCCGGCCAGATGCCCGCGGGGTCGTGATGGCGACGTTCGCCCTGATCCACGGGGGCGGCGGGACCTCCTGGACGTGGCGCCCGCTGGAGACCTGCCTGCGCGGACGCGGTCACCGGACGGTCGCCGTGGACCTGCCGCTCGACGACCCGGACGCCGGGCTCATCGACCACGCCGACCACGTGGTCGCCGACGTGCTCAAGAACGTCGGGCATCTGGACGGCCTCGTCGTCGTGGGCCACTCGTGGGGCGGGTTCGTCGCGCCCGTCGTCTGCCACCGGACCAGGGCCGAGCTGCTGGTGCTGCTGGCCGGCATGGTGCCGACGCCCGGGGAGGCGCCCGCCGACTGGTGGGAGGCGACCGGGTTCGGCATGGTGGACATCGACGACCCGATCGCCCAGTTCATGCATGACGTGCCGGCCGACCTCGCGGCCGAGGCGCTGCGGCACGGGCGCGACCACGCCGAGAAGGCGCTGGTCGAGCCGTGGCCGCTGGACCGGTGGCCGGACGTGCCGACCCGCTACCTGCTGTGCCGGGACGACCGGTGGTTCCCGCCGGAGTTCGTCCGGCCGATGGTGCGCGAACGGCTGGGCGTCGAGCCGGACGAGATCGGCGGCAGCCACAGCGTCATGCTGTCCCGGCCGGAGGAACTGGCCGACCGGCTCATCGGCTACCTGTGACGGGCAGCTCGTACACCCGGCGGACGCTGCTGCCCAGCCTGCCGACGTCCGCCCCGTACACGTGGATCGACACCCCGGTCTCCGCACTGGTGTTGCGCACCTTGTGGATGTCGCCCGGAGGGGCGAAGCCGCTGACCTCGCCCGGCCGGTTGTCGGCGCGGCCGATCTCCACCAGGCGGTCGCCCTCGTCCCGGTAGAGGGTCTCGTGCTCGTTGCCGCTCAGCACGGCGAACGCGCACCACGAGACATGGTCGTGGATGACGGTCTCCTGGCCGGGACGCCAGATCACGGCCACGATCGAGAACTCGTCCTGCGCGTGCAGCACCCGCGACACGTACGTGTCCGGGGAGCCCAGCCGCTCCTCCTCGGTCAGGATGTCCAGGCCGGGCAGCCGCTCGCGCAGCAGGTCGGCGACCGCGAAGGCGGTCTCCCTGGCGGGCAGGCGGCGGGCGGCCACCGCGCCGACCCTCTCCACCAGTTCGGCCAGGCCCGGCCGCGCGATCGTGACGGTGTCCATGACGCCTCCAGCTCCTTGGGGAAAAGCGGCTGCCTCTTCTACCGTGCGCCATCACGCATTGATAGGTCCAACAGAAGTATTCGTACCGACCCATAGATACGATGGATGAATGCTGGATGTCACCCGGCTCCGCGTCCTGCTCGCCGTCGCCCGCACCGGCTCCCTCACCGCGGCCGCCCGCGAGCTCCACTACGCGCAGCCGTCCGTCAGCCACCACCTGGCCCGGCTGGAGGCCGAGACCGGCGCCAAGCTGATCCAGCGGGCGGGGCGCGGCATCCGGCTGACCGAGGCGGGCAAGCTGCTGGCCGAGCGGGCGAGCGACATCGTCGGCCGGCTCGACGCGGCCGCCGAGGAGCTGGCCGCGCACGTCGGGCTGCAGTCGGGCCGGGTGCGGCTCTCGGCCTTCCCCTCGGCGCTCGGCACGTTCGTCCCCGAGGCGGCGGCCCTGCTCCGCAGGGCGCACCCCCGGCTGCGGCTCGAACTCACCGAGACCGAACCGCCCGAGGCGCTCCGGCTGCTCCGCGCCGGGCGGACGGACGTCGCGGTCATGTTCCGGTACGACGACACGGCGCCGGAGGACCCCGGCCTCCAGATGATCCACCTGTGGGACGACCCGAGCTACCTGATCACCACAGGCGACGCCCGCGCCCCGGCCGACCCCCCTCCGGAGGTCGAGGAGGCCGACCTCGCCGCGTACACCGAAGCGTCGTGGATCGCGGGATGCGACCGGTGCCGGAGCCACCTGCTCGACATGTGCGACAAGGCCGGGTTCGAGCCGCGCATCTCCTTCACCAGCGACGACATCGTCGCCGTGCAGGCGCTGGTCGCGGCCGGGATCGGCATCACCGTCCTGCCGGGGCTGGCGCTGCGCGCGCACCGCCATCCCGCCGTGACCGCGCGCCGCATCCCCGGCTCCACCCGGCACGTGTACGCCGCCGTCTACGGCCGCCCGCCCCACCCTCCCGCCACCGAGGCGCTGCTCGGCGCCCTGCGGGAAAGCCTTTGACGGCCCCTCCTACGATGGGCGTATGCCGGATCCGACCACGCTCGCCCTCTTCTCCGCGGCGACCCTGGCGATCCTCCTGGTGCCGGGGCCGGCGGTGGCCTTCATCGTCACGCGCAGCGTCGCCCAGGGCAGGACCGCGGGACTGGTCTCGGTGCTCGGCGTGCACGCCGGGTCGGCGGTCCACGTGGTCGCCGCCACCCTGGGCATCAGCGCCGTCCTCGCCGCCTCGGCGACCGCCTTCACGATCGTCAAGTACGCCGGCGTCGCCTACCTCGTCTGGCTCGGGCTCCGCAGACTGCTGGCCCGGCCGGCCGCCGAGGACGCGGCCGAGCCGCCGGTGCGGTCGAAGCGGCGGACGTTCTGGGAGGGGGCCGTGGTCAACGTGCTCAACCCCAAGACGGCGATCTTCTTCCTGGCGTTCCTGCCGCACTTCACCGACCCCGCGGCCGGGCCGATCGCGCCGCAGATGCTGGTGCTCGGCCTCGTCTGGATCACGCTCGGGATCGCCTCCGACGGGGCGTACGCGCTGCTGTCGTCGGCGCTGGCCACCCGCGTGCGCCGCACGGCGCGGGCCCGGCGGCGGATCGACGTCGGCAGCGGGCTGGTCTACCTGGGGCTGGCGGCCTGGCTCACCGCGCAGAAGGCCTGACAAGCCCGGAAATTTCGTGGCCGGGGTGGGATAGTGAGCTGGTGGCGGAATTCTTCCTGAGGCCGGGCGCCGGTCAGGGCATTCCAGGACCCGGCGACTAGGCGGCGGCCATGGACGGGCCACCACGCGATTCCCCCTGCGGACGGATCGCCTCCGAGCACGTCGTCGAGGTCCGCTCGGGACCTGACGGTCTCGCCGAGGTGACGGGCACCGGGTACGTGGTCGCCCCCGGCCTCGTGCTGACCTCGGCCCACCTGGTCGATCCCGGCGTTCCCTGTCACGTACGCGGAGGCGGGTCGCGGGCGGCGGCCGAACCGGTGTGGCGCGGCCACGGCTCCCTGGCCGCGGCCCTGCTCCGCGTCTCCGCCCCGGACTCCCGTACGAGCCCCGGCCCGCCTGCCCCGTGGGCCGGCCCCATTGGGCCGGTCCGGTGGGGACGGGTGACCGGCGACGCGGTCCGGTGCGCCGCGCACGGCGCGGGAACCCCGACCGAGACCGTGACGGCCGGGACCGTGGCGGTGAGAGCTGTGGTGAGTGGCGGGGGTGGGGTGGGGTCCGTTCGTCCGGTGGTGGAGTTGAGCGGCTCGCCGCCCGGCTCGCTCGCGGGCGCGGCGCTGCTGGCGGAGCCCACGGGGCACCTCGTCGGCGTGCTCGTCTCCTGGGACGGGGACGGGCACGCGGACGTCGTGCCGGCCGGGGCGCTCTGGCTGGACGACGGCTTCCGCTCCTGGCTGGAGGACACGGCGGCGCCGGTGGAGGACGTGTCCGGGAGCGAGCGGGTCGTGCTGCTGCCCGGCCTGCTGGAGCCCGCCGCGGTGGAGCCGCCGCAAGGGTGCCCGGACTGGTCGTTGCCCGCCGCCCGGCACGCGGTGGTGCCGTTCGTCGGCAGGAAAGCGGAGCTGGCGGCACTGCGCACGTGGGCCGCCGGACCGGAGCCGCTGTCGGTCGCGCTGATCACCGGGCCGGGCGGCTCGGGGAAGAGCAGGCTGGCGGTGGAGCTCTGCCGGGACCTGTCCGCCGCCGGGTGGGACGCCGGCGTCGTGCCGGCGCCCTCCCTCATGGGGCCGCTCTCGGATCCGGCGGCCCGGCTGGACGCGCTCCGGCCCACCCTGCTGGTGCTCGACTTCCCGGAGCCGTCGGCGGCGCTCGCCGCCGAACTGGCCCGCCGCCTGGCAGGCCATCGGCACAACCCGCGCGTCCGCCTGCTGCTGGTGGCCCGCGCCTCCGCTGGAGTCGCCCCGCCCTCGGCCGGCTGGTGGCGCCGGCTGGACACCGCCGCCGGCGGCCGTCTCAAACGGCTCGTACACACCACGATCCGGCTGGAGGACCACCCGCTGACCCTGCCGGAACGCGCCGAGCACGCCGCCGCCGCCATCCGCGCCTACGCCACCAGGCCCGCCCCCGGCCGGCCCGCCGGCACGGGGGACGCGCTCGACCGGATCCGCCCCTTTCCGCTCGACGACCCCCTGTACGCGGTCCCGCTGCGGGTCCATCTGGCGGCCCTCATGCGGGTACGCGGCCACGCGATCGGGCCGGGCGACGAACTCGTCCACCGCTTCCTCACCCGGGAACGGGAGCGCTGGTCCACCTCACCGGACGCGCCGGACGCCGAGGTGGCCGGAATCGCGGTGGCCTTGGCCGTGCTGACCGCCCCATCGCCCGGGGAACTGCGCGTGCTGCTGTCGGTCGTACCGGGAATGGACGACAAGCGCACGGCCGGGATCGCCACGTGGGCGACCGGTCTGTTCGAGACCTCCGGCGAACAGGCCGGGCGGCCCCACGGCACGTGGACGCCGTCCCCTGCCGACGTGCCCGGCGGGGCGTCCGGGGCGTGGGCGGCTTCTCCGGTGGACGTGCCCGACCTGGTGGTGGGGCAACTGCTTGAGGAGACGGCGGGGCTGGAGGCGCTGGTCCTCGCCGTACACGATCATCCGGGGCGGACGGCGGCGCATCTGGCGCGGATGCTGGACGTGCTGCGGCTGGGTGCGGATCAGCGGCGGGTACGAGCCGCGCTGCGGTCCCTGGTCGTGCACCGGCTGAACCGGATGCTCGCCGAGGCCGCCTCGGGGCCGGGTGAACAGTTGCTCGACCGGATCGACGCGGCGCTGCGGCTCCTGCGCAGCGAGCCGGAGGTGGCGCGGGCGGTGGCGGCGCTGCCGCCTTGGCAGGCGGCCCACCCCTGGGTACGGCCGCTCAAGGTGACACTCGCCGAGATGCGGGTGGAACGGCTGCGCGACGGGAAGCGGGCCGACCTGGCCACGGCCCTCACCACGTCGTCGGCGTGGCTGGCGGCGGTGGGGAGGCTGCCTGAGGCGGTCGCGGCGGCGGGCAAGGCGGCCGAGCTGTTCGCCGCCGCTCCCCCGTACGAGCAGGCGGAGAACCACGCGGAGGCGCTGTTCAACCAGGCGGCCTGCCTGCTGCTGTCCGGGGTGCCGGAGCAGGCGGTGAGGCCGGCGAGGGAGGCGGTGGCGCGGTTCGGGATCCTGGCGGAGGAGGACCCCCGGTACGGGCCGCACGCCGAACGGGCCCGGTACAACCTGGCGTGCGCGCTGGCCGGGACGGGGCGGCTGCGGGAGGCGGTGGCCGGGTTCCGGTCGGCGGGCGGAGACCAGCAGACGGTCGACGACCTGGAAACGGTCCTCGGTGTACTGCCCGGCCCATCCCCGTCCGCATCCCCGTCCGCATCCCTGTCCGCATCTCCGTCCGCATCTCCGTCCCGGTCCGCGGGCTTTCCCGCTGCGACGGACTGGTCCGCGGGTTTCGCCTCTGGGCTCCTCTCGGGCGTCGGCGGGGCGCTGGGGCCGCTGGACGAACGGGACGCAAGGCGGTTGCCGAGGCTGGGGGCCAGGTTGGCGGTCTACCTGGTCGGGGCCGTGCGCGGCGTGGCGGTCACGGACCAGGAAGTGTGCCGGCGGTTGTACCGGCTCGGGGCGCGACTGGAGCGGCAGGGATGGGGAGAAGCCGCTGCGGTCGTCGCCGAGGAGGCGGTCGTGCGGCTGCGCGGGATCGCGGCGGAGGAGCCGGGACTGCGTACGGTGCTGGCCGCCGCGGCCGGGCTGGTGTCGCGGGTGCGTGGGGAGCGGGCGGAGCTGGAGGCCGCGATGGAAGCCGCCGGCGAGGCGGTGGAGAACCTGCGGGCGCTGGTGGTCCTGGAACCCGGACGGCACCGGCGGGAGCTGGCGGAACGGTTGCGGGAACTGGGCGAGTACCTGCTGGCCCGCCGCAGGCCCGGGGCGGCGCTGGACGTACTGCGGGAGTCCGTGTGGGTGGCGGACGGGCTCAGTGAAGGCCCCGCCGAAAGGGCCGGTGAGGGCCCCGGTGAAGGGGCCAACGAAAGGACCGGCGAAAGGGCCGGTGAAGGGGCCGGTCGCCTGGTCGTCGAGTGCCGGCGGTCCCTCGGGGCGTGTCTGGTGGAGCTGGGGCGGGCCGCCGACGGGTTGGCTCAGTTCGAGACGGCGGCCGGGCTGCTCGGAGGGGCGGGCGAGCAGGACGCTCGGCTGCTCCGGGACCTCGCTGGATGGATCCGCCGAGCGAAGACGCCGCCGGGAAGGACCGGGTCGTACGGCGGGCCGGTGTCGGCGACCGGGGTGGCGGGCGAGCGCGGATGGGAGGCGTCGCGGCCTGGGGTCGAGCTGCGGTCACCGGGCGGGGAGCGGTTCGCGCGGGGTGACGTCGGAGGCGCGCTGGAAGCGGTCGACGAGGCGATGGGCGCGTTGCCGGAGGAGACGACGCCGCACGAGCGGCTGCTCGTCGGGACGCCGTTCCTGGTCAGGGCGCTGGAGGTCAGGCCGTTGCCGCGCCAGGACGTGCTGCGGACCCTGCTGGACGATCTGGCCGGCCATCTCGACGGTCCCGTGGGCGAGCCGGCCCTGCTGGGGCCGCTGGCCGCGTTCGCTGACGTGTTCACGCGGGAGGTGCCGGTCAGTGCCGCGCCTGGGTTACACGCGGCGTTGGGCGAGTGCCTGGAACGGTACGCGGTGCTCACGGGCGAGGCGGCGGCTGCCGAGGCGGCGGTGCGGGTGTTCCAGGGGCTGGCGACCGCCCACGGGGAGTACCGGGAGCGGCTCGGCGTCGCGTTCGCCGTCCTCGCCCGGATCGAGCACGAACTGGCCCGCCCGGTGCCCGCCACCCTGGAGCGGGCCGCCGACCTGCTGACCGGCTCCCCGGAGCAGGCGACGTTGGCCGGGACGCTGACGCTCTACGGCGACACGCTGCTGGCCGCGCGCCGCCCGGTGGAGGCACTGACCCACCTGGAACGGGCCGCCGACCTGTGCGACGAGCTGGACGAACCGGCCGTCGCCGCCGCCGCGTACGCCGGGCTGGCCGCGGCGCTGGCCGCGCTGGACCGGCCGCGGGCCGCGCTGGAGGCGGTCGCCTGGTCGATGGCCGAGCAGGAGCGGATGCCGGCCGCGCAGGAGGCCGTCGCCTGGCCGCCCGCCGGGCAGAAGCGGATGCCGGCCGCGCAGGAGCGGATGGCGACCGGGCGGGAGCGGATGCCAGCCGGGCGGGCGGCGGCGCGGGCCAGGGCGGACGAGGTGCGCGGGCGGGTGCTGCGTCGCATGGGCAGGAGACGGGAGGCGCTCGCCCATCTGGTCGAGGCGGTCGACCGGCATCGGGCGCTCCCCCGTACTCCCGCGCGGCGGCTGGCGGCGGCCGAGGTGGCGGTGGTGATCGTGGACGACCTGTTGGCGGACGGCCGGGCCGAGGAGGCGGTCGAGTACGCCGTGCTGGCCGTCGACGGGTACGCGGCGGCTCCGTCCGCTCGGCTCAAGCACGCGCTGGCCAAGCAGCGGCTGGTCCGCTGCCACCTGATGCGGGGCGCGCTGGGCGAGGCGGCTCCGCTGGTCGAGGAGCTGATCGTGGACGCCAGGCGGGCGAGCCGCGATCTGACGTACCGGGCGGTGCTCGCGGACTCGCTGGCGCAGAGCGCGGAGCTGCTCACCGTGCTGCGGCTCGACGACGGGCCGCGCGCGGAGGCGCGGGCGCGGGAGTCGGTCAGGCTGTACGACGAGCTGATCGCGGCGGGGATGGCCGCGCAGGGCGTCCATGCGGGCCGGGCGGGCGCGAATCTGTCGCTGGCGGCGGCGCTGGGGGGCAGGAGCGGTACGGGGATCAGGTGGCGCCGCTGCGTGAGGCGGTGGCGGCGCTGGAGCGGTACGCGCCGGGTGATCCGGTGCTGGCCGGCCATCTGGCCAGGGCCATGCTCATGCTGGGCGAGGCGCTGATGGCGACGGGCCGGGCTCCGGAGGCGAGCGCGGTGCTGCACCGCGGCACGCGGGTGATCAGGGACGGCCACCTGAGCGCGCTGGCGCACTACCGGCTCGGCCTGTGTGAGCTGCGGCTGGGCCGCGACGAAGCCGCCGACGCGGCCCTGCGCACGGCAGACGGCACGCTGCGCGAGCTGCTCGGCGAACGCGACAGCGGACACGATCGCGGACACGACCGCGGACACGAACCCGGATACGACCGCGGATACGACCGCGGACACGACCGCGGACACGAACCCGGATACGACAGCGGATATGACAGCGAGCGCGACACAGGATACGACACCGGACACGGCGGCCGACGTCACGGCGAGCGTGATGGCGGGCATGAGAGCGGGCGGGGTGGTGAGGACGACGAGGAACTCGTGGAGATGCACCGTGACGTGCTCCGTGCGCGGCTGGCGCTGAACGAGCGCGCCGGCCGGGCGGGCGAGGTCGCGTCAGTCCAGCACGACCTCGTCCACCTGCGCTGGTTCCAGCTCCGCTGACCCGGGCTCAGCGGCTCACGGCGGTCTCCCGTTCCATGCGTGACAGCTTCTCGGGGTTGCGCACGGCGTAGAGCCCGGTGATGAGGCCGTCTTCGACGCGCATCGTCATGACGGTCTCGATGACGCCGCCGGCCTCGACGATCAGCGCAGGCTGGCCGTTGACCTGTGCCTGCCGCAGCGACGCGGCAGGGCCGATCTTTCTCAGCACCTGGATCACCTGGTCCGCGCCGACGACGGGGGCCGGTGCGGCCTTCCTGAGTCCGCCGCCGTCCGCCAGCAGGACGACGTCCGGCGCGAGGACGTCGAGCAGGCGCTGCAGATCGCCCGTCTCGATCGCCTTCTGGAACGCCGTGAGCGCGCCGCGGGCCTCGTCCGGGGAGACGCCCCCTCGGGGCCGGCGTGCGGCGACGTGGGCCCGTGACCGGTGGGCGATCTGGCGGACCGCGGCCGGGCTCTTGCCGACGGCTTCGGCGATCTCGTCATAGGCCAGATCGAACACCTCGCGCAGCACGAAGACCGCCCGCTCGGTCGGGGTGAGCGTCTCCAGCACCAGGAGCATCGCCGTCGAGACGCTGTCGGCCAGCTCGACGTCCTCAGCCACGTCCGGAGCGGTCAGCAGCGGCTCGGGCAGCCACGGGCCGACGTAGGACTCCCTGCGGCGGCCGAGCGTGCGCAGCCGTTTCAGCGCCTGCCGGGTGGTGATCCGGACCAGGTAGGCGCGCTGATCGCGCACGGCGCCGAGGTCGACGCCCGCCCACCGCAGCCAGGTCTCCTGGAGGAGGTCCTCGGCGTCGGCGGCCGAGCTCAGGATCTCGTAGGCGACCGTGAAGAGGAGGTTGCGGTGGGTGAGGAACGTCTCGGTGGCGTCCGTAACGTGGGCGTGGGCGGGTGATCCGGTGGTGTCCTTCGGTTGCTCGCCGCGTTCGCTCATCGCCGGTTTCCCGCCTGCTCGTGTCCGTGACGTGCATACGATCCCGGCCGCCGCCGCCGTGTGACATCTGCCGTCTGTGATGTATGTCACACTGACGGGCTGTCACGGGGACCGGCCGACCGGGATCTCTTGCCTGTCAGGATGCCGGGGCGACACCAGGAGCGTCGGCGTCGGCGGGCTGACGCTGGCCGGCGGCATCGGCTGGAAGGTCAGGAAGCACGGCCTGGCGCTGGACAACGTGGTCGCCGCGGAGGTGGTCACCGCCGGCGGGGAGGTCGTGCGGGCCGACGCGAGGGAGCACCCGGAGCTGTTCTGGGCGATGCGGGGCGGCGGCGGGAACTTCGGGATCGTGACCGCCTTCGAGTTCGCCGCGCACCCGACGACGGACGTCCACTTCGGCAGGATCGCCTTCCCCGCCTCGGAGGCGGCCACCGTGCTCCGGGGCTGGGCGGACCACCTCCGCACCGCACCGGAGGAACTCACGTCCGCCGCGGAGGTCGCCAACCCGTTCGCGGGCGGGCCCGCCGCGCCCGTCGAGATCGTCGTCGCCTTCGACGGCGCGGACCCGGAGCTCGCCGCCGGCGCGATCGACCCGATCCGCCGGCTCGGCACGGTCATCTCCGACGACGTCGCCCCGATGCCCTACGCGGCCACACTCGTGGACGGCGTCACCCCGCCGCCGGGCGTCCGGCTGGTCACCCGGAGCGCGTTCACCGAACGGACGTCGGTACCCGCCGTCCTCGGAATCCTCGCCGAGGCCGGGACGTCGGACGGCGCGCCCTTCATCTGGATCCGCGGCGTCGGCGGCGCCGTGTCCCGGGTGCCCGCCGACGCCACCGCCTACGCCCATCGCCAGGCGGAGTTGATGGTCGCGACCGTCGTCGTGGGTCCGCAGCCGGTCGTCGAGGCAGCCGGCCCCGCCCTGGACGCGATCTGGGCGAGACTCGCGCCGCACGTCGACGGCGCCTACGCCGGCTTCCTCTCTTCCGCCGCCGAGGAGGACGTCGCCGCGATCTATCCCGCGCGGACCCGGGAGCGGCTCGCCGCGGTCAAGCGCCGGTACGACCCCGGCAACCTGTTCGCCCGCAACCACAACATCCGGCCCCGATAGCGTCACCGCTCCTGGGCGGCCAGTACGGTGTCCCTGGCCCAGCGGTAGTCGGCCTTGCCGGCGGGTGAGCGTTGGACGCGGTCCACGAACGCGTACGAGCGGGGCACCTTGTATCCCGACAACTGCTCCCGGCAGTGGGCGTCGAGCTGGTCGCCGGTGACGGCCAGGCCGGGGCGCGGCTCGACCACGGCGGCCACCCGGCTGCCCCACCGCTCGTCGGACACCCCGGTGACGACCGCGTCGAACACGGCCGGGTGCCCCTTGAGCACCGCCTCCACCTCCTCGGGGAACACCTTCTCGCCGCCGGTGTTGATGCACTGGGAGCCGCGTCCGTACACGGTGATCGTGCCGTCCTCCTCGACGGTGGCGAGGTCGCCGGTGAGCAGCCAGCGGGTGCCGTTCTCGGTGGTGACGAAGGTGCGGGCGGTCTTGTCGGGGTCGTTGTAGTAGCCGAAGGCGATGCGGCCGGCCTTGGCGACGGTGCCGAGGTCGCCGGAGCCGGGACGGACGGGGTGCAGCTGCTCGTCGAGCACGACCAGCCGGGTGTGCGGGGTGGGCCGGTAGCGCAGGCCGGTCTCGGGCCTGGCCCCGTCGACCCCGTCGGCCGTGTACCCGGCCTCGGTGGAGCCGAAGCTGTCGCGGATCAGCACCTGGGGCAGGAGTTCCTGGAGCCGGTCGCGTACGGTGCCGCTGAGGATGGCGCCGGTCGAGCTGAGCACGAACAGGGACGACACGTCGTAGGAGCCGTTCTCCAGCGCCTCGGCGAGCGGCCTGGCCATGGCGTCGCCGGTGATGTTGAGGCTGAGCACCCGCTCCCGCTCGACGGCCCGCCACACCTCGTCGGCGTCGAACGCGCGGACGTACACCATGGTCGCGCCCAGCCAGAAGGCGATGAAGGTGCCCATCTGGGCGGCGCCGTGCATGAGGGGCGCGGCGGCCATCATCGTCAGCGGGCCGGCCTGGACGGCCTCGTCGATGACCTCCTGCGGGGTGGCGCGCGGGTCGCCGGTCGGGTTGCCGCCGCCGAAGGCCATGAACAGGTCCTCGACGTGCCACATGGCGCCCTTGGGCATGCCGGTGGTGCCGCCGGTGTAGATGATGTAGAGGTCCTGGCCGGAGCGCGGCCCGAACCCGCGGCCGGGGTCGCCGTCCCCCAGGGCCTGCTCGTACGGGATCGCGCCGGGGATGCCCGGCTGCCCGTTGACGGTGATGAGGTGGCGTAGCTCGGGCGCCTGCCCGGCGACGGCGGCCACCCGGGGCTCGAACTCGGCGTCGTACAGCAGCGCCCGGATGTCGGAGTCGCGGTAGAGGTAGAGCAGTTCGGCCGCCACGTACCGGTAGTTGACGTTGACCGGGACGGCGCGGAGCTTGAGCGCGGCCAGCAGGCCGGCGACGTACTCGACGCCGTTGTACAGGTGGATGCCCACGTGGTCGCCCGGCCCGATGCCGCAGGAGCGCAGGTGGTGAGCGAGCCGGTTGGCCTCGGCGTCCAGTTCGGCGTAGGTGCGGCGGTCGGCGCCGCAGACCACCGCGGTCCTGTCCCCGATCGCGTCCGCCAGTCCCTCGAACAAGTCAGCGTGGTTGAACTCCATCTAGGGCTTCTCCCGTCCGACGATCCACATGGCGAAGAACTGCGCTCCTCCCCCGTACGCGTGACCGAGGGCCAGGCGTGCCCCGTCCACCTGGTGGTCGCCCGCCGCGCCGCGCACCTGGAGTGCGGCCTCGGCGAACCTGATCAGCCCTGACGCCCCGATGGGGTTGCTGGACAGCACCCCGCCGGAGGGGTTCCACGGGATGTCCCCGTCGAGGGCGGTGGCGCCGGACTCGGTGACCTTCCAGCCTTCGCCCTCGGCGGCGAAGCCGAGGTTCTCCAGCCACATCGGCTCGTACCAGGAGAACGGCACGTACACCTCGGCCACGTCGAGCCGGCGGCGCGGGTCGGTGACGCCGGCCTGCCGGTAGACGTCGGCGGCGCAGTCCTTGCCGGCCTGCGGACTCACGGTGTCGCGGCCCGCGCGGAAGATCGGCTCGGAGCGCATGGCGGCGCCGTGCACCCAGGCGGGGGTCCCGGTGGCGGCCCGCTCGGAGGACAGCACGATCGCGCAGGCGCCGTCGCTGGACGGGCAGGTCTCCAGGTAGCGGATGGGTTCCCAGAGCATGGGCGTGGACTCGACCATCGCCCGGTCGATGCCGGGGATGCGCAGGTGGGCGTAGGGGTTCTTGAGCGCGTTGAGCCGGTCCTTGACGGCGACGAGCACGCCGATGTGGCCGGGGGCGCCGCTCCTGCGCATGTACTCCCTGATGTGCGGGGCGAAGTAGCCGCCGGCGCCGACGACCAGCGACGAGCTGAACGGCAGGTGGGTGGACAGGGCCCAGGTGGCGTTGGACTCCGACTGTTTCTCGAAGGCGACGACCAGCACCCTTTCGTGCACGCCCGACTGGATCAGGCCGGCGCCGACGAGGGCGGTGGAGCCGCCGACGCTGCCCGCGGTGTGCACGCGCATCATCGGCTTGCCGGCGGCGCCGAGGGCGTCGGCGAGGTACGCCTCGGGCATCATGACGCCTTCGAACAGGTCGGGGGCCTTGCCGATGACGACCGCGTCGATGTCCTGGAACGTGAGCCCGGCGTCCTCCAGGGCCCGCAGCGCCGCCTCGCGCACCAGCCCGGCGATCGACACGTCCCTGCGCTTGGTCGTGTAGTGCGTCTGCCCGACGCCGATCACGGCGCAGCGCTCGGCCATTCATGCCTCCAGGACGGTGACGAGGTTGTGCTGCAGGCAGGGGCCGCTCGTCGCGTGGCCGACGGTGCGGCGGGCAGCGCCGTCGTGGATGCGGCGGGCGGCCTCCCCGATGCGGATCAGGCCGGTGGCCATGACGGGGTTGGCGGCCAGCGGGCCGCCGGACGGGTTGATCACCGTGCTGTCCGGCAGGTCCAGCGCCCGGCGCAGGATCGGCTCCTCGTGGGTGAACTGGGCGTGCAGCTCGGCCACCTCGACCGGGCCCTTGCCGACCCCGGCCGCGCGTGCGGCGTCGGCGGTCGACGGCGACCGGGCGAGGTCACGCAGGCCGAGGTAGTGCGGCTCGATGCGGTGCGCGATGCCGGCGATCCAGGCGGGGTTGGCGCACAGTTCGCGGGCCCGGTCGCCGGCGGCCAGCACCACGGCCGCCGCCCCGTCGGTGAGGGGCGCGACGTCCGACTCCTTGAGCGGCTCGACCGGGGAGCCACCGGGCAGGTCGTCCGGCAGGTCCAGCGCGTAGGGGTTGCGCCTGCCGTCGGCGCGGCTGCGGCGCGCGATCGCGTCCAGCTCGTCCCGGCCGGCGCCCAGCGCGGCCGCCTGCAGCGCCGCGTACGAGAGCTGGTCCAGGCCCAACGGCGCCAGATAGTACGGGTCGAGCTGTAACGTCATGATCGCCCGCAGGTCGCCCTGGGAGGACTTGCCGAACCCGTACACCAGCGCGGTGTCCACGTCGCCGTGCTGGAGCCGCACCCACGCCTCGTACAGGGCCCAGGCCCCGTCCATCTCCACGTGGCTCTCCGAGATCGGCGGCCACGCGCCGATCGCGTCCAGCGCGGAGACGAACGAGAACGGCGCCCCCGCCAGGTAGTCGCAGCTGCCGGAGCAGGTGAAGCCGAACCGGCTCAGCCCGGTCCGCGCCTTCACCTCCTCGATGACGGGCAGGATCAGCTCGGGCTCGGACAGGCCGGTGTCATGGCCGGTGTGCCGCGTCTGCGCGAAGGCGACGATCGCCACCTCTCTCATCTGGCCCCCTGTCTCATGTCGCCACCAGGCTCATGTCGCCACCAGTCTCATGTCGCCACCCGGCTCATTCACAGCTCCACATCGAGTTCGCCGGTGGGCGCGAACCACCGGATGTTCGCCATGGACGCGGTCCGCTCGCTCTCGGGCACCCACTCGGCCCGGACCCGCATGCCCTGCCGCACCTCGTGCGCGGGGATCCCGCCGACGAGCGCGATCAGGGGCACGTCGGCGCCGTCGAGGAGCACGTACGCGGAGACGAAGGGCACCTCGGGGGCCCGCGGGTCGGGCAGGTTGTTGATCGCGAAGGTGGTGACGGTCCCGGTGTCGGGCAGCTCGACCCGCTCGCCGATCGCGACCCCGCACTGCGGGCAGGACAGCCGGTACGGGACGTACACCTTGCCGCAGCTCGCGCACCGCCCGCCGATGAAGACGCCGCGCCTGATCCCCTCCAGGAACACCCCGAGCGCGCCGCCCGCCCTGAGCGTGTACGGCACGCGGACCGGCGAGACGATTCTGGTGACCTCGGGGGCGAAGCAGGACAGGTCGGTGATGTGGCCGCGGCGTTCGCCCCGCCATACCGGCCACACGCGGGTGCCGGGCCGGACCGCCTTGGGGTTGCCCGCGTCCACGGCGTGCACGAGCGCGGTGTCGGCGCCGTCCAGTTGGATCAGGGCCCAGGCGAAGGGGCGGTCCAGCGGGTGCTCCGGCCGCGGCTCGGCCACCCAGGCGCAGGCGGTTACGGTCCCGGCCGGGCCGACCTCGACGTACTCGCCGGTCACCGGGTCGCCGGTGGCGGGGTCGTACTCCAGCGGGGGGACGAGCACCCGCCCGCCGGCGGTGCGCGTCCCCACGATCCGCCCGGCGCGCAGCTCGGTGAGGAACCGGCCGATCACCGGCCCGGTCGATCGGGTGTAGCCGCCGGGGAACTCCAGCACGTGCTCCGCGGTCAGCGGATCGGACATGCACCCTCCTGGGTCGTCAGATGGCGCGGTCGCGGCCCTCCCAGTACGGGGCGCGCAGCTTGCGTTTGAGCAGCTTGCCGTTGGGCTCGCGGGGCATCTCCTCGATGAAGTCGACGGTCTTCGGCCACTTCATCCTGGCCAGGCGGCCCTCCAGCGAGCCGAGGATCTCGGCGGCCAGCTCCGGGCCCGGTTCGGCGCCGGGGGCGGGCTCGACGACGGCCTTGATCTGCTCGCCCCACTCGTCGTCGGGGATGCCGAACACGGCGACGTCGGCGACCTTCGGGTGGACCATGATCTCGTTCTCGATCTCGGCCGGGTAGATGTTCGCCCCACCGGAGATGATCATGTCGGACTTGCGGTCGCACAGGAACAGGAAGCCGTCCTCGTCCAGGTAGCCGATGTCGCCGACGGTGAAGAAGTCCTTGAGCCGGTTCTCCTCGGTCTTGGCCGGGTCGCCCTTGTACTCGAAGGAGGCGCCCAGCATCTTCATGTAGATGGTGCCGGGGGTGCCGGCGGGCACCGGCTCGCCTTCCTCGTCGGCGATGAGCAGCTCGGTGATGGGCCAGGCGCTGCCGACCGTGCCGGGGCGCGCCTTCCAGTCCTGGGGCGTGGCCAGGGTGCCGCCGCCCTCGGTGGCCGCGTAGTACTCGTAGACCACGTCGCCCCACCACCGGAGCATGTCCTGCTTGACCGGTACGGGACAGGGCGCGGCGGCGTGGATCATCCACCGCAGCGAGGACAGGTCGTAGGCGTGCCGGGTCTCCTCGGGCAGGGCCAGCAGGCGCTTGAAGTGGGTGGGCACCAGGTGGGAGCTGGTGATCCGGTGGCGCTCGCAGAGCCGGAGCATCTCCTCGGCGTCCCACCGGTCCATGTACACGAGGGTGTGTCCCAGGTGCAGGGCGGTGCCGCCGAACTGGCTGACGGCGGTGTGGTAGCTGGGCGAGGTGACCAGGTGGGCGTTGGGCTGCCCCGGGGTGATGCCGAACAGGGCGAGCAGGAACGTCATCAGCTCCGCGCCGTCGTCGGGGTCGAGCCCGCTCAGCGGGCGGCGCACTCCCTTGGGCCGGCCGGTGGTGCCGGAGGTGTAGTGCATGGTGGCGCCCGCGGTGCGGTCGCCGGGCAGGGTGTCCGGCCGGCCGGCCGTGAGCTCGTCCAGCGGCCGGAAGCCCGGCAGGTCCGCGACGGCGAAGCGCCGCTCGGGGGCGACGGCGTCCGTCGCCCGCACGGCCTCGGTCGCGTACCTGGGGTGCGCGACGAACGCCTTGGCCTCGCTGTCGGCCAGGATGTACGCGATCTCCGGCCCGGTCAGATGCCAGTTGATCGGCGTGTAGTACCAGCCGGCCTGGAGAGCGGCCAGATAGAGCGCGAGCCCGTCGGAGCCGTTGGGCACCAGCCCGCAGAAGCCGTCGCCGGTCCGCAGCCCGAGCGCGCGCAGCCCGTGGACGATCCGGTTGGCGCGGGCGAGGAGGTCGCCTGCCCGGTGCTCGGTGCCGTCGGGGTCCACGGCCGCGATCCAGCCGGGGTCCGCCTGTGCCAGCCGCCAGAAGCCGAGCGTGCCCATCGGTACTCCTCACCAGGTGTTCGAGGCCCCGAGCCAGGCGAAAAAAGAACAGGTTCTCATTTCTTTCGGGCAGCGTAACCCGCGGCTATGGTGTGAGCAAGCGCTTGATTTGAGGAGGAGTGAGTGGAGCTTCTGCCGATCAGCACCCCCCACTGCCGCGTGGAACGCGACCACCATGTGGTGATCGTCACCATGAACCGTCCCGAGGCCCGCAACGCGCTCTCCCTCGACATGCTCGTCGGCATGGCGAGCGCCTGGGCGTACGTGTCGGCCGAGCCGGACGTCCGGGTGGCGATCCTGACAGGCGCGGAGGGCACGTTCTGCTCCGGCGCCGACCTCAAGGCGATGTCCGCTCCCCCGTCGGATCCCGAGGTCGCGGCCCGGGCCGAGGGGATCGCGAACTACCACTGGAAGGGCCTGCTCCGCGAGGACCGGCCCACCAAGCCGGTCATCAGCGCCGTCGAGGGCCACGCGGTGGCGGGCGGCACCGAGCTGCTGGTCGGCACCGACCTGCGGGTGGTGGCGGAGTCGGCCACGCTCGGCCTGTTCGAGGCCAGGCGCGCGCTCTTCCCGATGGGCGGCTGCGCCGTCCGCCTGCCGCGCCAGATCCCGTACTGCCACGCGATGGACCTCCTCCTCACGGGCCGGGCCGTCACCGCCGCGGAGGCGCTGATGATGGGCCTGGTGAACAAGGTCGTGCCGGACGGCCAGGCGCTGGCCGCCGCCCGCGAGCTGGCCGGGAGCGTGGCGGCGTCCGGACCGCTGGCCGTCCAGGCGATCCTGCGCACCTACCGCGACACCGAGGACCTCGCGGAGGCGGAGGCCCTCAAGGTGTCGGACGAGCTGGGCTGGACGGTCATCGGATCACAGGACGCAGAAGAGGGCGCCCGAGCCTTCCGCGAAAAGCGCCCCCCGACCTACCGGGGCCGCTAGTCGCGGGTGATGCGGTCGAGGCGTTCGAGGGCTTCGGCGAACTCCTCCACCAGGGAGTAGACGACGTCCTTGGTGGAGCGGACCTGGTTGGTGACGCCGATGATCTGACCCGCCGGGAAGGTGGTCAGCTCGGCGGCGTCGGAGCGGCCGATGCGCCGCAGCGCGTCCGACACCAGCATGAACTGCAGCGGCATCGGCAGCGTGCCGGGCGACTCGGCCGACTCCCAGGCGTCGGTCCACTCGTTCTTGAGCAGCCGGGCGGGCTTGCCCGTCCAGCTGCGGGAGCGGACCGTGTCGCGGGAGGTGGCGGCGAGGATGCGCTGCCTGGCCAGCTCGGGGGTGTCGGCCTCCTCGACCGTCAGCCAGAGCGAGCCGGTCCAGACGCCTTCGGCGCCCAGCGCGAGGCCCGCCGCCATCTGACGGCCGTTGCCGATGCCGCCCGCCGCCAGCACCGGCACGTCCACGGCGTCCACCACCTGCGGGATGAGCACCATGGTGGAGATCTCGCCGGTGTGGCCGCCGGCCTCGGTGCCCTGCGCCACCACGACGTCCACGCCCACCTCGACCTGCTTGAGCGCGTGGCGCGGGGTGGAGGCGAGGGCGGCGACCAGCACGCCGTGCGCGTGCGCCTGCTCGACGACGTCGGCGGGCGGCGGCCCGAGCGCGTTGGC
This sequence comes from Nonomuraea corallina, assembly GCF_027620315.1. Classification (GTDB taxonomy): domain Bacteria; phylum Actinomycetota; class Actinomycetes; order Streptosporangiales; family Streptosporangiaceae; genus Nonomuraea; species Nonomuraea corallina. The sequence goes on along the minus strand of NZ_JAPNNL010000032.1, from coordinate 17,894 downwards.
CAGCAGCGCGATCGGGTGCCGGAGCGCGACCTCGACCTGCGGCCTGGCGGTGGCGTCCGTCCAGCCGAGCAGCACCCGGCCGGGGTCGGCGTCCTGCGACAGGGGCGGCACGCCGTGCGCGGCGAGCAGGTTCTCGACGAACTGCCGGTGCCCCTCGGGGATCATCGCCTGGAGGCGGCCGACGAGGTCCTCCGCCGGGAAGTCGGCGCCCTCGTACGAGGCCGGCATGACGACGTCCACCCCGTACGGCTTGCCGTCCACGTGGTCGTCGATCCAGGCGAGCTCCTGTTCGAGCTCTTCCGGGGTGAAGTAGAGGGCGCCCAGGACGCCCATGCCGCCTGCTTTGCTGACGGCGGCCACCACGTCGCGGCAGTGGCTGAACGCGAAGATCGGGAGGTCGATGCCGAACAGGTCCGTCACACGGGTCCGCATGTCCCGACGATACGGCCGCGAACCGCGAACTGCAACGCGTTCTACTACAAGACCTTTCGCTCTTACTGGCGAGTAACTTAAATCTAGAACACGTTTCAATTTGCCGTTGTAACGGTCCCGGGTAAAGAAAAGGGCCCGCACGGGGCGGGCCCTTTCGAAAAACGGGGTCAGATGCGGCGGCGGCGTCCCAGCACCACGCCGGCCAGGATCAGCGCGACGCCCACGATGAGCAGCACCAGCGGGATGGTGTTGCGCAGCAGGTTGATCTGGCTCTTGGCGGACTCGGCGTTGTCGACCAACTGGTTCACCGTCTGGTCGGTCATCTTGGCGGTGGCGACGAAGGCCGCGGCGCGCTCCACGCCGTCCTGGGTCTTCAGCACCTCGTGCCGCTGCACCTCCTGCTTGACCGGGGAGCCGGTGACGGGCTCGACCCAGTAGGTGGTCTTGCCGTCGTACCAGCGGTCGATCTGCACGTCACCGGTCACGTCGGTGATGCCGACGATGTTGGCCGGGATCGTCTGCGTGGTGGTCTTGGTCGGCGGCACGACCTGCTCGAACACGTACGCGTCGATGCCGTTGACCTTCTCCTCCCGCACGAACCTGGCGTCGAAGGCCGCCCTGGCGGTGGAGTTGAAGACCTTGTACGTCTTCTTCTCCACGTCGAACGGCCACTTGTAGATCTGGCCCTCCAGGGTGACCGGGGCCTTGGCGACGTTCACCCCGCAGCAGTTCACGGCCACGCCGGAGTACTTGTCGAAGGCGCTGCGCCGGTCGGAGATGTCGACCGACCTGCGACTGTTGGTCACGTCGTTGACCACCGTGGCCTCGTCCCAGACGACGCGGTCACCGGTGGCCTCCTTCACGTCGCCGCGGGTGGTGACGATGATCTCGAGGTCGGCGTTGAGGACCTTGAGGTCCTGGCGCGAGAAGTACTGCGCGCCCTTCGCCTCCAGGTGGGAGATGCCGAACTGGTTCGCGGGCGCGGAGATGAGCTGCTCGGCCGCCCAGAATTTCAGCAGCGGGGCGAGCGCGATGAAAAACGCGCCGAGCCCGATGAGGACGAGCGTTGAAATACGACCCATCGAGACCTCCGCAAAATTAGAACGTGTTGTCGTCTGTTTCATGTGACCTGCATCAAAGTATGACAGTGAGTGATCGACGTCACCTGCCGGACCGGAGCCGCAACCAAATCGATAGAAACATGTTCTATCGTGGTTCCGGTTACCGGACCCGGAGGGTGAGAGCACTGAAGAGAGACGCCGCTCTCGACGGCATCCGCGCCTTGGCCGCGCTCGGCGTGTGGCTGCTCCACGTGGCCAGCAACACCGGCGTGATGTACGGCGAGGGCATGTACGCCTGGCTGCTGTCCCGGCTCGGGATGGCCGTGCCGGTCTTCTTCCTGCTGTCGGGCCTGCTGCTGTACCGGCCGTGGGCCAAGGCCGCCGTGGAGGGCACGCCGCGCCCCGCCGCCGGCCTCTACCTGTGGCGGCGGGCACTGCGCGTGCTCCCCGTCTACTGGCTGGTCGTCTCGCTGGCCCTGTGGGCCTGGACGCCGCTCGACTGGACCGGCTGGGTGGTCTGGCTGCTCCTGCTGCAGAACTACGTCCCGGGCATGAACAGCGCCGAGGGCCTCTACCAGATGTGGACGCTGCCCATCGAGATGGCGTTCTACCTGGTGCTGCCGATGCTCGCCTGGGCGCTGCACCGGTGGGCCGTCAGGGGCGGCGACAGGGGCGGCAACGTGCCGGTCCGGCTGCTCGGCGGCATCGCGGTGCTGCCGGTCGTCTCGGTCGCCACGGTGGTGGCCTCCCGGGTGCTGGAGATGCCGCAGCTGGCCCTCTGGCTCCCGTACCACCTGGTGTACTTCGCCTGCGGCATGGCGATGGCCGTGCTGTCGGTCTGGCTCGGCGGCAGCCGGGTGATCGGCTCGCTCGCGCCCCAGCTGCTGGTGCTCGCCTTCCTGCTGTACGCGGTGCTCTCCACGCCGCTGGCCGGCCCGCGCACGCTCACCCTGCCGACCCTCGGGGAGTCGCTGCTCAGGGTGACCCTGGAGGCGGCCGTGGCCGTCCTCGTGGTGGCGCCGTTCGCGCTGGCGCCCGACCCCGGCTCGCTGCGGCACCGGCTGATCGGCAACCCGGTCGCGGCCTACCTGGGCCGCATCTCCTACAGCTTCTTCCTGTGGCACGCCCCGGTCATCACCGTGCACCGGCAGATCACCGGCGACCCGCCGTTCACGGGCGACTTCGTCAGCCTGGCGGTGGTGTCGTTCATCGTGTCGCTGCTGCTGAGCGTGGCGAGCTATCACCTGATCGAACATGTCGCGCTCACGCTCGGCCGGCGCCGGTCAGCACCTGCTCGGCCGCCGGAATCCCCGGCTCCGCAGCCGGTCGCTCCCGCCGCGTGACGAGCCGCCCGAACAGCGCCCCCACGGCCGCGCAGGCCAGGAGCTGCGGCACCTGGTCCATCAGCGGCCCCGGGTCGATCCCGTACCCGCGCAGCGTCAGACCGGCGGCCTGGGCGCCCGCGGCCGCGCAGAACATCACCGCCGTCAGCCAGTACGCGCCCTTCCAGCGCCCGCTCAGCCACAGTGTCAGCGCCCCGGCGGCGACCAGGGTGAGCATGCCGGGCGTGCCCGCGATCCAGTAGCCGAACGCCAGCCCCGCCACCACCGCGTACGGCGCCCGCCAGCGCGACAGCCGCGAGCGGTCCGCCGGGGCGGCCGCGCGGACGTGCTCGGGGCGCGGGCCGAGCGGCACCAGGGAGAGCAGCGCCAGCAGCGCGATCCCGCCCAGCCCGGCGACGAGCGCGAACCAGTAGGTCCGGTCGGGCAGGTACTCCAGCCGCACGGCGCCCGAGGTGCCGGCGGGCAGCTCCCACGCCTGCTTCCAGCCGTCGACCCGGACCGGCCGCAGCGTCCGGTCGCCGACCGTCGCCCGCCAGCCGGCGTTGAAGTTCTCGCCGATCACCAGGAAGGCGTCCTCGGGCGCGCTCACGCGCACCTCGCGCACGGACTGCGTCCAGGTGCCGGCCCACGCCGCCGTGTCCACCTGACGGGACGTCCCCGGCAGGGTCCCCACGGCCAGGTTCTCCACCTGGAACGGCTCCCACCCGGCCACCTTGACCCGGTTGTCGCCCTCCAGCAGCTCGGCCTCCTCGCAGCCGGTGATCTGCACCGGCCGCTGCTCCAGCAGGTCCCGGTGGCTGCCGGCGACGCGGGTCTCGATGACCCGGCCGTTCACCTCGATCCGCGGCCCGATGCCGCAGGCGAGGCGGAGCGGGATGTCGCCCGGGGTGCCGGCCTTGGCGACGCCGGGGATGGCCAGCTCGGTGACCTGCACGCGCTGCGAGAGGGGGAAGAACCGGATCTTCAGCTCGGTGGTGGTGATCGGGTCGAAGCGCACGTACCCCTGCTCGTCGACCCGGCCGCCGCGCGAGACGCCGTCGTCGCCGGTGACCACGACGTCGAGCGACTGGGTGTCGCCGCCCGGCCTGCCGACCTGGATGCGGGAGATCTTCTTCTTGCCCTTCCAGGCGACGGTGAGCGCGGGCTCGCGGTCGCCGTCGGCCGGGACCCAGGTGGTGGTCAGGTCGCCGTCGAACGCGGACCGGGGCGCGACCACCGCGTCGTCGCTGAGCTGCGAGGTGCCGGACACGCGGGTCACCGCGCCGCTGACCCGGGTGAACCGGTCCACGAGCGCGCTGTCGCGCAGCACGGCCGTGCCGCGCAGCGTGACCGGCCCCTTCTCCTCAGCGGTGAACGTCCGGTCGAAGCCGCTGCTCTCCTCCCCGGTACGGGCCAGCCGCGCCGGATTGCACACCCACCGGTTCACGCCGCGCATGCACCCGGACCTGGCGTCCAGGCCGCGGTCCATGACGAACACCTCGCCGGAGCCGGGCAGCCGGATCGTCCGCCCGGCGGTCACCCCCGGCACGCTGAGCTCGACGATCCCGGCGCGCTGGCCGTAGACCCAGTCACCGGGCAGGATCGAGGTGATCGTGATCCGGATCCACGAGGTCTGCCCCTCGGGCAGGGTCAGCCACTGCGGGTCGGTCGTCCGTTCGACCTCCTGTTCCAGGCGGCCGGCCTCGGTCTCCACGGCCACCCGGCCCACCGACTGGCCGAGCAGGACCTCGCCCCCGAACATGACCTGGACGCGGGAGACCTGGCGGCGGGACGGCAGGTCGACCTGGAGCCACTGGCCCGCGGGCGAGCGCGCGCCGTCGGTCTCCCAGCCGGTGCCGACGTCGCCGTCCATCGCCGACCAGGGGCCGCGCGACGGGTCGCTGACCCCGGCGGGCGCGCCGGCGTCCGCGGCCGAGGAGGAGGCGGTGATGTCCGCGATGCCGTCGTACTCGGCGGTCGCGGTGTTCTCCAGCCAGCCCTTCTCCAGCAGGTCCTTGGCCAGCACGCCGGTGAAGCCGGCCCGCGCGTCCTCGGTGAGGGTCGGGCTGACGTTCGAGCGCAGCTCGCCGAAGTGCCGTTCGCGCAGCCGCAGCGAGTCGGTCACCACCTCGGGGGCGTCGACCCCGCCGGCGTCGTCGTTCACCAGGACCGGCCCGTCGCCGAGCAGGCCGAGGTCGCCCATGCTGAGCAGCGAGTCGGGGCCGCCGCGCACCCGCAGCGCCTCCCCGGCCGGCCGCACCGTGACCAGGTCGGCCGGTTCCGCCACCTCGTAGAGGTCGAGCGCGGGGAACGCGGCGTCGAGCGCGTCCACGGCGTCGTCGCCGAACACGTCGCCGATCGGCTCGCCGAACGAGCGCACCTTGGTGATGCCGGGCGACTCGCTCATCGCCTCGTGGATCCGGGCCGGCCAGGCGCCCTTGAGCTGCTCCCTGAGCAGGTCGTTGCGGGCGAGCACGTAGCGCACGCCCATGCGCTTGAGCACCTCGGTCAGCCCGGCCGAGCCGTGCCCGGCGGTCAACCGCTGGTCGACGGCGTCCAGCAGCCTGCTCATCCCCACCGAGCCCGGCGGGGTGATCTGCCGGGCCGTCCACCGGACGCTGGACAGGGGCTGGAGCGGCTCGTCCATCGGCCGGCCCCACACGTACTCGCCGAACGCGGCGCCGGGCACGACCAGCACGCCGGACTCGCCCGCGTTCTCGTCCAGCCAGGCGGCGGCCTCCTGCCAGTGGTCGGGGACCTGCTTGAAGACGCCCGGGTACGCCAGACCCTGGTTGAAGACCGGCAGGACCAGCGCGGCGAACGCGGCCACCGCCACCGTCCGCAACGGCAGCCTGGCCCGGCCGAGCACGCTCGCCAGCAGGTGGGCCAGGCCGAACGCGAGCGCGAGCCGGATCAGCGGGTCGAACTTGCGCAGGTTGCGCAGCGGCGCGAGCGGGCCGTCGAGCAGCCACCGGATCGGCTCGGCGATCGCCGGCTCCAGCGCGCTGATGTGCCCGGCGGTCACCGCGGCCGTCCCGACCAGGAGGAGCGTGACGAGGAAGCCCTTGGCGGGCAGGTCGCGGCGGGCCAGCCCGGCCAGGCCCAGCGCGGCGATGACACCGGTGACGGCGACCATCGCGCCGGAGGTGGCGATCGCGTAACCGGGCGGCTGCTCGAACACGCCGCTGAGCGGCAGGAAGCGCACCCAGTCGGAGGCGCCGCGCAGCGCGTTCGTCAGCGACGTGACCTGCGTGGTCGCGGCGGAGGTCTCGGTGTAGGGCAGGAACGAGAACGCGTACCGGCCCACCAGCAGCAGCGGCAGCGTCCAGAAGAGGGTGGCCACCGAGACGGCGGCGGTCCACCAGCCGAGCATGCGCCAGCGCGGCACCGGGCGCGGCCGGGTGAGGATGTAGACGACGGGGGCGACCAGCACGGCCAGCACCGCGACCGCGTTCACCCCGCCGCACAGCGCGACGGCCAGCCCCGACCGGACCGCCGCCCTGGCCCGCTGCCCCGTCTCGGCGGCGGTGAGCAGCGGGATCAGGATCCACGGCAGCATCGCGGCGGGCAGCCACTCGATCGAGATCTCGCCGACGATCGACAGCGCGCGGGGGGCCAGCGCGTACGCCAGCGCGCCGGCGATCCGGGTGCCGGGCGTGCCGATGCCGAGCTTGCCGGCCAGCCGTTCCGCGCCCAGGAACGCCGCGCAGAACAGCAGCGTCAGCCAGAGCCGCTGGGTGATCCACGGTTCGACGCCGGCCAGGTCGCCGAGGGCGAAGAACGGGCCCATCGGGAACAGGTAGCCGGCCGCCTGGTTCTGGAGCTGACCGAAGTGCTGCAGGTCCCACAGGTGGGTGGCGCGCTCCAGCCAGCCGAGCGGGTTCAGCGCCAGGTCGAGCTTGGTGTCGGAGATCAGGTGGCCGGGCTTGGTGGTGAACGCCAGGATCGCGAAGCCGACGCAGCACAACAGCAGCCAGAACCGGTGCCGGGCTCTGTCCGTCACCGCTCCTCCAGGTTCGCACCGCTGATCAGCGCCATCAGGCGATCGGCGCCGGCGTCCCAGGAGAACCGGCCAGCCCATTCACGACATTTCATGTTATAGGCGTCGGGGCCCTCACGAGTCAGCTCGTCCAGGGCGGCGGCGAGGCCCTTGGCCAGGTCCGTCGCCGGCGAACCCGTCTCGGGCACCAGCCAGCCCGTCTCCCCGTCCCGTACCGCGTCCCGCAGCCCGTCCACGTCGAACGCGACGGTCGGCACGCCGAGGGCGGCAGCCTCCACCACCGACAGCCCCCAGCCCTCGCCCTGCGAGGCGCTGACGTGCACCCACGCCGAGGCGATCAGGCGTTCCTTCTCCTCCTCGGGCAGGTAGCCGTGGAGCGTGACGCCCTCGGGCAGCCGGGCGCGCAGCGCGGCCTCCTCCGGGCCGCGGCCGACGACGTCGACCGTCAGGTCCGGCCACCGCTCGCGCAGCTCCGCCACCGCGTCCAGCAGCACGTCCACCCGCTTGTGCGCGACCAGCCTGCCGACGCAGACGACCCTCGGGACCGGGCTCCTGACGACCTCGGGCGGCGGGCCGGCGGTCACGCCGTTGTGCACCACGTGGATCGGGCCGCTCCAGCCCAGCCGCTCCCGCATGGCGCGGACGGTGGACGGCGACACGGCCACGCTCGCGTGCCCGCGATAGGTCCAGCGCGATACCGGCCCCTCCAGGAACCGTCCCACCGCGGCCAGCCACCACGGCAGGTGCAGACCGAACTGCCGGTCGTGCACGTGGTGCACGACCAGCAGGATCCGGGTGCGGCGCGGCAGCACCCACGGCGTGAAGAACGGGATGCCGTTCTGGCAGTCGAGCACCGCGTCGAACCTGCCGCGCCTGGCCAGCAGCCAGAGCAGCACCAGCGGGTAGACGGTGAACACCCCGCCCATCCGGCGCACCCGTACCCCGTCGCGGGTCTGGGCCCGTGACTGGCCGGGGGCCCGCGCGGTCACGAAGCACACCTCGTGGCCCGCGCGGGCCATCCGGCTCGCCATCTGCCAGGCGTAGGTCTCGGCGCCACCGGAGTCGGGGTGCCAGGGGTCGCGCCAGTTGACGACGGCCACTTTCATGAATCGTTCACGGATATCCGACGGGGTCGAGGGGAGGTTCCCAGGCGGGCGAGACGGACGCGGGCGGGAAGGCCCGCAGCCGCAGCCAGATCCGGCCCAGCTCCAGCAGGATGCCGAAGCTGTGCCGGGCCGGCGAGAACCGCGATCCCGGCATGTCACGCCAGTCGACCGGGATCTCCCGCACCCGCGAGCCGCGACCGGTGCAGCGCGCGAGGAGTTCCACGTCGAACGCGAACCCGGGGGTGCGGAGTTCGGCGGCCACCTCGCGGGCCAGCGGCCCGTCGAAGAACTTGAACCCGCACTGGGTGTCGCTCACCCCGCGCACCAGCGCCCTGGCCAGTGCGCGGAAGCCGACCGCGCCGATCTCGCGGACCCGGCTGTGACGGTTCTCGACGCTCGAGGACGTGTGCGCCCGGGAGCCGATCACGACCCGTTCACCGGAAAGGAGAAGGCTGAGCGCGACGTCGACGGCGGCCAGGTCGGTGGCCATGTCGGCATCGCAGAACCCAACGAACGGAGCACGGGTCTCGATCAGTCCCGCACGGACCGCCGCCCCCTTCCCGGGCTCGGGGCAGCTCACCAGCCGGACCGGTACCTGGCCCTCGGGCCAGGTACGGACGATCTCGGCGGTGCCGTCCGTGCTGTTGTTGTCGACGACGATGACGGCGGTCGGAAACGGCATGCGGGCAAGCTTCGCGCACAGCTGCAGGAGCCCCCCGGGAAGTCGGCGTTCCTCATTGTGGGCGGGAACGACGATCTCGAGCAGTGGTCGCCGGCTCGCCCTCGCGTCCCTGGCGGAGGAGGGCGACATGGCGGCGCTCTGTTACCGCACGCCGTAGTTGTAGAGCGGCTGGTTGACAGGCGTGGCGGTGGACCCGGTCAGGGAGACGGTGGTGATCGTCATCACGAGGGCGGCCACGGCGACGCCGATGATCGCCGCTAAAAAGACCTTGATCACGGGGGTTCCTCCTGAAATGACAGAGTCCGGGACTGGGCACAAACCTAGAACCAATTACTGCTACTCGCTAGTAGCTAGACCGGATTTTTACCAAAGCGCTGGTAGCACCCCTTACTAGGGCGTACGCGACGGCTCCAACCTGTAGAGACGCAGCTCGGGGGCATCGACCACGACCTCGGCATCCCGGAGCCAGTCGGCGAACCGCTTGCACTCCTCAACTGTCCCCGCATCAACTATGACGTACCTGAATCCCAGACCGGCCAGGTCAGGAGAACGGCCTTCTAGTACGCGTTCTACCTCTGTGGCGCGAGGGTCCTCGCTCCGCACGACCAGCTCGCCCACGCGCACCACGTCGTTCGTCACCACCCGCCGCCCCGGCACCGCGAAGAACCGCTGCGCCGGGTCGAGCACCGGCCGGCCGCCGTTCCAATCAAATCTGCGGTACGACTCGAACGGCAGCACCAGCACGTCACCTGGAGCCGGATCGTCACGCAGCGTCACTCTCGCCTCGTACCACGCCCGGGGGTAAGGGACCGCGTCGAGCGCCCCCAGCGCCCCCCACGCCATCGTCGGCAGCACGGCCACCGGCACCGCCACCAGCAGACCCGCCAGCACACCCGCCGGCGCCCGCCGCCCGCGGTCCCGCCCGGCCGCCGGGACCCGCTCAGGCTCCGCCTCGGGAACCCGCCCGGCCTCCGCGACCGCTCCGGGAACCCGCGCGGCCGCCGCCGCCAGCAGTCCGATCCCCACGGCCGCGAGCAGCGCGACCGGCGCCACGTACTGCTGCGCGTCCCGGAAGACGGCGAACCCGCCCCAGACGCCGACCAGCCACTTCAGCGCCGACCGTCCTGCCTCGGTGACGCCCGCGCCGGCGATCGCGAACCCGATGACGCCCGCCAGCGCCAGCCCGTTCCGGTACGGCAGCCCGCGCCCCAGCCGGACGAACGCGGCGATCCCCACCACCGTGAGCAGCAGCCGCGCCACCGCCCCCACGACCTCCCCGTATCCCACGGGCACGGCGTTGGCGTTCCAGATGCCGCCCAGGGACAGCAGGCTCCCCAGGGTCCCGAACGGCGTGTCGGCCCGCGACGCGAACGCCTCCACCCCGACCGGGTCCCCCGCCAGGCCGTGCGGCCGGAGGGCCGCCGGGACCAGCCAGGGCAGGCAGAAGGCGCCCAGCACGACCCCGGTCCGCAGCACCCGCGCCCACGGGCCGCGGTGATCGCCGTCCGCCGCGCCCGCCCGCGCCGGCCTCCGCAAGAGCGCGGCGACCGGGAGGGCCGTGACGGCGGTGACCAGCATCGCCGCGAAGCCGCCGGTCGCCGCCGGCAGGAGGGAGACGGCCAGGCGGCGGCCCCGGCACAGGGCGTGGACCACCCACGGCAGGCCCGCGTACCCCAGCAGGAGGGCCCACTGGCCGATCAGCAGCCGCTCGGCCACGTACGGGTTCCAGACGTAGAAGGCGGCGGCGGCGAGCCGGGGCGCCAGGCCGGGCGAGGGGACGAGGACGGCCACCCCGGAAGCCCCCAGGACGAAGACGGCCAGCAGGATCAGCTTCTGCACCAGCTCCCCCGGCAGGACCTGGGAGAGCGCCGTGACCACGGCGTCGCTGGGCACCACCCGGGGCGCGCCGCCCGCGAGCCCGAAGGTGAAGCGGGAGAAGGCCGGGTCGGGGACGAAGACCATGTCGTGGATCAGCACGAAACCCCAGCTCAGGGCAGGTCCGAGCGCGAGGGTCGCGAGGGTGAGACCGAGGACGGCCCCGGCCAGGGCGGCTCTGGCCTGGTGAGGCATTCTGCTATGACATCACACCTCGATGACTGCTTTTCCCAGCATGTCGCCATATGGGAGATGGGTCCGCCATGCTGGCGGTGGGGGCCGGGACCAGGGGAGGACGGCGGTGACCGCGAGAACGGGCCGCGGCGACATGGTGCTCGCCGCGGGGCTGGCCATGGTGGCCGCCGCGCTGGTGTGGAAGTTCGAGCTGATCCGCCGCACGTACTTCCGCCAGGACGACTTCATGTTCATCGCCCGCGGCCTCGAACAGGGGCTGACCTGGGACTACCTGATGCGGATCGACTGGGGCCACCTGATGCCGGCCCCGTTCGCGATCCACTGGGCGATGGGCCGCCTGGGCGTCTACAACGAGGTGCTGGCCCACGCCGTGACCGTGTGCCTCCTGGCCGCGGCCGGGCTGGCGGTGCTGCGGCTGCTGCGCGTGCTGTTCGGGTCCCGGCCGGCGATCCTGCTGCCGCTCGGGTTCTATCTGCTCACGCCGATGACGCTGCCCTCGACCGTGTGGTGGGCGGTGGTGGTGGAGATCCTGCCGTTCCAGACGGCACTGGCGATGGCGCTCAGCTCGCACGTCCTCTACACCCGCACCCAGCGCTTCCGGCACGCGCTCGCGGCGGCGGGATGGACCGTGGTCGGGATGGCCTTCTTCGTCAAGGCCCCGTTCATCCCGGTGCTGGCCCTGGTGCTCACCCTCGGCTGGCTGAACCGGTCGGGGACCAGGCGGGTCTGGCTGCTGTACGCGGCGGTCCTGGTCCCGTACACGGTGATCTTCTTCCGGCAGCTGTTCACGACGGTGCAGCTCACGAACGTGACGTTCGAGCCCGCGCTGCCGTCGGCCGAGGTGGCGGCCGGCACGGCGTGGAAGCTGCTGACCGGGTCGCTGGTGCCGGCGTCGCTGGGCGGGCCGTGGGACTGGCAGCCGATCGGCGACGACTACGCGCTGGGCGCCCCGCCGGCCGCGCTCATGTGGGCGGCCTGCGCCGCCGCGGCCGTCGCGGTCGCGCTCTCCGTGCGCCACCGGCGGCGGGCCTGGCTCGCCTGGACGATGCTGCTCGGCTACGTGCTGCTGGCCGACGTGGTGCCGATCTGGCTGGGGCGGGCCTCCGCGCTGGGAGCCGACCTGGCCGGGTTCGAGCTGCGGTACGTCTCCTCGACGGCGGCCCTGGTGACCGTGGTGATCGGGCTGGCGTTCATCCCGGTGGCGGGCGAGGAACGGCCCTGGCTGCGGCCTCCGCCGTCGTGGTCGCGGCGGGCCTGGGCGCCGGCTGCGGCCGTGGTCGCGGCGGGCTCGGTCTGGTCGGTGACCGCCTTCGGCGCGCTCCCTCTGGGCAGGAACGTCGAGGGCTACGTGGAGACCGCCCGCGTCGCGCTGGCCCGGGCGCCCTCCGGCTCGGTCGTGCTGGACACGTACGTGCCCGCCAAGGTGGCCGAACCGATCTTCTTCTACCAGTACGCCCGGGTCTCCACCGTCCTCGGCCCGCTCGCCCCCCACCCCGTGAGCTGGACGGAACGGCTGTCCGGGCCGGTCGGCGCCCCGCTCATGTTCGACGCCCGAGGCCGGCTCAACCTGGTCGACCTCGACGGCGTCACCGTGCCCGCGGGCGCCTCCTGCACGCCCGTCGGCGCCGGCGAGGTGGTCTTCCCGCTGCCCGAGCCGCTGCCGGGTGACGAGTGGACGGTACGGGTCGCGTACCTGAACGGGGCGGAGACCACGCTCGTCGTCCGGCTGGGCGGCTCCCAGGCCGAGGTCCGGGCGGGCCGGGACCTCGGCGTCACCTACGCCACCGTCAGCGGCGCGGGCTCCGAACTGGCCCTCAGGACGATCGGCGGGGCGGGCGCGTGCGTCGGCGAGATCAAGGTCGGCAAGCCGGCGCCGGCCGAGAACGGCACGCCGGTCCCCGCACGGCCGGTGCTGCCGTGAGGGGACCGGGTGGGGTCACTTGCCCGGCTCGGGGTCCCTGGGCAGGCCGAGCAGGCGCTCGCCGATGATGTTCAGCTGCACCTCGGTCGTGCCGCCGTAGATGGTCATCGCCCGGGTGGCGAGCACGGCGCGGTTCCAGTAACCGGGGTCGCCGAGCTTCATGTCGGCGGCCAGCGTGGCCTGCGCGCCGATCAGGCTCACGGCGGTCTCGGAGACGTGCTGGGCGTGCGAGGTGGACAGCAGCTTGCGCACCGAGGCGTCGGCGCCCGGCTCGTTGCCGGCGAGCTGCTTGAGCGTCACCCGCAGCGACAGCGCGTTGATCGAGTGGCTCTCGCAGATGACGCCCGCGAGCTGGTCCGCCTCGACGGGCGTGAGCTCGCGGCCGAGCCGGCCGACCAGCCCGAGCAGGTCGGGCACGGACGCGCCGGTGCCGCCGGAGCCGGACGAGAGCGAGACGCGCTCGTTCGAGAGCGTGTTCCTGGCGACCTTCCAGCCGTCGCCGACCTCGCCGACCACGAGGTCGTCGGGGACGAACACGTCGTCCAGGAAGACCTCGTTGAACAGGTTCTCGCCGGTCATCTCGGTGAGCGGGCGGACGGTGACGCCAGGGGACTTCATGTCGACGAGGAAGTACGTGATGCCCTCGTGCTTGGAGCCCTCGCTGGAGTTGCGGGCGATGCAGATGCCCCACTCGGCGACGTGCGCGACCGACGTCCAGATCTTCTGGCCGTTGAGCCGCCAGCCGCCCTCGACCTTCTCCGCCTTCATCTGCAGGGAGGCCAGGTCGGAGCCGGCGCCGGGCTCGGAGAAGAGCTGGCACCAGATGATCTCGCCGCTGAGCGTCTTGGGCAGGAACCGCTCCTGCTGCTCGGGCGTGCCGTAGACGGCGACGGAGGGCACCACCCAGGCGCCGATGATCAGCGCGGGGAGCTTGACCTTGGCGGCCTTCAGCTCCTGGGCGATGAGCACCTGCTCCAGCGGGCTCGCGCCGCGGCCCCAGGGCCTGGGCAGGTGCGGCATGACGAAGCCGCGGGCGGCCAGCGCCCGCCTCTGCTCCTTGCCCTCCAGCCGGGCGATCTCCGCGATCTCGGCGCGCAGGGCCTCGCGCAGCGGCTCGGCGTCCTCCGGCAGGTCGAGCTCCATCTCGCGGCCGACGCCGCGCAGGGCCAGCTCGCTGACGCGGGCGGCCCACTCGGCGGACGGGCCGAGCAGCGCGCGCAGGGTGAGCGCGCGCCGGTAGTAGAGGTGGGCGTCGTGCTCGAAGGTGTAGCCGATGCCGCCGAAGGTCTGGATGGCGTCCTTGGCGCACTGCACGGCGGCGTCCGGAGCCATGACCCCGGCGATCGCGGCCGCGTAGTCGAGCTCCTGGCCGTCGGCGCGGGTGGCGTCCCAGACCGTGGCGCGGGCCTGCTCCAGCGCGACCAGCATGCGCGACAGCTTGTGCTTGATGCCCTGGAACTGGCCGATCGGCCGGCCGAACTGCACCCGTACCTTGGCGTAGGCGGCGGCGGAGCTGACGCACCAGGAGGCGAGGCCCGCGGCCTCGGCGCCGAGCAGGACGGCGGCGATGTTGCGGACGTCGGCGCTCTCCACCCCGTCGAGCACCCGGTCGGCGGGCACGGTGACGCCGTCCAGCTCGACCTTGGCCACGGACCTGGTGAGGTCGAGCGACTGGAGCGAGGTGACGGTCGCCGCGGCGGCGTCGACCGCGACCCACAGCTCGCCGTCGTCGGTGGCGACCGGCAGCACGATCACGTCGGCCGTCGCGCCGCCGAGGACGGGCTCCGCGGCGCCGGACACGGTCAGCGAGCCGTCGCCCGCCCGCGTGCCGGTGAGGGCGCCGGACAGGGCCAGCGCGCCGGTGCGGGTGCCGTCGGCCAGGCCGGCCAGCAGCTCGTGGTGCTTGGAGGCGTGGATGACCGCGCCGGCCAGCACGGTCGGCACGTACGGGCCGGGCACCATCCGCTCGGCCAGCGCCTCGACGGCGACGGCCGCCTCAAGCAGCCCGTATCCCGAGCCGCCCGCCTCCTCCGGCAGGTGGAGGCCGAGCAGACCCTGCTCCGCCAGTCCCGGCCAGAAGGCCGGCCGCTCGTCGGCGGCGGAGCGCAGCGCGTCGGTGGGAATGCTGCGCTCCGCCCAGCGGCTCACCGACTCGTGGAGCGCCTCGTGCTCCTCGCTCAACCCGATCGCCATCGCTCATCCTCCAGGCGGTTTCCGTAGATGCCAGAACCATATTCTAGAGGACGCTTCTGGCCTAGAGGGGACGAACTTTCTCCGCCAACGTGTTCAGATCCGCCCAGTAAGCCCGTCCGCTCTCCGGGATCGAGGCCAGCAGCATCGCCGGCTTGGCCTTGCCCACCTCCAGGACGGACACCAGCGCGTGCCCGGTACGCCGCTCGCCGCCGTCGGGGTAGGCCACCCGGAAGGCGAGTGTCCAGCCCTCGCCCCCGGCCGCCTTCCGGGAGCCGGTCCAGGTCAGGGTGGCGCCCTCCGGATACTGCGTACGCAGCGCCCAGCGGGCGGCCCTGGCCGCGATCGCGCGGTAGTCGGCGTCGGACGCGGGCTTCGTCTCCGGGGTCGCGCCCGGCAGCATCGCCGATGCGATCACGGTCTGCGGCACCTCGACCTCGCCGACCCGCTGCGCGTACGCGAACGGAGCGAACGACCTGGCCCGCCACGGGCCGCCCAGCCGGGGATAGCTGATGCCGGTCCTGGCGTCGCTGACGGTGCCGGTGACGGCGGTGGCCGTGCCGGGCAGGTCCGCGAACGCCAGCCGCGAGGGCACCGCCGGCAGCGTCGCCCCTCCGCCGGCGGCGCCGGGCGTGGGACTGTCCGACACCGACGGGACCGGGGCGACCGGGACGACGTCCTCCTCGTTCGCCGGCCGGGTGGGCACGTCGCCGGAGAAGATCACGAACACCAGGAGGACGGCGGCCACCGTGGCGACGATCGCGCCCAGCAGGTAGACGACCTTGATCGGGATGTCGCCGATCCGGCTGAGCAGCCCGCCCTTCGGCGGAGGCGGTGGTCCCGGCGTCGCGGGCAACGTCTCGGCCGGCCGGAACGGCCCGCCGGCCGTCCCCGCCCCGGAGAGCCCGCCGTCCCTGACCGGCCCCGACCCGACCCGCACGGGCCCGACCCGCGCCCGCGGACCGGCGGGCAACGGGTCACCGGACGGCGACGCGGCCCCCGCCGTGGAGCCGCCTTTGGAGCCACCCGCCGTGGAGCCGCCTTTGGAGCCGCTGGCCGTGGGACCGCCCTTGGCGCCGCTGGCCGTGGAGCCGCTCCTGGTCGCGGGTTCGGGACCCGCGCTCTTCGGTCCGGCGTCGGGGGCTGGTGCGGCTCCTTCGGAACTGTCCCGGCGGAAGACGATCGTTTCCTCCTCCGCAGGCACGACGATCTTGCGAAAGGGAGCGGTGGGAGCATCGTTGTCGTTGTTCTGATCGCCGACGTCCGCCATGGAGTCGAGGCTACGTCACCCCGAGGGGCGACATTTCCCCCAGAACCCCAGCAGAACTACATTCTGTATCGTCCCCTCCATCCACGCCGGTCCCCCGCACCCGACGGCCCGGCCGACCGGCGACGTACGGGAAGGCGTATCTTTCGCCTTGAGCTGGGCAGACTACGAGACATGCGCAAGATCGCTGGAGGGCTGGCCGCCGCCGTCCTGGTCACCGGATGCGCCGGCGTGTCCGGCGCTCCTGGCGCGACCTCACCCACCGCCTCGCCGACCACCTCGCCGACCGCTCAGGCCACCCCCGCCACACCCGGCGCCACCGCTCCCCCTCTGCCGCTGGAGCAGACGTACGAGCGCGTGATCTCCCAGGTGTTGCCCTCGATCGTGCAGATCACCACGGCCACGGGCCTCGGCTCCGGCGTGGTCTACGACGACCAGGGCCACATCGTGACCAACGCCCACGTCATCGGCGAGGCCACCGAGGTGGAGGTCACGCTCGCCACCGGCGGCGGTTCGCGCGTCGCCAAGGTGGTCCAGTCCTTCCCGGCCGGCGACCTCGCGGTGATCAAGGTGGACGACCCGCAGGGCCTGCGCCCGGCGAGGTTCGGCGACTCGTCCAAGCTGCGCGTGGGCCAGCTCGTGCTCGCCATGGGCAATCCGCTGGGCCTGTCCGGCAGCGTCACCGACGGCATCGTCTCCGCCGTCGGCCGCACGGTCACCGAGCCCCAGGACTCCGGCTCCCCCGGCGCGACGATCGCCGGAGCCATCCAGACCTCGGCCGCGATCAACCCGGGCAACAGCGGCGGCGCCCTCGTCGACATGGCCGGCCAGGTGATCGGCATCCCGACCCTCGCCGCCACCGACCCGTCGCTCGGCGGCGGCGCGGCGCCGGGCATCGGCTTCGCGATCCCCAGCAACACCGCCACGGACATCTCCGCCCAGATCGTCAAGCACGGCCGCGTGATCAACAGCCACCGGGCGGCGCTGGGCATCACGGGATCCACGGTGATCGGCGACACCGGCCAGCCCGCCGGCGTCGGCGTCCGCTCGGTCCAGAGCGGTGGCGGCGCCGCCAAGGCGGGCATCCGCGAAGGCGACGTCATCATCTCGGTCGGCGGCAAGGAGACCCCCACCATCGCCGCGCTCACCGAACTCCTCACCGGCTACAAGCCGGGTGACAAGGTCGAGGTCGAGTTCGTACGCGCCAGCGCGCGCGACGGCGAACGGCAGAAGGTCACCGTCACCCTGAGCGAGCTCCAGACGGACTGAACGGCACAGGGCGGGCAGCGACTCGGCGCGTACCCGCCGCTCACACGCGGACACCTCAGCCATGTCCCGCTCGGGCCTGGCCGACGTCCCGGGAGACGAGCATCCCAAGTTTCCGGACGTGCCCGCCGCCCGTCCTCGTGCTGCCGTCCGGGCGCCGTCACAGTCGTGGACATGACACAGACGACAGCACGCACCAGGGGCCGCAACTGGGGCAGATTCACTCTCCACTACGTGGAGATGGTCATCGCGATGTTCGCCGGCATGTTCCTGCTGGCTTGGCTCGAATCCCTGGCGGGCCTGAGCTTCTCGTACGACACGCAGCCGGAGGCCGCCTACCTGCTGATGGCGCTCAACATGTCGATCGGCATGGCCGCGTGGATGCTCTTCCGCGGGCACGGCTGGGGATCGACGCTGGAGATGTGCGCGGCCATGTTCGCGCCGGCCGTGCCGCTCTTCCCGCTGCTGTGGCTGGGGCTCATCGACGGCCACGGGGTGATGATGGCGGCGCACGTGGCGATGTTCCCGGCCATGCTGGCCGTCATGCTGCGCCGCCTGGACGAGTTCGCGGGGCACG
>NZ_JAPNNL010000319.1 GCF_027620315.1 Nonomuraea corallina | reverse complement strand
GCCGGCGGGCCGTGGGGTGGACCGGGGGCTGCTGGGGGCGCGGAAGCCGGCCGTCTTGTGGGAGCCGTCGCAGAAGGGCTTCTGCGCCGAGAGGCCGCACCGGCACAGGGCCACCGTCTCCCGGCCGGGCGCGATCGGCTCGCCGTCCTGGGTCATCAGCTCGAACGGTCCGCGTACCAGCAGGGGACCGTCCTCGCAGGGCGTGACGGTCACCGGCTCGTTCCTCTTGTGCCGCATCCGCCTCGGCTGCCCCCCGCAGGGCGGGTCTAACGGGGCACGGGCGGAGGGTTCGTGTCGGTCGGCGGGTAGACGTGGGTGCCGTGGTGAGCCACCGGGAGTACGCAGCGCCGGTTCGCGTCGAAGGTGAGGCAGCGTTCGGCCTCCTCGCGCTGGGGGAGCGGGTCGGCATCCGACTTCAGGTTCGCCTGGATATGCGGCACTGAAGGGACGCTATAGGCGACATGCCGCCAAAGAGGTATCGAGGTGGCAACGATCACCCCTCTGAACGATCACGACAAATCGGGTGAACCACTCTTGTGAGCCCCGCCTGACCGGCCGTACCCGGAGCCGTTAAAGGACTCGTTCAGACTGGACCAAGCGCGCATTCAGGGATGTTCAGGGCGGGAATTACTGCCGCTATGAGCATGAAATTCCTGAGCAGGGGCCTCCTGCTGGCCATGACCGTGCCGGCTCTCCTCACGGCCGGCTGCGGTGCGACCGGCAGTGGACAGGCGATGAAGGGGGCCGCCAGCCCGGCCTCGCCCACGGGCACCGACACCGGCATGTACGAGAGCCCGATGCCCGGCGACTCGGGCACGGCGTCACCGACCGGCACCGCGGGCGCGATGACGTCGCCCCGGGCGGTGGTGGAGCAGTTCTACAAGGCGCTCGACGAGGGCGAGGCCCAGAAGGCCGCCAAGATGTTCACCTCCGATGGCGTGGCGGCGGTGCAGGGCAAGGACACGGCGGAGGGCATGCAGGCCCTGACCGACGTCTTCGAGGACGCCAAGGTGGAGGGGACGCCGAACATCGAGGAGTCGGAGGCCATGGGCAAGGCCGCCTTCGTCTCCGCGACCGTCGACTCCACCCGCGGATTCTTCCTGCTCGCCAACGAGGGCGGCTCCTGGAAGATCGACCGCTACATGAGCAACAGCAGCTCGGACTGAGCCGCCACCGGCGCCCGGCACGGCCGGGCGCCGCCCTTTCGTCGGCGAAATACGCTACGGGGGTATGGTGTTATCAGGTGTAGAGCGAAAGGACCATGACCATGGCGGGCTACACCGGGAACAAGCAGGAACACCTGCGGCGCCTGCGCCGCGTCGAGGGCCAGATCCGGGGCCTTCAGCGCATGGTCGACGACGACCAATACTGCATCGACATCCTCACCCAGGTCTCGGCCGCGACCAGCGCCCTGGAGTCGTTCGCGCTCGCCCTGCTGGAGGAGCACCTGGCCCACTGCGTGACCGAGGCCATCCAACAGGGCGGCGCCGAGGCGGACGTCAAGGTCAAGGAGGCCGCCGACGCGGTGGCCCGCCTCGTCCGCTCCTGAGCGACATACGCTGGGAGCCATGCCCGATCTCTCGCGGTATCAGCACCCCCGCTTCGCCCGCGCCTACGACCGGATGAGCCGGCAGGCCGAGGCCACCACGGGAGAGCTGCGGGCCCGCCTGTCGGCCGGGCTGAGCGGCCGCGTCCTGGAGATCGGCGCCGGCAACGGCCTCAGCTTCCGCCACTATCCGCCCGGCGTGCGCGAGGTCCTCGCGGTCGAGCCGGACGACGTGCTGCGCGCCGCCGCCGAGCGGGCCGCGGCCACCGCCCCGGTGCCGGTGCGGGTGGTGCCCGGCCACGCCGGCGCGCTGCCGGCCGAGACCGGCGCGTTCGACGCCGCGGTGACCTCGCTCGTGCTCTGCTCCGTCCCCGACCTGGCGGCGGCGCTCGCCGAGCTGCGCAGGGTGCTGAAGCCCGGCGGCGAGCTGCGCTTCTTCGAACACGCCCGCTCCGACCGGCCCGGCCGCGTGCTGCTGCAACGCCTGGTCACGCCGGTCTGGTCGCTGATGGCCGGCGGCTGCCACCTCGACCGCGACCCGGTGACGGCCATCGGCGCCGCCGGGCTGACAGTCGAGGAGCACGACCGGTTCGCCCACAGGCCGCTGCCCGGCTCGCCCACGCTCACCCACGTGCTCGGCCGGGCGCGCAAGGCGGCCTGATCAGGGCTCGTCCGGCAGCCGCGGGCTGATGCGGCCCTGGTCGACCAGGGCCAGATAGACCGCGAAGGCGCCATGGGTCCACATCCCGGCCTGCGCCGGGGTCATCGTGATCTCTTCGCCCTCGTGCGTACGGATCACGTAGCCGTCGAGCGGCGCCCGCCGCCACGCGGCCAGCATCCCCTCGTGCACCAGCACGTCGAGCATCCCCGTCAGATATTCGCGTCCGGTGGCGAACACGGCGCGGGCCTCCTCGCATCTCGCCGGATCCCCCGCCTGCCCCTCAATTCTGCGCCTTGTCGGGGCCGCGCGCAGCCTCCCCGCGCCGGGAACCTGTCGGCGCCGGCCGGTGTATCACCGCCGGAGGTGTGACATGAGAAGACTGATCGTCATCCTGGCCGCCGCGGCCGCCCTCGTCGCGGGAACGCCACCGGCCGCCGCGTCAGGCGGGTGGGCGGTGACGTACCTCGACCCGGTCCCATCCGAGCTGACCCCCGGCGTCTCGTACACGATCGGGTTCTGGATCCTGCAGCACGGCACCCACCCGTACGACGGCGACCTGGGCCCGGCCGCGCTCCGGCTGACCGGCGCCGACGGCCTCGTGCGCGACTTCCCCGGCACCCCGCTGCCCGAGCCCGGCCACTACGCCGCCGCCGTCAACGTGCCCGAGGGCGTCCACAAGCTGACCGGCGTGCAGGGGATCTTCCAGCCGTACGAGATCGGGATCCTCACCGTGCCGGGCGGAGTCACGATCAACCCGCTCGACCCCGAACTGGTCAAGGCGCTGCGGGAGCTGTCCCAGGACTACTGGGGCGCGATCCGGCCGCCGGGCGTCCCCGACCTGGAGGGCGTGCCGGACGTGAAGCTG
>NZ_JAPNNL010000318.1 GCF_027620315.1 Nonomuraea corallina | reverse complement strand
GGCGGCGTCGCGCAGGTCCCGCAGGGCGACCGCGTACCGGTGTCCCTCGGTCAGGTTGCGCGCGGGGCGGACGATGAGCAGCCGGCGGTCTTCCGGCGCGTTGGCGTCCAACTCGGCCCAGTACGGCCGGCGCTCGCCGGTGTCCAGGTCGAGCAGCACGATGGGCGCGTCCCGGTCGAGCGAGGCGCCGATGTCGGTGATCGGGGCCGCGCCCGTCCTGGCCAGGTCGAGGCGGGGCACGAGGGTGAGGATCATCGAGCCGGGTGAGAACCCGTCGCTGCGGTTCCACTCGGCGGGGTCGATGGGCACGCCCGCGGCCGAACGGGGCATCGCCTCCACGGGGAAGGCGACGCGGCGTCCGGTCTCCGTCCGCCGGTCGGCCACGATGTAGTGGTCGTTGGGGAACGGCAGCAGGCAGGCCGCCGGGTCGATCGGATCGCACCCGGGCCCCCGTGAGTCGCCGCCCGGCGCCGGAGTGACGGCGGAGCCCCCGCCCACGGCAGGAGCCGCGGCGGCGGGGAGGGCCGGGCCGAGCCCGGGGATCAGCCCGCCGGCCAGGACGGTGGTCAGGGCGGTGGTCAGGGCGGTGGCCAGGGCGGTGGCGAGCACGAAGAGGCGGGCACGGGCTCGCATGGCGGCACCTCGGAGGACGCGGGCGACGGTCGGGGCCTACCGATGATCAGTTCTCCCGTCCGCCCCGTCAATGCCCTTCACAGAGCCCGCCCCGGTTTTGTGATGGGTCACAGCAACGGGCCGCCGACTTTGCGGCCCCGTCCAATTCACAGGACCCCGTCCACGGCCCATCGTGTGCTGAACGCCGTCGCGTACCCCTTCGGGAGTCAGCATGCATCGCCGGACCTTCATCCGTACGGTCTCCGCGGGTCTGGGCGCCGTCGCGCTGCCCGGCTCGCTCTGGCAGGAGGCGGCCGTGGCCAGGGTGGTGCGCGGCGCGAGCCCGTACGGTCCGCTGGGCTCCCCGGACGGCAACGGCGTGGCGCTGCCGTCCGGGTTCACCAGCAGGGTGGTGGCCCGGTCGGGCAGGCCGGTCGGCGGCACCCTCTGGCATCCGGCGCCCGACGGCGGCGCCTGCTTCGCCGACGGGACGGGCTGGATCTACGTGTCCAACTCGGAGGTGCCGCTGGTGGGCGGCGCGTCGGCGATCAGGTTCCGGGCGGACGGCTCGGTCGCGCGGGCGTACCGCGTCCTGGAGGGCACGAACATCAACTGCGCGGGCGGCAGGACGCCGTGGGACACCTGGCTGTCCTGCGAGGAGATCTTCCGTGGCCGCGTCTACGAGACCGACCCGTACGGCGTCCGGGTCGCGCAGCCGCGACCGGCGATGGGCCGCTTCAAGCACGAGGCCGCCGCGTGCGACCCGGACCGGCGGGTCGTCTACCTCACGGAGGACGAGAGCGACGGCTGTTTCTACCGGTTCATCCCGACGATCTGGGGAGACCTGTCGAGCGGCCGGCTGGAAGTTCTCTGCGGCGGCGACCCGGTGGTGTGGCGCCCGGTCCCCGACCCCACCCCCGCCGTGCTGCAACGGCAGACGCGGCACCAGGTGAGCGAGGCCCGGCACTTCGACGGCGGCGAGGGCTGCCACTACGCCAACGGCGTCTGCTATTTCACGGCCAAGGGCGACCGCAAGGTGTGGGCGTACGACGCGGTCCGCGGGCGGCTCGGCTCCGTCTACGACGGCGGCGGCACGCTCGACGGGGTCGACAACATCACCGGCGCGCCCACCGGCGACCTGTACGTGGCCGAGGACGGCGGGAACATGGAGATCAACATCATCACTCCGGACGGGGTGGTGGCGCCGGTCGTGCGCGTCGACGGCCATGAGAGGTCCGAGATCACCGGGCCCGCGTTCTCCCCCGACGGGACCCGCCTGTACTTCTCCTCCCAGCGCGGCGCGGACGGCGGCAGCGCCGGCCTCGACGGCGTCACGTACGAGATCACCGGCCCCTTCCGCCACTGACCGCCATGCCCTGAACCCGCCCCCGAACCCCTGGCCCCACCCGACCAGCCCTTTCCGACCAGCCCTTCCTGACCAGCCCTGCCCCGACAGCCCTGCCCCGACCAGACCCCGTTCCCCTGGCCAACCGCTCGTCCCGCCGGGCACGAGCGCCCGGCCGCTCCACGCACGTGATCCACCAGCACCGCTCCACCCCCCGACTCCCCGAGAGGTGCCCTTCATGATCCGACGTCTGACCGCTGCCCTGGCCGCGCCCCTGCTGCTCCTGCTGCTGTCGCCGCCGGCCGAGGCGCGGGCCGCCGAGTCGTACGTCGCGCTCGGCGACTCGGCCGCCGCCGGACCGCTCATCCCCGACCAGGTCCTGCCCGAGCTGGGCTGCTGGCGTTCGAACCGCAACTACCCGCACCTGACCGCCCAGGCGCTCGGCGTCGCGTCGTTCCGCGACGTCACCTGCTCGGGCGCGAAGACCCGCCACATGTACGAGCGGCAGAACACCGACCTCGGCTCGGTGGCGCCGCAGCTCGACGCGCTGCGGCCGGACACCACCCTGGTCACGGTGCACATCGGCGCCAACGACGTCGGCCTGACCGGCTTCATCGAGGACTGCCTGAACCTGCTGCCGCCGCCGGTCGGCGACGCCTGCAACGACGACTACATCGGCGCCGACGGGCAGGACACCTGGCGCGTCAAGACCGACGCGCTGCGTCCCACGCTGGTCCAGCTCGCCGCCGACATCCGCGCCCGGTCGCCGCAGGCCAGGATCTTCATGGTGGGGTACGCCACCTACGCCCGGCCCGACGGCTGCTACCCGCGCGTCCCCATCATCAAGAAGGACGCGAACTACATCCGGTCGACGCTGATGTACTTCAACCAGATGCTGGCCGAGCAGGCCGCCGCCGCCGGGATCGGCTTCATCGACCTGCAGACCCCCAGCGTGGGCCACGACCCGTGCGCCTCGTCGGGCACCCGCTGGATCGAGCCGTACGTCCCCGCCTCGCCGGCGACCCCGTTCCACCCGAACGCGCTCGGCATGCGCAACTTCGCCGCCATCGTGACCTCGGCCGTGACCGCGGGACGCTGACCCCTCAGCCGATCCTCACCATGATCGCCGCGCCGTCACCACCCCACGGTGGCGGCGCGGCCGCGTCCCAACGGCCGTCACGGCCGCGGGGGGGCCGGGCGGCCCCCCCCCCCCCC
>NZ_JAPNNL010000317.1 GCF_027620315.1 Nonomuraea corallina | reverse complement strand
GCTGCTTGGCGGCCTCCAGCACGTCCTGCTTGCGGATCCGGCCGCCGACCCCGGTGCCGGTGACGGAGTCGAGGTCCACACCGTGCTCGTTGGCCAGCTTGCGCACCAGCGGCGTCACGTACGGGCTCTCACCCGAGGTGGGCAGCGGGGCCTGCTGCTGCGGGGCCTGCTGCTGCGCGGGCCGCTGGGGTGCGGGCTGCTGGGGTGCGGGCTGCTGGGCCGGCTCGGCGGGGGCGGGCTGCGGGATCGACGAGGCGGGGGCCTGCTGCGGCTCGGGCTGAGGCTCCGGCTCCGGCTCCGGCTCGGGCTCCGGCTCCGGCTCGGGCTGCGCGGCGGGCGCCTCCTCCTCGGCGGGGGCGGCGGCGCCGGCCTGACCGCTCTCGTCGATGACGGCCAGCTCGGCGCCGACCTCGACCGTCTCGTCCTCCGCCACGACGATCTTCTGAATCACGCCGGCGGCGGGCGACGGGATCTCGGTGTCGACCTTGTCCGTCGACACTTCGAGGAGCGGCTCGTCGGCCTCGACGCGCTCGCCCTCCTTCTTGAGCCAACGGGTGACGGTGCCCTCGGTGACACTCTCGCCGAGCTGGGGCATCTGTACGGAGACCGGCATCGTTATCTTCTCTCGCGTTCTGATCTCGAGGGCTGGACTAGTTGTGGACGTGCAGCGGCTTGCCGGCCAGGGCCAGCATGGCCTCCCCGATCGCCTCGGACTGCGTCGGGTGTGCGTGGATGAGCTGGGCGACCTCCGCGGGCAGCGCCTCCCAGTTGTAGACGAGCTGGGCCTCGGTGACGAGCTCGCCGACGCGGCGGCCCACCATGTGGACGCCGACGACCGGCCCGTCCTTGCGGGCGAGGACCTTGACCGCGCCCGCCGTGCCGAGAATCTGGCTCTTGGGGTTGCCCGCCAGGTCGTAGACCTGCTCGACGATCTCCATGCCGCGCTCGGCGGCCTGCGCGGAGGTGAGGCCGACCGAGGCGACCTCGGGGTCGGAGTAGGTGATCCGCGGCACGCCCGCGTAGTCGATGGGCGCGGGGGCGAGCCCGGCGATGTGCTCGGCGACCATGATGCCCTCGGCGAACCCGGCGTGGGCCAGCTGAGGGGTGGCGATCAGGTCGCCGACGGCGTAGACGCCCGGGGCGGAGGTGCGGCAGTGCTCGTCGACGGTGACGGTGCCGCGCTCGACCGCCACGCCCGCCTCCTCCAGGCCCAGGCCCGCGGTGACCGCGCCGCGGCCCACCGCCACGAGCAGGATCTCGGCGTCGAGGGTCTTGCCGTTGGCCAGCGTGACCAGCACGCCGGTCTCGGTGGTCTTGACGCCGTCGAAGCGCACCCCGAGCTCGTACTTGACGCCGCGCCGCCGGAAGGCCCGCTCCAGCAGCTTGGAGCTGGACTCCTCCTCGGCCGGGAGCAGGTGGGGCAGGGCCTCGACGATGGTCACCTCGGCGCCGAACGAGCGGTAGACGCTGGCCAGCTCGACGCCGATGACGCCGCCGCCCAGCACGACCACCGAGGACGGCACCCGGTCCATCGTCAGGGCGTGGTCGCTGGTGATCACCCGCTCGCCGTCGATGTCGAGGCCGGGCAGCGACCTGGGCGCCGACCCGGTCGCCAGCACGAGGTGGCGGCCTTCGTACGTCTCGGGGCCGACCTGGACGCGGCGCTCGCCCGCGAGCCGGCCCTCGCCCTCGACCAGGGTGACGCCGGCGGCCTTGAGCAGCCCCTGCACGCCCTTCCATGCGCGGGTGACGATCCTGTCCTTGAACGCGTGGACGCCCGGGACGTCGATGCCGTCGAAGCGCGCGCGCACGCCGAACGACCCGCTCTCCCTGGTCTCGTCGGCCACCTCGGCGACGTGCAGCAGAGCCTTGGTGGGGATGCACCCCCGGTGGAGGCAGGTGCCGCCGATCTTGTCCTTCTCGATCAGGGCGACGGACATGCCCAGCTCGGCCGCCCGCAGCGCGCAGGCGTATCCGCCGCTACCGCCACCTAGGACGACGATGTCGTAGGCCACAGCGAGGCTCCTTGTCGGGGTGGTCTTGTCGCCTTCATCTTTTCACTGGTTCGACGCGCTCGCGTGCCGCTCCGCCAGTCCGATGAGCGTGCGGGTGACAGCACCAGTGCCGCCCTTGGGAACGTATCCGTACGGCTCGCCCTTGTTGAAGGCGGGACCGGCCATGTCGATGTGGGCCCAGCGCACGCCGTCGGGCACGAACTCCTTCAGGAAGATCCCGGCGGCGAGCATGCTGCCCCAGCGCTCCGGCTGGAGGTTGGCGATGTCGGCGATCGGGGAGTCGAGGCCCTTGCGCAGCTCCTCGGGCAGCGGCATGCCCCAGGCGCCCTCGCCCGCGGCGCCGGCCGCCTCGACGACCAGCTCGCGCAGCTCGTCGTCGTTGGCCATGACGCCGGCGGTGCGCCAGCCGAGC
The DNA here is from genome assembly GCF_027620315.1 of Nonomuraea corallina. Taxonomy (GTDB): domain Bacteria; phylum Actinomycetota; class Actinomycetes; order Streptosporangiales; family Streptosporangiaceae; genus Nonomuraea; species Nonomuraea corallina. Next base: position 761 of record NZ_JAPNNL010000317.1, on the reverse strand, counting down.
GCGACGATCTGGGCGCCGGTCAGGGTCGCCACGTCGATGATCGCGTCGGGGTTGTCCTCGGCGGCCCTGGCTATGCCGTCCATGAGGACCAGGCGGCCCTCGGCGTCGGTGTCGAGCACCTCGACGGTCTTGCCGCTGTAGCTGTGGATGACGTCGGAGGGGCGCTGCGCGGTGCCGCTGGGGAGGTTCTCCGCCAGGCAGAGGTAGCCGATGGCGTTGACCCGCAGGCCGAGCCTGGCGATGCCGACGAGCGCGCCGAACACCGCGCCCGCGCCCCCCATGTCGGACTTCATCCAGTCCATGGACGCGGACGGCTTGAGCGACAGGCCGCCGGAGTCGAACGTGATGCCCTTGCCGACGAACGCCAGGGTCTTGGCGGCCTCGGGATGGGTGTAGGAGAGGCGGACCAGGCGCGGCGGGTTGGCCGAGCCCTGACCGACGCCGATGAGGCCGCCGTAGCCGCCGTCCCTGAGCTGCTTGTCGTCCAGCACCTCGACGGACAGGCCGGCCTCGGCCCCGGTCCGCTCGGCGATCTCGGCGAACTTGGCCGGCCACAGGTCGGACGGCGGGGTGTTGACCAGGTCGCGCACCAGCGCCACCGACTCGGCCAGCACGGAGGCGCGCTCCGCCGTCTCGCCGGGCGCGCCGGACAGCACGGTCAGGTCGGCGACCGGCGCCTTCTGGTCGCCGCCGGTGCGGTAGCGGGAGAACGCGTAGGCGCCCAGCAGCCCGCCCAGCGCCACGGCCTCGGCCTCCTCGGC
>NZ_JAPNNL010000316.1 GCF_027620315.1 Nonomuraea corallina | reverse complement strand
AAAGATTGTCCGGCGGTGACCTACTCTCCCACACCCTCCCGAGTGCAGTACCATCGGCGCAGAGAAGCTTAACTTCCGGGTTCGGAATGTAACCGGGTGTTTCCTTCCCGCCATAACCGCCGTAACCCTCCGAAACACACAAACCAACGGCTTGTTGTCTCAGAATTGCCTAGTGGACGCGAGCAAAACTCAAAAGAATGCTTTGTGGTCAAGTCCTCGGCCTATTAGTACCGGTCAGCTCCACACGTTACCGCGCTTCCACCTCCGGCCTATCAACCCGGTCATCTCCCGGGAGCCTTACCCCCTCACAGGGTGGGAGACCTCATCTCAAGGCAAGCTTCCCGCTTAGATGCTTTCAGCGGTTATCCCTCCCGAACGTAGCCAACCAGCCATGCACCTGGCGATACAACTGGCACACCAGAGGTTCGTCCGTCCCGGTCCTCTCGTACTAGGGACAGCCCCTTTCAAGTCTCCTGCGCGCGCAGCGGATAGGGACCGAACTGTCTCGCGACGTTCTAAACCCAGCTCGCGTACCGCTTTAATGGGCGAACAGCCCAACCCTTGGGACCTACTCCAGCCCCAGGATGCGACGAGCCGACATCGAGGTGCCAAACCATCCCGTCGATATGGACTCTTGGGGAAGATCAGCCTGTTATCCCCGGGGTACCTTTTAGCCGTTGAGCGACACCGCTTCCACACGCCGATGCCGGATCACTAGTCCCAGCTTTCGCTCCTGCTCGACCCGTCAGTCTCACAGTCAAGCTCCCTTGTGCACTTACACTCAACACCTGATTGCCAACCAGGCTGAGGGAACCTTTGGGCGCCTCCGTTACCCTTTAGGAGGCAACCGCCCCAGTTAAACTACCCACCAGACACTGTCCCCGATCCGGATCACGGACCAGAGTTAGACATTCAAAACGACCAGAGTGGTATTTCACCAACGACTCCACCCGAACTAGCGTCCGAGCTTCCCAGTCTCCCACCTATCCTACACAAGACGCTCCAAACACCAATGTCAAGCTGTAGTGAAGGTCCCGGGGTCTTTCCGTCCTGCTGCGCGAAACGAGCATCTTTACTCGTAGTGCAATTTCGCCGGGTCTGCGGTTGAGACAGCGGGGAAGTCGTTACGCCATTCGTGCAGGTCGGAACTTACCCGACAAGGAATTTCGCTACCTTAGGATGGTTATAGTTACCACCGCCGTTTACCGGCGCTTAAGTTCTCACCTTCGCCGACTCGAAAGCCGGCTAAGCGGTCCCCTTAACGTTCCGGCACCGGGCAGGCGTCAGTCCGTATACATCGTCTTACGACTTCGCACGGACCTGTGTTTTTAGTAAACAGTCGCTTCCCCCTGGCCACTGCGACCCCCACCAGCTCCCACCGCAAGGATGTTCACCAGCAGAGGTCCCCCTTCTCCCGAAGTTACGGGGGCAATTTGCCGAGTTCCTTAACCACAGTTCACCCGATCGCCTTGGTATTCTCTACCTGACCACCTGAGTCGGTTTAGGGTACGGGCCGCCACAACACTCACTAGAGGCTTTTCTCGGCAGCATAGGATCATCCACTTCGCCACAATCGGCTCGGCATCACATCTCAGGATCAATGCGGGGCGGATTTGCCTACCCCACTCCCTACATGCTTACCCCAGGACAACCATCGCCTGGGCTGGACTACCTTCCTGCGTCACCCCATCGCTTACCTACTACCCGATCGGATCGAGCGTTCACCCTGACCCCAGACCCGAAGGCCCGAGCGAGCTAAGGACTCTTAGCATCACGAGGTTCGATATGGGCGCATTGAAGCGGGTACGGGAATATCAACCCGTTGTCCATCGACTACGCCTGTCGGCCTCGCCTTAGGTCCCGACTTACCCTGGGCGGATTAACCTGCCCCAGGAACCCTTGGTCATCCGGCGCGAGGGTTTCTCACCCTCGATTCGCTACTCATGCCTGCATTCTCACTCGCACAGCCTCCACCACTCGATCACTCGGCGGCTTCACCGGCAGCACGACGCTCCCCTACCCACCAACAAGACTCAACGTCCCATCAGTGCCACGACTTCGGCGGTGTGCTTGAGCCCCGCTACATTGTCGGCGCAGAATCACTTGACCAGTGAGCTATTACGCACTCTTTCAAGGGTGGCTGCTTCTAAGCCAACCTCCTGGTTGTCTCTGCGACTCCACATCCTTTCCCACTTAGCACACGCTTAGGGGCCTTAGTCGGTGATCTGGGCTGTTTCCCTCTCGACTACGAACCTTATCGCCCGCAGTCTCACTGCCACGCTCTCACTTACCGGCATTCGGAGTTTGGCTGACGTCAGTAACCTTGTCGGGCCCATCGGCCATCCAGTGCTCTACCTCCGGCAAGAAACACGCAACGCTGCACCTAAATGCATTTCGGGGAGAACCAGCTATCACGAAGTTTGATTGGCCTTTCACCCCTACACACAGATCATCCCCCAGGTTTTCAACCCTGGTGGGTTCGGTCCTCCACCCAGTCTTACCTGAGCTTCAACCTGCCCATGCGTAGATCACTTCGCTTCGGGTCTACAGCATGCGACTCAAACGCCCTCTTCAGACTCGCTTTCGCTACGGCTCCCCCACACGGGTTAACCTCGCCACACACCATAACTCGCAGGCTCATTCTTCAAAAGGCACGCAGTCACATCACACGAGGACCGAAATCCTCGTAAGCTCCTACGGCTTGTAGGCACACGGTTTCAGGTACTCTTTCACGACCCCTCACCGGGGCACTTTTCACCTTTCCCTCACGGTACTCGTGCACTATCGGTCACCAGGGAGTATTTAGGCTTACCAGGTGGTCCTGGCAGATTCACACAGGATTCCTCGGGCCCCGTGCTACTTGGGATCCCCTCCAGCAGTCGACAAGGTTTCGCCTACCCGGCTCTCACGGTCTCCGGCAGCCCTTCCCAGAGCTTTCGACTACCCCATCGATTTCTCACTGCCCGGTCGACCGGCAGATCGACCAAGAAGGTCCCACAACCCCGGACATGCAACGCCTGCCGGCTATCACACACGCCCGGTTTGGCCTCCTCCGCTTTCGCTCACCACTACTCACGGAATCACTCTTGTTTTCTCTTCCTACGGGTACTGAGATGTTTCACTTCCCCGCGTTACCACCAACCGCCCTATACATTCAGGCGGAGGCAACACCACATGACTGGTGCTAGGTTTCCCCATTCGGACATCCCCGGATCAACGTCTGGTTGGCGACTCCCCGAGGCTTAACGCAGCCTCCCACGTCCTTCATCGGCTCCTGATGCCAAGGCATCCACCGTGTGCCCTTAAAAACTTGGCCACAAAGATGCTCGCGTCCACTATGCAAATCTCAAACAACAAACAGCAACCAGACCCGGACACCCCACA
>NZ_JAPNNL010000315.1 GCF_027620315.1 Nonomuraea corallina | reverse complement strand
GGGTCTCCCGCGCGGGCTCGCGCAGCCGCTCCGCCACCGCGCCGAGCGGGGTGCCCGCCAGCACCTCCAGCAGCGCCGCGCGCTCCACCCCGTGCGCGGCCCCGTACGCGAGCGTCTCGGCCACCAGCACCTGGGCGGGCACGAGCGCGCTCATGACGGCGAGCTTGAGTGCCGCGCCGGAGCCGAGCGGGCCGCACTCGCGCACGACCCCGAACACCTCCAGCACCGCCCGGCAGCCGGAGACGTCCCCGCCCGCCAGCACCGTCAGCGTGCCGTCGGCGGCCGGGCCGACGCTGCCCAGCACGGGCGCGTCCACCAGCCCCACCTCCGGCGGCAGCAGCTCGCGCAGCCCGCGCACCTCCTCCGGCCCGATCGTGGACATCTCCACCACCGTCGCCCCCGGCCGCAGCCCCGGCCCCGCCGCCGTCAGCACCTCGCGCACCGCGGCCGGGTCCCGCAGCATCGTGATGACGAGGTCCGCGCCCTCGACCGCCTCGGCGGCCGTCACCCCGGTCCCGCGCCGCCACGTGGTCACCTGATGCCCGGCCGCCGTGAGCCGCCGGGCCATGGGGACGCCCATGCGTCCCTGTCCGAGAAATGCAATCACGTCCCACAGTGAAACGGAGCGCACGATATTCCACCACCGACTAGATTGCATGGCAGCCATGCTGGACACGAATGCCTTCGACACCGCGACCCTGCGCCTGTTCGACGAGGTCGCCAGGAGCGGGTCGTTCACCGCCGCCGCCGAGCTGCTCGGCTACACCCAGTCCGCCGTCTCCCGCCGCGTCGCCGCGCTCGAACGCGCCGCCGGCGGGCCGCTGTTCGAACGCCTGCCCCGGGGCGTACGGCTCACCTCCGCCGGCCACCTGCTGCACCGGCACGCCGCCGACGTCCTCGACCGGCTCGACCGGGCGGGGGAGGAGCTGGCCGCGCTGCACCGCGGCAGCGGCGGCACCCTGCGCGTCGGCTCGTTCGCCACCGCGAACGCCGACCTGCTGCCCGCCACCCTGAGACGGTTCGCCGGCCGCCGCCCCGCCGTGGAACTGCGGGTGACCGAAGGGCTCAGCCCGCACCTCGTCGAGCGCCTGCACGCAGGGGCGCTCGACCTGGCCGTGATCAGCGACTACCTGATCACCCCGCCCGGTGACCTGCGCCTGGTCCCGCTGCTGGAGGACCGCCTCCTGGTCGCGCTGCCCCGCGACCACCGGCTGGCCGGCGAGGACGACGTCGACCTGCGCGACCTGGCCCAGGAGCGGTGGATCGAGGCCGCGCCGCGCGGTCAGCCCACCCTCCTGCTGGCCGCGTGCGCCGCCGCCGGGTTCACCCCGCGCGGCGGGCTGCGGGTCGCCGAGTGGTCGGGCAAGTTCGGCTTCGTCGCCGCCGGGCTCGGCGTCACGCTCGTGCCCGCACTGGCCGCCCGCGCCGTGCCGTCCTCGATCGTCCTGCGCGGCCTGCGCGGGCAGCTGCCCACCCGCACCGTGTACGCGATCCTCCCGGAACCGGCGCTCCCGGCCGCGACGGAGCTCGCCGGAATGCTGGGAGAATGGCAGGCGTGTACGACGGTTACGCGCATGTAGGCGGCCGGCTCGCCACCGGGTTGCGCGACGTGACGACCGATCTCGCCGCGCTCGACGGCGAAGGCTGGTGGGCCGTCGTCGTCGACTACGAGGGCAAGGTCACCTGCGCCCGCTTCGACCGGGTGCGCCGCGCCCCGCTGCCCGCGCCGCGCGGCCCCTGGCCCGGCCCGCGCCCGCGGGAGTGGCGCAGCTCGCTCGACCGGGCCGCCTACGAGCGCGGCGTGCGCGCCATCCGCGCCGCCATCGAACGGGGCGAGGTCTACCAGGCCAACCTCTGCCGCGTGCTCACCGCGCCGCTGGCGGCCGGGGCCGACCCGCTGGCGCTCGCCGCCCGCCTGGCCACCGGCAACCCCGCCCCGTACGCCGCCGTCGTCCACCTGCCAGGCCTCGACGTGATCTCCGCCTCGCCCGAGCTCTACCTGTCGCGCGACGGCGACGTGGTCGAGTCCCGGCCCATCAAGGGCACCGGCGCCACCGCCGCCGACCTGCTGGACAAGGACTACGCGGAGAACGTGATGATCGTCGACCTGGTCCGCAACGACCTGGGCCGCGTCGCCGCCCCAGGCAGCGTCGAGGTGCCCGAGCTGTGCGCCGTCGAGGAGCACCCCGGCCTCGTCCACCTCGTCTCCACGGTCCGGGCCCGGCTGGAGCCCGGCGCGGGCTGGGCCGAGCTGTTCGCCGCCACGTTCCCGCCCGGCTCGGTCACCGGCGCGCCGAAATCGTCGGCCCTGCGCATCATCAATGAGCTCGAACCCGAGCCCCGCGGGCCCTACTGTGGGGCGGTGGGCTGGGTCGACGCCGACCGGCGCACGGCGGCGCTGGCCGTCGGCATCCGCACGTTCTGGATCAGCTCCGGCCAGATCCGCTTCGGCACCGGAGCGGGCATCACCTGGGGGAGCGACCCCGGGCGCGAATGGTCCGAGACCGAGCTCAAGGCGTCCCGGCTCATCACACTGGCATCCTCAGGAGGAAATGGATGAACGTCCCTGTCTGGGTCAACGGGGAGCTTCTCGACCCCGCGCAGGCCACCGTCTCGGTGTTCGACCACGGGCTGATGGTCGGCGACGGCGTGTTCGAGACCATCAAGATCGTGAACGGCCGGTCCTTCGCGCTCACCCGCCACCTCGACCGGCTCAAGCTCTCGGCCCAGCGCATGGACCTGCCCGAGCCCGACCTGGAAGCGATCGCCGACGGCATCGCCCGGTGCCTGGCCGCCGCCCCCGCCTGGCCGCTCGGCCGCATCCGCGTCACCTACACCAGCGGCCCCGGCCCGCTCGGCTCCGACCGCGGAAACCAGGGCGCCACCTCGGTCGTGATCGTCGACGAGCAGAAGCCGTTCCCCGCCGCCGCCGACGTCACCGTCGTGCCCTGGCCGCGCAACGAACGCGGCGCCCTGTCCGGCGTCAAGAGCACCTCCTACGGCGACAACGCCAAGGCCCTGGCCTACGCCAAGGCCCGCGGCGGCGGTGAGGCGATCTTCGGCAACCTGGCCGGCAACCTGTGCGAGGGCACCGGCTCCAACGTCTTCATCGTCCGCGACGGCCAGCTGCTCACCCCGACGCTCGACGCCGGTTGCCTGGCGGGCGTCACCCGGGCGCTGGTCATCGAGTGGTTCGGGGCCAAGGAGATGGACGTGCCGCTGTCGTCCTTCTACACCGCCGAGGAGGCGTTCCTCACCTCCACCACGCGCGACGTCCAGCCGATCGCCCGCGTCGACGACACCGCCCTGCCCGCCGCCCCCGGCCCCGTCACCGCGCAGGCCATGCGGGTGTTCGCCGAGCGGGCCGCCGCCGACCTCGACCCCTGATCCCGCGCGGGGGGGGGGGGGGGCCCGGC
>NZ_JAPNNL010000314.1 GCF_027620315.1 Nonomuraea corallina | reverse complement strand
CCTGACGCCCGCAGCCCTGACCCCCGCCGCTCCGCCCGCGGACCGACCGGCGGCCCCGCCTCCGGGGGCGCCTCCGGGGGCACCGCCGGGGCCGGTGCTGCTGCCAGCGCTGCGCAAGTCCGTCGGCGCCCTCATGGCCGGGTACGAGGACGCCCAGCACGCCGCGTTGCGCGAGGCCGAGCAGGAACGCCGCGCCTTCGTCGACGACCTCCTGCACGGCCGGGCCGAGCGGCTGGCGGAACGGGCCGAGCACTTCGGGTTGCGGCTGGCCGAGTCGTACCAGGTGGCCGTCGCCCGCGGGCTCGACGGGAACGGCCCGGACCGCATCGAGCGCGACCTGACCGCCCGGTTCGGCTCGCACAACATCCTGGTCGCGGTGCGGGACGGGCTGCTGGTGTGCGTGGTCCCGGCCACGCTCCCGGCGGCGGTCGGCGAGTTCACCCACCACGTGCGCTCCCGCTTCCCCGACGGCTGGCGGGTCGGCGTCGGCAGGCCGCAGCGCGGTCCCGGCGGGATCGTCACCTCCTACCGGGAGGCGGCCGGCGCCCTCGACCTGGCCGACAGGCTCGGCCTCAAACACGACGTGGTCAAGGCCGCCGACCTGCTCGTCTTCCCCGTCCTGCTGCGTGACAGAGGCGCGATGGAGGATCTGGTGACGAGCGTGCTCAGCCCGCTGCTGGGGGCGCGCGGCGGGCACGAGCCGCTGCTGGAGACCCTGGAGGCGATCTTCGCCGCGCACGGCAACCAGACCGCCGCCGCGCGCCGGCTGGGCGTCAGCACCCGCGCGGTCACGTACCGGCTGCAGCGCGTCCACCGTCTCACCGGCTTCTCCCCGGACGACCCCACCCAGCGGTTCACGCTGGAGACGGCCGTGCTCGGCGCCCGCCTGCTCGACTGGCCCTGGGACTAGCCGGGCGCGGCCGTCACGGGACCAGCAGCAGCTTGCCCGTGGTCCGACGGGCGGCCAGATCCTCGTGCGCCCTGGCGGCGTCGGCCAGCGGGTAACGGTGCGACACGTCCACGCGCACCCGGCCGGAGCCGATCCAGCCGAACAGGTCGGCCGCCCGCCACAGCAGCTCGTCGCGCTCGGCCAGGTGATCGCCCAGCGACGGCCTGGTGAGGAAGAGCGACCCGGCCCGGTTGAGCCGCTGCGGGTCCACCGGCGGCACCGGACCGCTCGCGGCCCCGTACAGGACCATGAGGCCGCGCCGGCGCAGCGCCTCCAGCCCGCCGTCGAACGTGGTCGCGCCCACGCCGTCGTAGACCACGTCCACCTTGCCGCGCAGCCGCTCGGTGAAGTTCTGGTAGGTGAGCACTTCGTCGGCGCCCGCCTCCAGCGCCAGCTTCTCCTTGGCCGGGGTGGACGCCGTGCCGTACACGGTGGCGCCGAGCATCTTGCACACCTGGACGAGCAGTTGGCCCATCCCGCCGGCGGCGGCGTGCACGAGCACCACGTCGCCCTCCCGCACCCGGTGGGTGGAGTGGGTGAGGTAGTGGGCGGTCATGCCCTGCAGCATCACGGCCGCGGCCAGGTCGGGCGCGACCCCCTCGGGCACCGGCACCACCTGGCCGGCGGGCACGACGGCCTTCTCGGCGTAGCTGCCGAGCGTCATCGCCCACGCCACCGTGTCGCCCACCGCCACGTCCGTCACGCCGGGCCCGGCGGCGGACACCACGCCCGCGCCCTCGGACCCGATCGTGCAGGGCAGCCGCAGCGGGTAGGCGCCGGAGCGGTGGTAGATGTCGATGAAGTTGACCCCGCTCGCGGCGACGTCGACCACCACCTCGCCCGGTCCGGGCTCCGGGTCGGGCCGCTCGACGTACTGGAGGACTTCGGGGCCGCCCTGGGCGGCCAGCACGATCGCACGCATGCCCCTAGTCAACTACGGATCGCCCGGCGGCCGGAGGCCGGGGACCGGCGTCAGGCGGCGAGCCGGTCCGGCAGCACCCGGGCCAGGCCCCCGGACTCCATCGCCACCCAGATCGCGCCGTCGGGGCCGGTGGCCAGGCCGTGGGGCTCCGACCCGGGCAGGTCGAACTCCCGGATCACGCCGTCGACCGTGATGCGGCCCAGCCGGCAGGTGGCCCACTCGGTGAACCAGAGCGCCCCGTCCGGGCCGGTCGCGATCGCGTGCGGCCGGCAGTCGCGGTCGGGCAGCGGGTGTTCGGAGATCTCACCCGCCGGGTCGATCCGCCCGATCTGTCCCGCCCCGATCTCCGCGAACCAGAGCGCGCCGTCCGGCCCCGCCGTGATGTGCACCGGCGCCGCCCCCTCGGTGGGCAGCGGGTGCACGCTCACCGCGCCGCCGGTCGTGACCCTGCAGACGGCCCCGGCCTGGTTGAGCGTGAACCAGAGCGCGCCGTCGGCGCCGGCCGCGATGCCCGACGGCATCCCGCCCACCACCGGCACCGCGAACTCGGCCCGCTCCCCGCCCGCGGTGATCCGGCCGACGTGGTCGCGCATGCTCGTGTACCACATCGCGCCGTCGGGCCCGGCCACGATCCCGTACGGGGCCTCGGCCTCGTACGAGGTGACCTCGAACTCCGGCGTGATCCGCCGGATCCGGTTCCCCTGGAACTCGGTGACCCACATGGCGCCGCCGGGTCCGGGGGCGATCACGGTCGGTCCGCCGTCGGCCGGGTCGAGCCGGTGGACGACCGGCTCCCCGCCGGGGACCAGCCGCCCGACCGCGCCCTGGTGCACCAGCGTGAACCAGAGCGCCCCGCCGGCGCCGGTCGCGACCCCGTACGGGGCCCCGTCCGCAATGGTGATCAACATGGCGTCCTCCCGTGAGTTCGAGCGCTGATCCGGGGAAGCGCGTGCCCCCGCCGCCTTCGGACAGCACTCCAATCGCAACTTATGTCGCTTTAGTGTGCACAGGGCTTAGGATTAACGCAACTGAAGTTGCGTAAGGAGGGTGCTGTGGAGCCGAGCAGGCGACCCGGCGGGCGCAGCGCCCGCGTCCGCGACGCCGTACGCCAGGCGACCCTGGCCGAGCTGGCAGGGAAGGGGTTCCGCGGGCTCACCGTGGAGCACGTCGCCGAGCGGTCCGGGGTCCACAAGACCACCGTCTACCGGCGGTGGGGCAGCGTCGAAGGGCTGATCTCCGACGCGCTGGAGCTGGCCCGCGACGAGCCCTGGCCCGTCCCCGACACCGGCGCCGTCGAGGGCGACCTGCGCGGGGTGGCCCGGCTCGTGCAGAGCGGGTTCGCCGATCCGGAGCTGGGGCCGGTGTCGTCGGCGTTCGTGGCGGCGGCCATGCAGAGCCCCGAGGCGGCCCGGGCCCTGCACGACTTCTTCCAGGCCCGCCACGAACAGTCGGCCCAGGTGGTGCGCCGGGCCGTCGAGCGCGGCGAGCTCCCCCGCACGGTCGACGCCCACGAGCTGATCAGGGCTGCGGTGGCCCCGATCTACTACCGGCTGTTCGTCACCCACGAGCCGGTGACGGAGGCGGACGCCGACC
>NZ_JAPNNL010000313.1 GCF_027620315.1 Nonomuraea corallina | reverse complement strand
GTCCGCACCAGGACGGCCGGCGCGGCCAGGACCGCCAAGAGCAGGGCCGAGGGGGCGACCACGCTGCCGGCCGGGAACACGGCGCTGCTGCTGCTCGCCGTCCTGGCGGTGCCGTGCGTGGTGGCGTCCGTGATGTGGCCGATCGCGTCCATCGTCATCACGGCGGCGTTCGTGGTGCTGACCAGGGCGCTGTGGATGAGCCACTACCTGGTCCGCAACCGCGCCGAAGGGTGGCTGCGGGCCGTCGTGCGGACGGTCACGTTCCCGTTCGCGCTGAGCGGGGCGCTGGTGAGCGCCGCCGTCTGGCCGGGGACGCCCGTCGCCGTCGCGGCCGCCGGCGCGCTGTGGATCACCGGCGGTGGTCAGATCGACACCGCGGCCTGGTGGCATCAGCCCGCTCCGGTCACCGCCGCCGCCGTGGTGTTCGGCATGCTGTGCGGCGGCATCACCGGGCGCGAGATCGAGCGGGTCGGCGCCCGGCTGCCCGACCTGCGCAGGGAAGGGCTGCGCGCACTGGCCGTGCTGGGCGGGTTCGTCGCCCTGTGCGCGGCTGCCGTGCGCGCGATCGCCCTGCTGCTGTGACGGTCAGCTGTGACGGTCAGCCGTCGCGGCGCGCGAACCGGTTGAAGATCCTCTCACCGGCGTTGACGGCGCCTTCGGCCACGTCGCGCAGCACGCCGATGAACGGGTCCTGGGACTCCGACCAGGACCTGCGGTAGGACTCGGCGGCGGCCCTGACCTCCTCGCTGACGCGGGCGTTGGCGTCGTCCTCGCGGCGCGGGTAGTCGCCGCCGATGATGCGGTCGTACTCGCCGCTGCGCTGCCACTTGTCGAGCTCGGCGACGCGCACCACGGCGAACGGGTGGGTGGTGCCGAGCAGGTTGAGCACCTTGAGGAAGCCGTCGCGCAGGTCGCCGGCGGTGTCGTACTCGGCGTACTGCGCCAGGAACGCCTCGATGTTCATCTCGTGCGTGTAGTCGCCGCCGGCGAGCTTCATCAGCGCGCGCTTGGCCGCCTCCGGGTTCTGGCCGACGAGCAGGCCGCCGCGGTCGGAGGAGAGCTCCGACTTGCGGTACCACTCCTCCAGGCCGGCCACGATCGCGCGCAGGCCGATGTAGCCGAGCGGGATCCAGGCGACGCGGGCCGCCAGCCGGGTGAGGATGTCGAGCATGGTGCGGTAGACGGCGTGGCCCGACAGGATGTGGGACGTCTCGTGGCCGATGACGAAGCGCTGCTCCTCCTCGTTCATGAGGTTGAGCAGGCCGGTGGTGACGACGATGAACGGGTCGTCGAAGCCGATGGCCTTGGCCTGGACCTGCGGGTCCTGCTGGACGTAGATCTCCGGGATGCGGTGCAGGTCGAGGACGTAGGCGGCGTCGCGGCCCATGTCGTAGAGGGAGCGGAACTGGGTCTCGCTCACGCGCACGGCCGAGGCGAGGTACATGAGCCGCAGGCGCCGCTCGCTGACTAGGCCGGACATCTGCTTGAGAACCGTGTCGAACCCGCTCAATTTGCGCAGAGCGACCAGGGCCGACCGGTCTGCGGGGTGTTCGTAGGCACGGGACGAGATGCCGGGTAGTTGGACGCGGCTGCGGTCCGGGGTGGTCGTCATGCCCGGCATGCTACGTCCGCAACGGGAGCGGTGCGCGGTCATCGTGCGGGGGGTCGTGCGGGGGGTGCCGTGATGTCGATCGAGCGCTGCCGCGTAAGGTCCGTTTCATGATGAACGCGCCTGGTATGCAGGGGAAGCGACGCGTGGGAGTCATGGGCGGGACCTTCGACCCGATCCACCACGGTCACCTGGTCGCGGCCAGTGAGGTGGCCCACCATTTCGAGCTGGACGAGGTCGTGTTCGTGCCGACCGGGCGGCCGTACCAGAAGTCCGAGCGCGAGGTGTCCGCGCCCGAGGACCGCTATCTGATGACCGTCATCGCGACCGCGTCCAACCCGCGCTTCTCCGTCAGCAGGGTCGACATCGACCGTCCCGGGCCGACCTTCACCATCGACACCCTGCGCGACATCTCCCAGATCTACGGGCCGCAGGTGGACCTGTACTTCATCACCGGCGCCGACGCGCTCGGCGCGATCCTCGGCTGGCAGAACGCCGACGAGCTCTTCCAGCTCGCCCACTTCGTCGGATGCACCCGGCCGGGCCACCACCTGCACGACCCCGGGCTGCCCGAGGGCCGGGTGACGTTGCTGGAGATCCCGGCGCTGGCCATCTCGTCGTCGGAGTGCAGGCAGCGCGTGGCGAAGGGGGAGCCCATCTGGTACCTGGTGCCCGACGGGATCGTCCAGTACATCAACAAGCGTGACCTCTACCGTGCGCACGACTGAAGTGATCGCGCCACCCGTGGGGCGGGACGGCCGCAACGGGTACCCTCCATATAGGGCATGTTGCCGACACAGGAGGACCGACCCGCACCGTGACAGCATCTGACACAGCCGTCCAGCTCGTGCGCCTCGCCGCCGAAGCCGCCGCCGACAAGCTGGCCGACGACATCCTCGCCTACGACGTCAGCGAGCAGCTCGTCATCACCGACGCCTTCCTGCTCTGCTCCGCCAACAACGACCGCCAGGTCCGCGCCATCGTCGACGAGATCGAGGACAGGCTGCGCGCCCACGCCGACGCCAAGCCGGTGCGCCGTGAGGGGGAGCGCGAGGGCCGCTGGGTCCTCCTCGACTACATGGACATCGTGGTGCACGTCCAGCACGAGGAAGACCGCACCTTCTACGCCCTGGAGCGGCTGTGGAAGGACTGCCCGGCCATCACCCTGCCGGAGAGCGTCATGCAGGCCAACATCCAAAGGGCGCGCAGTTGAGCAAGCGCATCGTCTGTCTCCGGCACGGGCAGACCCTCTGGAACGTCGAACACCGCTTCCAGGGTCACTCCGACATCCCTCTCGACGAGACCGGCGTCGCGCAGGCCGCCAGGGCGGCGTCCCTGCTCGCCGCGCTGCGGCCCACCCTCGTCGTGTCCTCCGACCTCCAGCGGGCCCACGACACCGCCCTGGCCCTCGGCCGCGTCGCCGGGCTCGACGTCGCGGTCGACAAGGACTTCCGCGAACGCGGCGGCGGCGAGTGGGAGGGCCTGACCCGCGAGGAGATCGCCGAACGCTGGCCGCGCGAGTTCGTCGCCTGGGAGGCGCCGGGCGGCGAGGACGTGGCCGACGTCGCCGCCCGGGTCGCCACCGCCATGCGGCGCTGGGCGGCCAGGCTCGACGACGACGGGCTGCTGGTCGTGGCCTCCCACGGCGCGGCGCTGCGGCTCGGCATCTGTGAGCTGCTCGGCCTGCCGCAGGAGCTGTGGTCCGCGCTCGGCGGGCTGGGCAACTGCTCGTGGTCCGTGCTCCAGGAGGGCCGCAAGGGGTGGCGGCTGCTGGAGCACAACGCCGGCACCCTCCCCGAGCCCATCAGCAGCGACGACAGCCCCGACGCCGAAGGGCGCCGGCCCGAGTGAACGGCCGCTC
>NZ_JAPNNL010000312.1 GCF_027620315.1 Nonomuraea corallina | reverse complement strand
ATCAGCCGCAGCCCGGCGTCGGCCTGCTCCAGCGCCTCGCGGGCGAGCCCAGCGGCGAGCATGACCGCGCACTGGTCGGCGACCAGGTCGGGCATCGGCGTGCCGAGCCGCCGGAACCCCTGGTCGGCCTCGTCGAGCAGGGCGAGCGCGGTGGGCAGGTCACCGGCCACGAAGGCGGCGACGCCCCGGTTCTGGACGGCGACCACCGAGTCGTGCTCCTGCATGGTGGTGGCGAACATGCGCTGCGCGACGCTGAAGTCGGCGTCGGCGTCCTTGACGCCGCCGAGCGCGAGCTGCACGTGCCCGCGCAGGCTCAGCGCCCGGGCGGCCCACACGGTGTCGCCGGCCCGGCGCAGCGCGGGCGCCGCCACTCCGAGGTCGTCGAGCGCCTCGCGGTGGCGGCCCAGGATCCAGCGGGCGCCGGCCCGTCGGAACAGCACGCGGGCGCGGGTGGTGCCGCTGGCCCGGCCCGCGGCCGAGTCCAGCGCCGACAGCCCCGAGCGGGTGCGGCCGCGGTGCACCAGCGCGATGCCGAGGGTGGCCAGCACGTCGGCCTCCCGGTCGGGCGAGCCGGACCGCCGGGCCAGCCGCACGGCCTGCCGCAGCTCGGCGATCGCCGCCTCCAGGTCGCCGAACTCGCGGTGCAGGATGCCGATCGCCTGCCGGGCGATCGAGGAGTCGTACGGGCCGCGCCCGCCCGCCAGGATGGCCCTGGCCGCCCGCAGCGCCTCCTTCGGGCGCGCGAACACCATGGCGAGCACGTCATGCGGATCGCCGGGTTCGCGGGCCCCAGACACGCATCGATCGTAGAGCCGGTCCCCGGCGGCGTCCACGCGGACCCCCGCGATGTATCAGCCGCGGGCCCCGGCGCTCATAAGCATGGGAACCCCGCCCGACGGGCCGGCGGGCGGGCTTCCCACCGGCCGACGCGGACTCCCGGGAGGAACGTAACGATGACGACACCGGATCCGGGTGGCGACGCCCGCTTCTGGGCGCAGCTGGAGGTGGTGAACGCCGCCCTGCCCGACGGCGTGCGCGCGGTCGCGGGACCGGAGGGCGCCGCGCCCGGCTCCCTGGTCGAGCCCGCCTACGCCGAGCTCGACGGGCACGTGCTGGTCCCCGCCCAGGACCTGGACCGGGCGGCCAACATGGTCATGGACCTGGTGCCGGGCGAGGCCGACCCGCAGGTGGTGTGGCCGCCGGAGCGGGACGCGGGCCGGGTGTCGGTGCGCCGCCTGTACGTCGGCGACCGGGGCGCCCGGATGGTCGCCGACACGCTCGCCGGCCGCCGGGTGCGCGCCACCCCGGTCCACCTGGTCACCGTGGCGGGGGTCAACCTGTGCCCCGGCGACGAGCCCGTGCCGGCCTCGGGGCCGCTGCGCCCGCCGCGCGCCGCCCGCGACGCCGGGGCCGGGGTGCGGGTGACGGTGCTCGACACGGGGCTGGTGCCCGGCTACCTCGACCACCAGTGGCTGGCCGCCGGTTCGGGCGACCCGGCCATCCCCGCCGTCGGCGGCGACGTCACCGACGAGGTCGCCGACGGCGTGATCGGCCCGTACACCGGGCACGGCACGTTCGTCGCCGGGGTGGTGCGCTGCACCGCGCCGGCCGCGGACGTCCAGGTCCACCGGACGTTCCCGTACGCGGGCGCGGTGCCGGAGGACGAGCTGGGCCTGGCCATCCGCGACACGCTCGCCGCCCACGGGTGGCCGGACATCCTGTCGCTGTCGGCCGGCACCAGGTCCCGCGACGCGGCGGCGCTGCTCGGCCTGGCCGACTTCATGGCCGAGCTGACCCTGCACCCGGAGACGGTGCTGGTGGCGGCCGCGGGCAACGACGGCGGCACCGACCCGTTCTGGCCGGCGGCGTACGCCGGGGAGCCGGTGAACTCCTCCGGCGACCTGGTGATCTCGGTGGGCGCGCTGCGCGAGGACGGCCAGGGCAGGGCGTGCTTCAGCAACCACGGCCCCTGGGTGACCGTGTACGCGCCGGGCGAGCGGCTGGTCAACGCCTTCGCCTCCGGCCAGTACACCTACGGCTACCCGCACGGCACGTCCTGCCGTCACGCCGCCACCCCGCTGTACTCCGGCTGCACCTGCGTGGGGCCGATGAAGGCGGGCGACACGGCCACGTTCACCGGTCTCGCGCAGTGGAGCGGCACGTCCTTCGCCACGCCGATCGTGGCCGGGCTGATCGCGGCCCGGATGTCGGAGGCGGGCATCTCCTCGCGGCAGGCGGCGGCACAGCTCGTGGCCGGGCGGCTGCCCGTGCCGGACCTCAGCGGTTACCTGCGGTGACGCGACGTTCTCCTGTTCTGGAGCGGCTCACGAAATATCATGAGCTTTCCGCTTCAGGACTGAAAAGGACCGTGGACGACACCGTGGACGACGCCGTGGACGACGCTGTGGACGACGCCCTGGACGACACCGCGCTGGATGAGACCTCAGCCCTCGTCAAAGCAGCCGCCGACGGCGACGCCGACGCCTGGAGGGGGCTCTACCAGCGCTTCAGCGGCCTGGTGTGGGCGGTCGCGCGCGCCCACCTGCCGGTCGCGGCCGATGCCCAGGACGTCGCGCAGACCACCTGGTTCCGCTTCGCGGAGCACCTCACCAGGATCCGCGACCCCGAGAAGGCCGGCGCGTGGCTGGCCGCCACCGCCAGGAACGAGGCGCTGCGCGTGATCCGCACCAGCGGCCGGGCCGTCCCCGTCAGCGACATCGCGCTGATCGGGTTCGACGTGGACGAGCGCTCGCCCGAGCTGCTGCTGCTCGAAGCCGAGGAGGAGGTCGCCGAGGCCCAGCGGGCCCGCGAGGTCTGGGACGCCTTCCAGGAGCTGTCGGAGCGCTGCCGGCTCCTGCTGCGCGCCCTCATCGCCTCGCCGAGGCCCACCTACCAGGAGATCTCCGCCGGCCTGGGCATCGCGGTGGGCAGCATCGGACCCATGCGGGGACGCTGCCTGAAGCGGCTCGGCATGCTGGTGGAGCGACGAGGACGAGCCGGGGGTTCCAGGTGAACGACATGGATGACGACTTCGCTCTCGAGAACGAGCTGCGCGCGATCGCGAGCGTGCTCGACCCGGTGCCGCCGGAGCTGCTGGAGGACGCCATGCTGGCGTTCACCCTGCGCACCCTCGACGCCGAGCTGGCGCTGCTCGCCTTCGACTCGTGGGACGAGCAGGCGGCGACGCGGGTCCGCGGGCCCGGGGCGCCCCGGCTGCTCACCTTCCGTACGGCGCGGGTGGAGGTGGAGCTGGAGGTGGCCGGGCGGCGCCTGATGGGCCGGCTGACCCCGGCGGTGGCGACCGACATCCGCGTGCAGGGCCGCGACGGCGAGCAGCGGGTGCGCTCCGACGGGCTGGGCCGCTTCTCGGCCGACGCCCTGACGCCGGGGCCGCTGCGCCTGCGGGTGGTCCCGCCCTCGGGCGGCCCGGTGGTCACCTCGTGGATCCGCGTCTGACGCGGCCTCGCCAGGACCCGGC
>NZ_JAPNNL010000311.1 GCF_027620315.1 Nonomuraea corallina | reverse complement strand
GGCGGCAGCTGCTCGGCGTCCTGCCTATTCACGATATATCGTGATAGGGAACCTGGACGACGTCTCGCTCGTTGTCCGCACGACGCAGAATGTGGGAAGAGGCGGGGCGAGCGCTCCGCGTTCGGAGGATGTTGAGGATGTCACCAATCCAGAAGTACGCCATCGGCGCCGGCGTCGCCGTCCTGTTCTCGTGGATCTTCCTTCCCGGCTGGGTGACCCTGCTCGTCGTCCTCGGCCTGGTCGCCGCCCCGGTGGCCGGCTACCTCATGCTCGACCCGTCGCAGCGCGAGCGGCTCAAGAGGGCCCGCCGGCGCGGCATCGGCCGCTGACGCCGGGGCCGGCGGGGGCCTCAGGCCTCCGCCGGCGCCGCCACCCGCTGGGTGACCCGGCGCTCGACGTAGAACGACAGGAACGGCACGGTGCCGCCCAGCATGACGCCCAGCATGTAGGTCCAGGTCCAGCGCGCCTTCATGCCCAGGTTCATCACCGCCACCAGGTAGAGCATGTAGAGGCCGCCGTGGATGGGCGAGATCACCTTCGACGGGCCGGGGATGTCGAAGCCGTAGCGCAGCACCATGCCGGCGCAGAGCACGAGCAGCATCACGCCGACGACGTAGGCGAGCACCCGGAAGGGCTTGAGAGCCGATTCCACCGTTAACCTTCCAGAACCATCTCGGGGGACCTCTCCCGGTCCCGATCCGCTCGTACGGCGTCGCGTACGAAGTGGAACCACATGAACACGGCGAACCCCGCGAAGATCCACCAGTTGGCGGCGTAGGCGAGGTTGCGCCAGGTGACCTCGCCGCCGACCATCGGCGGCTTCGAGGCGACCTGGGTCAGCGCCCCAGACGGGGGTTCGGCCACGACGTAGCCGTTGCGCACCTGCTCGCCCTGCCACAGGTTGACCAGCTCGCCGGTCGCGACCGTCTGCACCTGGCCGGGGGGCAGCCCTTCGGGCCTGCGCTGGACGGTGTCGCTGCCCTGCTGGGGACGCAGCCGGCCGGGGACGCTCGCCCGGCCCTGCGGCACGGCCGCCGCGGCGGGGTCGGCGGCGTCGGCCACCCAGCCGCGCACCACCGGCATCAGCGTGCCGTCGTCGAGCCGGACCGGGGTCAGCACCCAGTAGCCGTGGCCGCGTGAGACCTTGCCGCCCGGCGCGTCGACGTCGGCGCGGCGGTCGGCGACGAGGAGCTGACGGCTCGCGTCGTAGACGCCCTCGACGGTGACCCTGCGGCCGACGGCGTCACCCCGCATCTGCGCGCCCACGGGCGCCAGCTCCGTGACGGACACCGGGGCGGGGTCCGTCGTCAGCACCGGCTTGCCCGAGTCGTTGAACACCCCGAGCTGCCAGCGCCCGAGCATGATGAACGCGATCACGACCCCGATCGTGAGCAGATGCAGCCCCAGCAGGCGAGGCGAGAACAGGGTCTTGAGCATGCCTTCAAACTATCCGCCCATGGGACCGGTTCCCCCACCAGCCCACCGGCGAAACCGATAAAAAGGCGCAAACGCCGGCAAGCGATCACGCTAGGCTGCTGGCCATGTCTGACCAGCATATCGATCCCGCGGGCAACACCCAGCAGTTCCGCGCCTTCGCGCAGCGGTCCGAGCAGGAGTCGGCCGCCACCGCGAAGAAGTCGCCGGTTCTGCCGATCATCGCGGTGGTCCTCGCCGTGGCGATCATCGGCGTGGCGGCGTTCCTGCTGCTCCGCTAGCCCTCTCCGCACCACAGGGCGCCGACCCGCCACACGTGTGGCGGGCCTTCGTCATGCCCGCACCATCCGGCCGGACCCGCCCGCGGGCGCCGGGCTTCACCTCCGTGTACGGGACGCGTACCCGGAAGGTGAAACCCGGCGGCCACGAGCTGATCGGCCGAGTCAGCGGCGCGGCGAGACCACCAGGGCGCTGCCGCCGCCGCGCCTGGACGGCTCGGCGACCGCCTGGATCCGGTCCCGGCCGACGAACTCCAGCGCGGTGGCCGCGCCGATCTCCGGGTTCAGCACCAGGTCGTGGCCCCTGGCCTCCAGCTCCTGCTCGTACCGGTCGAGGAAGCCCTGCTCGGCCTGGGTCTGCGCGGTGTTGCGCTGGGTGGCCCTGGGGGCGGCCAGCGCCTCGGGCAGCGACATGCCGAACTCGTACCGGTTGACCAGGATCTGCAGCACCGTCGTGATGATCGTGGAGCCGCCCGGCGTGCCGAGCGCCATCACCGGCCTGCCGTGGTCGAACACCAGCGTCGGCGCCATCGACGAGCGCGGCCGCTTGCCGGGGCCGGGCAGGTTCGGGTCGCCCGGAGCCGGGCCGAAGGTGAAGTCCGTCAGTTCGTTGTTGAGCAGGAACCCGCGGCCCGGCACCACGATGCCGTTGCCGCCGGTGGACTCGATCGTCAGGTTGTAGGCGACCACGTTGCCCCACCGGTCGGCCACCACCAGGTGGGTGGTCTCCGGGCCCTCGGCCGTGGTCTCGGGAGCGGTGCCCTGCGCGGGCGGGCAGTTCTCGTACGAGCCGTCGGGGACGCCCGGCGCGGCGGGGTGCGCGATCGCGCGCTCGCCGACCAGGCAGGCCCGCTCCTTGGCGAAACCGTCCGACAGCAGCTCCTTCAGCGGCACGCCCGGCACGTCGCCCACGTAGGCGTTGCGGTCGGCGAAGGCCAGCCGGGACGCCTCCAGGTACTCGTGGAGGCCGACCTCGGGCAGCGCGTCCAGGATGTTGAGCGCCTCCTGCACGGTCGAGCCGCCCGACGACGGCGGCGCCATCCCGTACACCGTCAGGCCGCGGTAGTCGGACCTGGTCGGCTCCCGCATCAGCGCGCGGTAGTCGCGCAGGTCGCCCAGCTCCATCAGGCCGGGCCTGACGTTCCTGGTCGAGCCGGGGGTGACCGGGGGACGCTTGACGGTGGCCACGACCTCCCTGCCGAGCTCTCCCCCGTACAGCCAGCCGGTGCCGCGGCGGCCCAGCTCGCGGTAGGTGGCGGCGAGGTCGGGGTTCCTGAAGACGGAGCCGACGGGCGGCGGCGCGCCGTTCGGCAGGTAGAGCTTCGCCGTGGAGGTGAAGTCCTTGAAGCGGGCCGCGTTCTGCGCGGTCTGGTCGTGGAACGTCTGGTCGACCACGAACCCTCGGGACGCGACGGTGACGGCGGGCTGCAGCGCCTGCTTCAGCGACATCGTGCCGAACCGGCGCAGGGCCAGCTCCCACTGGGCGACCGTGCCGGGCACGCCGGCCGACAGGCCGCTGGTGACCGCCTGGTCGAACGGGATGCCCTCCAGGGAGGTGGCCGTCATGGCCCGGGGCGCGGTCTCGCGGCCGTCGATGGTGTGCACCTTCCGGCGCTTGGCGTCGTAGTAGACGAGGAAGCCGCCGCCGGCCAGCCCGGCGGAGTACGGCTCGGTGACGCCCAGCACGGCGCCCGCGGCGACGGCGGCGTCGACGGCGTTGCCGCCTCTCTTGAGCACGTCTATGGCCGCCTTGGAGGCGTCGAGGTCGACGGTGGAGACCGCGCCGCCGTACCCTTCGGCGACCGGGACCTTCTGCTGGGGTGGATGGTGGGTGGTGGCCGCCGCGGGCG
>NZ_JAPNNL010000310.1 GCF_027620315.1 Nonomuraea corallina | reverse complement strand
GCAGCCGGGTCAGCAGCTCGCGGTACATGGCGCGCAGCTCCTGCCTGGCCAGGTTGGCGCCGGAGCCGCCGTGGGTGCCCGTACCGTCGGAGCCGCTGTGCGTGCCTGTGCGGCCGGAGAGGGCCGGGAAGGCGGTGACGGCCGGCCCGCCCGAGGCGGGGCGGTCGGTGACCGAGACGCGGCTGAACGGGGTGGTGTCGTCGCCCGCCGCCTGCACGCCCCGCGTCAGCAGCGCCGTGGAGGCGCCGACCGTCTCGGGCTGCCCGAGCAGCCGCAGCAGGATCTGGTCGGCGGAGGGCCGGTCGGCGGCCGACTTGGACAGCGCCGCCCGCACCACGCCGCGCAACGGCTCCGGCATCATCTCCACGTCCACCTCGTGGGTGAGGATCCGGTTGAGCACGGTCGCGATCGAGTTGCCCTCGAACACGGCGGTGCCGGTGGCGGCGAACGCGATCGTCGCCCCCCACGCGAACACGTCGGTGTACGGCCCGATCTCCTCGCCGGCGATCTGCTCGGGCGCCATGTACGCGGGGGTGCCGATGGCCCGGCTGGTGATCGTGCCGGTCGAGTCGATGATGCGGGCGATGCCGAAGTCGACCACGCGCGGCCCGTCGGCGGCGATGAGCACGTTGTCGGGCTTGAGGTCGCGGTGGATGATCGAGGCGTGGTGGATGGCGGTCAGCGCGGTGGCGGTGCCGATGGCCAGCCGGTCGAGCGCGGTGCCGGTGAGCGGCCCGTCGGTGTCGACGAGGTCGCGCAGCGCCCGCCCGTCGATGTACTCGCTGGCGATGTACGGGGTGTCGCCGTCGAGGTCGGCCTCCATGACCCGGGCGGTGCAGAACGAGGCCACCCGCTCGGCTGCCTTCAGCTCACGGGCGAAGCGGGATCGGGCGCTCTTGTCACCGGTGAATTTGACGTGCAGCAATTTGACGGCGGCCCGCTCACCGTGCTGGTTGACCCCGAGAAAGACGATGCCCTGCCCGCCCTCGCCGATTCTTCCGGTCAGCCGGAACGACCCCAGCTGGGAGGGATCGCCGGCGACTAGCGGCGAGATGTGCGGCATTCGACTTCCCCACGTGTCCTAACGAAGCCTGACGAGGCAAACTTTACGACGTTGGAGAACTTCCCAGAGAGCTGTTAACCGTTCGTGACGTCACCGTTCGCGGACAGAAGCCGCGTTCACCGGTCGCAGGCGGACTCGATTCCGAACTCCCAGCCGGCGTTGCCCCGACGTTCCGGGCCGGCGCTCTGACTCCCCCACCAGCGTTCGGCCCGCAGCGACAGCTCGGGGACCGCGGCCAGGGCGCGCTCGCAGTCGACGATCTGCGCCAGGAGCCGTACCCGGACCAGCCCGCCCGGGCGGATCGTCAGGGGGAAGGCGCGGCCGTCGTCCGCACGCACCTCGGTGAGCCGGACGCCGTCCGCGCGCAGGCCCACACCGGAGACGGTGACGGGGAACCAGCCGTCGTTGACGATCCTGTGCCGGAACCACACGGTCATGTTCCGTACCCGGCCGGCGTCGTCACGGACGATCGCGGGCTCGGGGTCGCCGCCGTCGACGCCCAGCCGGGGGACGGCCAGCCCGCTCGCCGCCGCCGCCAGGGCGAGCGGCACGGCCGCCACTAGGGCGACGAGGGCGGCGCGCATCCGCCGGATCTCGCTCCGGGTCGCCCTCCCGGCGCCGTGGTCCAGCCGTTCCCACACGTTATCGGGTATCACTCCACACCCCTGTGACTTTGACCAGCATTCTGCTACTTTCTCCCGAGGGGACAAGGGGAATTTAGTGGGTTTATTTCTTTTTTGGGATTCCTGGTGGTCGCGGTCCCGTTCCTGTACCGGGCTGAATCCGAGGTCGTGTCGCGGAGCAGGATGCACCGTTTTTCCCGCTTTTACCAGGTAGAAGTCACTCCGGACAACGGCGCGGCTATTCTCCGTTACCTGCATGTCACGACGCGTTCCATGCGTATCGGAACGGTCACCGGGCTCGGCGTCATGTTCGCGACGGTCGAGGGAGAATCGTTCGGCATCAGCCCTGTCTGGCCGGTGATCGGATGGTTCTGCGGAATGGCCGCGGCCGAGACGCTCGCCGCCCGTCGAGGCGGCCGGCTCGGCCGTCCGCTCCGTGTGCGACTGGCGCCGACCCTGACGAGGGCACTGTGGGTGTTCGCCGCCATGGTGTCCGGCGCGATCGCGCTGGCCTCGGTGTCGCGCTCGTTCCAGGCGGAGGTGGCTCTCGCCGAGCGGGGCTGGGCGGTGTTCACGCTCACCGTCATCCTGGCCGTGAACCTGCTGGTCATGGGGCTGCACCGACGCCCGCTCCGGGCGGAGGCGGCCGACCTGGTGGCCGCCGAGCTGGCCATGCGGTCCCGGTCCGCGCGCCTGCTGCTGGCCGGTGGGACGATCGTGGTGATCTGGTCGGCGCCGGGCGGCGGCTGGTCCTCCGGCCTCGACGCCTTCCGCTCGCTCCTCGGCGTCGCCGTGACCCTGACGGCCTGGGGCCTGGCACTGACCGCCCAGCCCGTCACGCCCGCGAACCGGCCGACCCCCTGGCGGGCGGTCACCGCCGTGCTGCTCACGCCCTTCCTGGCCGTGGGCTGGAACGCCGCCGCGGCGGCGGAGCCGGACGAGCAGCCGAAGTCGCCTCTCACGGCGCCCCACGGCAACGCGGCCCTGTTCGCGTACGTCACCTCGGGCAGCGGCCCCTGGCAGATCGCCACGATGCCGGACGGCCGCGAACCGGACGACGAGTGGGACGAGAGCACCTGGGACTTCGGCGGGTTCTCGCTGGACAGGGCCGTCACCCGGCTCGCCACCGGCGACGGGGGCAGGCGAACCGGGCCGCTGACGCTCAGCGGCGACGGCCACCACGTCGTCTACCTCGACTCCGTCACCGACCGCCTGGTCGTGCAGCACCTCCCTGAGGCCACCCGGCGCGACCTCACGGGACCGCTCCCCGCCCACGCCGTCCCCGAGCCGCACCTGTCCCGTGACGGCCGCCTGGCGGCGCTGGTCTCCAGCACCGGGACCGAGTTGATCGACACCACGACCGGCGCCAGGACCGCGCTGCCGGAGGTCAGGCGCGTGCTCGGCCTCGGCCCGTACGGCGTGATCGGCACCACCGGGCACCGGGCCCTGTCCGGCGCGCCCGACACCGAGCTGCTCACCGTGGACCTCGGCGGCCGGGTGCGCAGCCGGGCGCCCTTCGACCCCACCCTCCCCGCCCTGGCCACGCAGGACGGACGTTGCCTGATCACGCTGACGGGCGACGAGGTCGTCACCATGGACGCGCGCACGGCCCGGGTGACCGATCGGGCGGCGTTGCGGCTGCCCCGTCACCACAACCCGCCGGAACCGCTGGGCTGGTCGGCGGAGGGCGGGCTCGCCGTGGCGATCGAGCCCCAGGGCGACGACGGCCACTACCACGTTCTCGACCCGGGCACCGGCGAGTCGAGCCCGATGAAGGGTGTCCTGGACAGGCTCGACCACGGCGTGTTCGGACTGATCCCGTGAGCGCGCTCTGGCGGCTGTGCGTGGCCGCGGCGGCGGCGCTCGCCGCGGCGTGGCTGA
>NZ_JAPNNL010000031.1 GCF_027620315.1 Nonomuraea corallina | reverse complement strand
CGTGCGGGCACGCTATGGTCTGCGCGCCATGACCGGCTCCGAACCGCCCCCCGATGGCTTCAGGTGCAGGTGATGGCGATCGGCGTGGTGGCGACTCGCTGGGAGAAGTCGGGCGCCCCGCCGTCCAGGTTGGCGAAGCCGTAACCCATGACGTGGTAGTTCCCCGGCACGCAGGACACCATGTTGAGCTTATAAACGTAGGTGAGGTTGTACTGGTAAATCTCGGCGTAATTCAGGAAGGTGCCGTCCCGGTACAGGGAGAGATAGCCGCCGATGAACGAGACTTTCTGGTTGCACGAGACCTCGACGTAGGCGTAGACGGAGGTCGTATACAGCTGGGTCGGGTTGGTGATGGTGA
The DNA here is from genome assembly GCF_027620315.1 of Nonomuraea corallina. GTDB lineage: Bacteria > Actinomycetota > Actinomycetes > Streptosporangiales > Streptosporangiaceae > Nonomuraea > Nonomuraea corallina. The sequence continues at coordinate 50,066 of NZ_JAPNNL010000031.1, read as the reverse complement.
TGGCGCAGTTCAGGGCCGCGGCACTGGTCGCGTTCGCCGCCTGGGCGGGTGACACGCCGAGTGCCAGGGCCGCCGCGGCGACGAGTGTGAGAATGCGCATCGTACGGTGTCGTTTCAAGAAGTCACCTCTCCTTACTCCCCGGGCGGGGTTCTTGGGGAGAGTCACACGACGGCCGCAAGTCCGGATAGGCCCATTTTGCGCAGTGTTTGACGCCTGAGTCCGACTGAGTTGATGTATCGCCGTTTCCGGGTGGCCCGTATCGGCCGGACGATCTGGCCCGGCGGATCAACGGCCCGGTCGTGGCCCTCGTGACGGCGGGTGATGTGGTCGTCGCGGTGGTGGTCCCACGGCCGGCCGCGCGGTGGTGCCGGTGAAACTTTCACCACCGGCTCCGGCCGCCCTTGAGCCCCGGCTGATCAGGCCGGAGACGTCAGCGCAGCGCGGCCGCCTTGCGCAGGAGCACGGAGCGTTCGCGCTCGTTGGCGCACAGCCGGGCCGCCAGCTCCAACTCGGCGCGCGCTTCCGCTCGCCGTCCGAGTCGGGTCAGCAGCTCACCGCGTACGGTCGGGAGCAGATGGGAGCCGGGGAGCCGGTCCTAGACGATCAACTCGTCCACGATGGCCAGGGCCCGCTCCGGTCCCGAGGCCATGGCGACGGCGACGGCCCGGTTGAGTTCGGCCACCGGCGAGGGCGCGACCCGGCCGAGCGCCTCGTAGAGCACCACGATCCGGTCCCAGTCGGTCGCCTCGACCGAGGGCCGACGCGTGGGTGGCGGCGATCGCGGCCTGCAGGCCGTACGGGCCGAGGCCGCGAGTCGACGCCCTGGCCAGCGCGGCCAGGCCGCGGCGGATCGCCGAGAAGTCCCACCGCCGCCGGTCCTGCTCGTCGAGCAGGACCGGCGAACCGTCCGGGCCGGGAACCGCGCGGCCGTCAGCTCGCACAACGCCAGCAGGCCGTGCACCTCCGGCTCGTCCGGCTGCAGCGCGGCCAGGGTGCGGGCCAGCCGGATCGCCTCGTACGCGAGGTCGGGACGCAGCAGATGGTCACCCGACGTGGCCGTCGACCCCTCGGTGAAGATCACGTAGATGACGCTGAGCACGTCGCCCAGCCGCTCCCGGCGTTCGGCGGCCGGTGGCGGCTCGAACGGCACCCCGGCCGCCGCGATCGTTCTCTTGCCCCGGGTGATGCGAGCCTGCACGGTCGGCACGGGTACGAGGAACGCGCGGGCGATCTCCTTGGTGGACAGGCCGCCGACCACGCGCAGGGTCAGCGCCACCCGGGCCTCGGGGGAGAGCACCGGGTGGCAGCTGATGAACATCAGGGCCAGCACGTCGTCATCGATCCTGTCGGGATCGAGTTCTTCGTCAAGCGCCGAGCCGACCGCCAGGCCGGTCGCCGGATCGGCGGCGAGCCGGGCGTATCGGTCCTGGAGGGCGGCCCGGCGGCGGATCGCGTCGATCGCCCGCCGCCGCGCCGTGGCCATCAGCCAGCCGACGGGATCCGCCGGAGGGGCGAGCGGCCACGACACCAGCGCCTCGGCCACCGCCTCCTGGGCGGCGTCCTCGGCCAGCCCGAAATCGCCGGTGAACCGGGTCAGCGTGGCGACGATCCTCGCCGACTCGATCCGCCAGACGGCCTCGACCTCGGCCGTGCCCATCAGATCCGGCCGTTGCTCTCGCGCCCGGCCCCGTCCTCGGTGATCACGCGCCGACCTGCGGGACCTCGTCGCTCCCGGGCACCCGCCGGACCTCGATCTTGGAACCGGGGGCCGCCGGCACCCGCTTGGCCCACTCGACCGCCTCCTGCTTGGAGGCGACGTCGAGCAGGAAGAAGCCCCCGAACAGCTCCTTGGTCTCGCCGTACGGTCCGTCCGTGACCACCGGGGCCTCGCCGCTGAAGTCGACCACGACGCCCTGGCGCGGATCGTCCAGCCCTTCCGCCGCGAGGAGGACGCCGGCTTTGACCGTCTCCTCGATGAACTGCCGGGTCGTGGCCATCATCTCGTCGATCTCGGCCATCATGGCCGCGTTCGATTCGTCGGTGCCCCGCATGATCAGCAGGTACTTCGGCATGGCGTTCTCCTCGTCCGGCGGGGTCGTCTCTCGTCCCTCGCACCCGCAGGTCGAACGGGCGGCCCGCGGATCGACACGGTCACGCTATCCACCGTTCGCGCGAACGGGTGACCGCGAGCGGGCCGCTCAGTCGTCGCCGGATCCCGGCTCGGCCATCCGCCGGTGCGCCTGGGCCTTGGCCTTCTCGGGCATCACCTTGGCGGCTCCCGCCATCGCCCTGTTCTTGACCGACCCGGCGACCACGTGGTCCTTCCCGTTCATGAGCGCCTCGTACGCCTGCTCGGCCACCCGCGCCGGGTCGTCCTTCTTCCCGCTGCCGACCCGGGTGTCCTCCATCCCCGCCCGTCCGAAGAAGCCGGTGTCGGTCGGCCCCGGCATCAGCGCGGTCACCGTCACACCGCTGTCCTTGAGCTCCTCGCGCAGCGCCTCGGAGAACGAGAGCAGGAACGCCTTCGACGCGGCGTACGTGGCCTCGAAGGGCCCCGGCTGCGTGGCGGCGATGGACGAGGTGAACAGCACCCGCCCGCGCCGGCGCGCCGCCATGTCGCGCACGCAGAGCTTGGCCAGGTGTACGGAGGAGCGCACGTTCAGATCCACGACCCGCAGGTCGCCCGCCAGGTCCGTCTCGGTGAAGGGGCCACCGGCGCCGACGCCCGCGTTGATCGCCACCGCCTCCAGGGGCCGGCCGTCGGCCGTGGCCCGAGCGTAGAGGAGCTCGACGCCGTCCTCGGCGGTGAGGTCGGCCCGCACGGCCTCGACCGACGCCCCGAGCTTGCGCAGCTCGCGCGCCGCGTCGTCGATGCCCGTGTCCTCGGCGTTGACGACCAGGTCGAAGCCGTGCCCGGCGAACTGCCTGGCCAGCTCGTACCCGATGCCGCTGGACGCCCCGGTCACCAGCGCGCGCGGCCGGCCCTCGTCGTGGCTCATGATGACGATTCCTCTCCTCGGTGCCGGACTGTCCGCTGCCCGTGACGCGCACGGTCAAGCGTCACGACGGCCGCGGGGGAGCAGGCGGTCCCCGGCATTCACCGCGACGCTGCGGCTGCCGCCTTGCAACCGGCTGGAGCAGCCCGTGCCTCGTGCCCCGGCCTGGCCGGCAGGGACACGAGGACGCGAAGGCTCAGGCGTAGCGCCGGTAACCGGTGATAGAGCCCGGGGCCGTGATGTGGTTGTAGATGATCCCCAGCTGGGTGTTGCGAGCATTGATGATCTCGTCGTTGCCGACGTAGATGCCCACATGGCCAGGCTGGGCGCCGGAGTAGAACACCAGGTCTCCCGGCTGCAGGGCTGCTCTGGCGACGGCCTGGCCCTGCAGGTACTGGCTCTGGCTCGTACGGTGCAGGCTTACGCCGACGCTGGCGTAGGCTCTGGAGGTGAGACCGGAGCAGTCGTAGGCGTCAGGTCCGTTCCCGCCCCACACGTAGGGCTTGCCGACCTGCCGGCGGGCGAAGGCGACCGCGCCCGAGGCCGCCATCTTGCTGACTCCTCCGTTCGTGTAGGTACTCCAGAAGGGGCCCGCCGCTCCGTAGTTCACCACGTTCCCGTCGTTCTGCATGATCAGCGTCCCGCCGCCGGCGGCGTGGCTCCGGCTGGCCCAGACCACGCTGCGATCCGGCCGGTAGATCACGAGATTGCCGTCGCCCTGGTTGGCGAGGTAGGCGCCGCTGTTCTCGGGGGCGCTGGTGTAGGTCGCCCAGAGGGCGCCGGCCGGACCGTAGAGGACCAGGTTGCCGTCGCCCTGCATGACGAGCCGGTAGGCATGGCTGGGGGATTCGATCCAGTCGCCCGAGGCCAGGTCGGCCACTCCGATGCGGTCACCCCTTGGCTGGGCGTAGGCCGGTGCCGCGCAGAGCACCAGCGCGATCGCGATGAAGGCGGCGAGCAGCGCGGATACGCCGCGGAGCCGGGAGAAGGCGCCGTCCGGCGGCAGGCTTGCCCTGCTGTACGGATCGCGTGTCGGGATTGTCATGATCGCTCCTCTGCTCGGCTGGTCCTGGCACGTGGTCTCAGCGGCAGTGAAGGACGATCGCGGCGGGCTCGACAGTGCAGCCCCGCACCTTCGCGGCCCAGGGGCGACGATCACCTCCGGCGCATGCCGAATAGCCGTCTTGAAAGGCATCCGACCGCGTGATAAGCGCAAGAACGTTTTCTCCCGGCCCTGCCTATATCGCGGGAACATTTCACACGCCGCACCTTGTCGGCACATACGAGGCCGCTATTATCGGCGGTGACGGAGAATTGATAATGAGCCATGTGCTCCGCGTACTCGCTGTAAGTCGGGGAATAGCCGAACCACCCCGAAAGGCGGCCCTGCATCATGAACGACGCTCAGGCCGGCGGGTCACCGGCGCGCGACGAGGCGATACTCGTGGCGTTCGGCGGCGAACAGTGGCGCGTGGCGCGCGGGCAGTCGCTGACGCTGGGGCGAAGCCGCGCGTGCGAAGTGCGCCTGCCCGACGACGAACACCTGTCGCGGCGGGCGGGTTCGCTGATCGTCCTCAATGACTGCGTCCTGATACGCAATGACTCGGGTAGCAAACCGCTCGTCGTCCGGCCACCGGCCGGTGAGGACCGGGTCGTGGAGCCGGGTGCGGCGATCACCTCGCTCCCGTTCTCCGTCTTCAGCGTCGTCTTCGCGGGTCGCGTCGGTTCGACGGTGACCGTGCGCGTGGACGCACGGTCACTGACGCCAGGCCCGGGCCGGAGCGGGGGAGAGGCGGCGACCCGCACGCCCGCGACGGTCACGTCGCCGATGGAGCTGACCAGGAGACAGCGGCTCGTGCTCGCCGCACTGTGCGAGCCCTTGCTGGTCAGGGCAGGACCGCAGGCGGTTCCCGCGACTTACACGCAGATGGGACGGCGGCTTGGCCGGCAGCCGCAGTACGTCCGCAATGTCGTCAAGTCGCTGAGGGAGAGCCTGTCCGGTCACGGTATTCCGGGGCTCACCAGGGACGACGAGGCGTTCTCACACGACGACTTCCGATGGGCGCTGGCACGCTGGGCCGTACGCGCCGGTGTGGTCGGCGTCGAGGATCTCCACGAGCTGCCCGAGCCGGAGGACGGCGAGGACCATGGACACTGACGATCACGATGCCCGCGCGGACGACGAGCCGGTCACGCGTGGCGCGCCGGTTTCACCGCGGCCGGCATCCACATCCGGTGTCAGGGGTGGCGTGTCGGACGACGAGCCGAACGGGCTGTTCGTCGGCCCGCCGGAGGCGCCAGACCGCCACGAACTGCTGGGCGAGGGGATAGCCGGCGGGGAGGGCATCACCTGGAAGGCTCGTTATCAGGGCGAGCTCACCTCCCCGCTGCCTCTGGCGATCAAACTCCTCAGTCCGCCGCGCGACGCCGGGCCGGGATGGCCCTCGGCGCGTGAGCAGCAACGCTGGCGCGACCATGCCGTGCTCCTGCGGCACCTGAAACTGGACCATGTGGTTCGGCTTGACGAGGTGTTCCTCGGCGCGCCTCCGCACCCTCCGGGCAGCGTCCGAGAGGGTACCGGTGCCTCGCCGCAGACCATGGCGTACCTGGTCATGGAGTGGGTCGAAGGCCCGACGCTGCACGCGCTGCTGGCAGGCGACCCGGCGCGCGCGGACACGATCCGCCGACGGCTCGCATACGTGGCCCAGGCGGGCGAGGCGCTCGCCAGCCTGGCGTCCGTGACGCGATCCGGCGGCAACCCGAGCCTGCACCGGGATGTCAAGCCGACCAACTGCATCGTGCACCCGAAACGCGGTCTCGTGCTGATCGACGTGAGCACGATGCGTCTCATCGACGACGGGTACGACCTCGCCGGATGGCACACGCCCGCCTACACCTCGCCCGAGGTCCTGGCCGCGCCGCACCTGCCGCGCGCCGTGGCGGCGGACGTCTACGCGCTCGGGGCACTCGCGTACTTCTGCCTCACGGGACAGGACCCGCCCGCCCCGGACGCTCCCGGCGCCCCGGCCCACATCGAGGCCGAGGTCGCAGCCGTGGCCCGGGCGTGCGGGGTGGGCGACCCCGGCCGCCTCACGTCGCACATCCTGGCCGCCCTCGACGGCGATCCCTCCCGCCGCCCCACCGACCTGCGCAACTGGAGCCGCGGCCTGCTGGAAGCCGGCGGCGGGGAGCCGGCGACAGGCCACTCGCCTTCCTCGGCCCGGCCGCCCCGGCGACTCCTGTACGTGATCGTCGCGGCGAGCCTCGCCGTCGCCGGAGGCGGCGCGTTCGCGCCAGGGCTGCTGGAACGTGTGTCCGGTGGCGGTGACCAGAGCCGGACCGCTCCCCCCTCGGTCACCCGCAGCGCGGGAGCGACCTCGAAGGACCCTACGCCGAGCCACGCCACCGGCGATGCGGTCAAGCCCGTCGGGACCATCGACGCGCCGGCCGACGGCGCCAAGGTCAAATATTGCTCCTACTTCTCCGGCACCGCTTCGCTTCCGCCCGGCGCCACATTGATTTTGGCAAAGCAGAATATGGTCAACGGCGACCCCCAAAAGTATGTCGAGCTCGTCTTCAACTACGAGAAAACCAGCACGCTCACATCCTGGAGAGGTGCCCAGTATTTCGGCGGGGAGAACGAAGGGGGCGTCGGGCAGGTTTACCGCATAGAGCTGGTGGCGGTTAGCCTTGAACGCGCCAGACATTTCCATGACGTGGAAATGTCGATCGAGGAAATTCAGGAACTGGTGAGGTCCGGCACCTCGCTGGCCGACGTCCAGGTACGCCGGGTCGCCAGCGGGAAACCCAACGAATGCCCCGGCCCTCCGCCCGACTGAGAACCGTCCGGCTCGAGTCCGCCAGTGCGGGGGCGCACTACCGGACCGGTGGGGTCTCGCTGTTCCCTACGGGGGAATCGCCCGGCGCACGGGCGCCCACAGGAGGACAGGAGACCCCATGACACAACGGAGAAGGACCGGTCGTCGCACCATCACGGCCACGTCCGCGATGGTGCTCGTGGCCGGCGCCACCGTCGGGATGTTCGCGGCGGCGGGGCCCGCGGGCGCCGCCCGCGCCACGGCGACCTGCACGAACAGCAATGGCGACGCCGCCCTCATCCAGTCGGTGATCAACGGTTCGGCCGACGGTGACGAGATCGTCATCGACGGCCCCTGCATGATCAACAGCACCATCACCTTGCGCGGCAACCGGTCATACCGCGGCGACAGCCCGTCCACCCTCCTCAAGCAGGGCAACGGTCGCAACCTCGATGCCGTGCTGGCCTCCGACTCGTGGGTCGACAACGACGCTTTCACCGGCGAGCCGATCGCCTTACGTGATCTCACGATCGACGCGAACGCGGCGAACAACCCCACGAGCGGGGACGCGGTCGTGATCCGTTCCTGGCACACCACCGTCGAGGCTCTCGCCATCAGGAACGCCAGGGCTCACGGGCTGCGCATCACCAACGCCTCGCGTAACGGGACCACGCTGACGAACACGATGGTCAACGGCAACGTCCGCAACCTCTTCGTGGAGGACTCCGGACAGCATGGCATCTACGTCCAGGACAGCGGCAATGCGGTGACCGACTGGAACCTCACCGACAACTGGATCGCGTCCAGCGGGGGCGACGCGATCAAGCTGGAGAACTCCGCCGGCTGGACGGTCGAACGCAATCACGTCTACGGTGTCGGCGGTTCCGGCATCAACGCGAGCCGCCTCTTCGCGACCAGCATCAGCGACAACTACGTCGAGGACTTCGCCACCCACGGCATCGGCGTCACCGTCCAGGGCGACGCCGCGAGCACCATCGTCGGCAACCGCGTCTTCCAGTTCAGCGGGGCTGGAACCACCTACCTGGCCATCAAACAGGTCAACTACGGCACCGGCCACGTGGCCGTCACCGGCAACGCCGTCCGTGGCAACGGGTCCGGCATCGGTCTCTCCTACCAGCGCGGCGGCAACCAGCTGACTGTCGCGTCCGCGGGAAATGCCGTCACCGGCGTGACCACCCAGCGGTCCGTTGGCGCCGGCGTCAATCTCTCTGCGGGGCTCTGAGTCAGTCGGGAGTGCCGTCAGGTGGAGTCCGTACTCGACCGGCATGGGTCAGGCGTTCAGCGATCTTTGCACGGCGGCGTCCACGAGGTCGTGGATCTCCTGTTCGGTGAAGATGTCGGGCAGGGTCAGCCGCTCCACGATGAGCCAGTTCAGCGTGAGGTGGAGAAGGAGCACCGAGGTCGAGTCGCCGGGCAGGCCCGAGGCGGCGTGGAAGCCGATGTTGGCGTCGATGTCGAAGGCGGAGACCCGGGCCACGAGTTCGTGCATGAGCTCGGCGTAGCGGGTCTAGTCGTCGGTCCCCACCCACCTCCGCAGGCTCATCGGCCTCGACGGCGTGCCCGACAAGGTCTTCGACACCCTGGTGATGGGCCGCGGCACGTACGAGCCGGCCCTGGATGTCCCCACCACCAGGCCGTACTCCCATCTGCGCCAACATGTCGTCTCCAGCACGCTGACCATCGACGACCATCCTCAAGAGCTACCCCGTCGTGGCGGGCGCGGGCGTCTCCCTGTTCTCCGGGGGGTTCAGCCCCACCCTGTTCACCCCCACCCGGCGCGAGACCTTCGACAACGGCGCCCAGGTCACCTGGCTGACCAGGGCGTAGCCCGCGCCGGGTGCGTCACGTCTGCTCTCCTCCGGGGCCGGCGCGGGCCGGCCGGGGACGCCTCCTCACAGGCGGGACCAGCGTTGGTTGGACGCGCCGGTGCAGGTCCAGATCTGGAGCCTGGTGCCGTTGGCCGTGGCGTTGCCGGCCACGTCCAGGCACTTGTTCGCGCCGACGGCGGTGATGCTTCCGTCGGCGTTGAAGCGCCACTTCTGGTTGTTCTGGCCGTTGCAGTCCCAGATGATGACGCCGGTGCCGTCGGCGGTGGCGGCGTTGTTGACGTCCAGGCACTTGCCGCCGTAGACGCGCAGCTCGCCGGCCGTGGTGGAGGTCCACTGCTGGTTGCTCTGCTGGTGGCAGTCCCAGATCACCACGGGGGTGCCGTTGGCCTGGGAGGCGCCGGTCACGTCGAGACACCGGCCGGAGCCGGCGCCCTGGATCCTGGTGGCCGGCGGCGCGGGGGTGCCGCCGCTGACCCGGAACACCACGGTGCCGTGGGAGGGGACGCTCGCCGAGATGGTTCCCGTCGTCGTGGTGACGGCGTTGGTCCAGGCATCGCGGAGGGTGAACGAGTTCCCGTTCAGGCCGACGGCGGAGGCGGTGGTGCTGATCGTGGTGGTGGTGCCGCCCTGGTTGAACAGCGCGACCGCGACGTCGCCGTTGCTCAGCCGCTTGGCCAGGACGCGGCGGGTCCCGTCGTTGCCGACCTGGACGGCCTGGAGGCCGAGCGGGTCCTGGTTGATGGCGATCAGGTTCTGGTTCTTCATGATCGTCGAGGTGGCGCTGTTCATGTTCCTGATGTCGTTCCCGGCGATCAGGGGGGCGGCCATGACGGCCCACAGGGCGAAGTGGCTGCGCATCTCGGTGTCGTTCATGCCGCCCCGGCCGACGACCATCATGTCGGGGTCGTTGAACTGCCCCGGCCTGGCGTACCCCGCGAGCGGCACGTTGACGTCGACGATGTTCTGGATGCCCATCGGGTAGCCGTTGGTCTGGCCGGTGTTCCAGGCGTTGGTGATGTCCTCGGTGGTGCGCCAGATGTTGGCGACGTCGCCCCAGTCGCGCCGCGGGCCGGTCTTCTCGTGGATGCTGTTGGGGTTGATGCTGTAGAGGATCGGCCGCCCGGTCGCCGCGAGCGCGTCCCGCATCTTGGCGAAGGTGCGCACCTGGTCGTCGATGGTGCCGGTGGGCGAGCACCAGTCGTACTTGAGGTAGTCGACGCCCCAGGCGGCGAACTGCCGGGCGTCCTGGACCTCGTGTCCCTGGCTGCCGGTCGCGCCCGGGTAGGCGCCGAAGTACTGGGCGCAGGTCCGGTCCAGCGGCGCCTGGTAGAGGCCGAACTTCAGGCCCCTGGCGTGCAGGTAGTCGCCGAGGGCCTTCATCCCGCCGGGGAACCGGGACGGGTTGGCCTGGATGTTCCCGGCCTGGTCGCGGTTGGGGTCGAACCAGCAGTCGTCGACCACGACGTACTGGTATCCCAGGTCGCGCATGCCGGAGCTGACCAGCGCGTCGGCCGTCTGCTTGATCAGCGTCTCGTCGATGTTGCAGCCGAAGGTGTTCCAGGTGTTCCAGCCCATCGGCGGGGTGCGGGCCACGCCGTTCTCCAGCGCCTGCGCCGGGAGGGCCGAGCCGGACGCCGCGGCGCCCGTCGCCAGGGTCAGCGCCACGGCGGCGGCGAAGGCGAGGGGGCCGCGGATTCGGTTTCTCATCGATGTCTCCTCACGGGTCGAGGTGGCGGCTTCTGCCGGGTTACTGGAAGGAGGCGTCGTCGACGTAGAGGCCGTCGGTGCCCGCGGCCGTCTCGACGTAGAACGAGGCGTTGGTCAGCGTGCCGGTCCAGGAGACGGACGCGGTGCCGGTGAGCTGGGTCCAGCCGTCCGGGCCGACCGTACGGACCGGGGTGAGCTGGTGGTAGCTCGTGGCGCCGTCCGCCGTGAGCGCCAGCGTCGCCTTCGCGCCGGGGGTGCCGCTCTGCGACCGGACCCAGACACTCGTGGTGTAGGTCCTGCCGTTGGCGAGCCGCGCGGTCACGTTCTGGTGGGGGCCGTTCCAGGAGGCGGTGCGTCCGGAGGTGAGCAGGGACCGGCTGCCCGCGTGGGCGACGTCGGTGGCGGAGGACAGGGTGCCGCCGGAGGCGGTCCAGCCCGTCGTGCCGTTCTCCATGGTGCCGTTCGTCAGCAGCTCGGCGCCGCCGCCGCCGCTGCGGGTGAACTGCCACCAGTTCAGGTTGAACAGGTAGCCGCTGCCGCCGGCGAAGCGCAGGTAGAGGTCACGGGTGCCGGTCGCGCCGGACACCGGGCAGGTGACCGAGGCCCAGGTCTGCCATCCGCCGGTGCCGTTGACGGCGCAGGTGCCCACGAGGGTGCCGGTGGGGCCGCCGAGCCGCAGCTCGATCCGGCCGCCGCTGGTGGCCGAGGCCACCCGGGCGGTGAAGGAGGAGGCGCCGTCGCCGAAGGCGACACCCTTGATCTTGAGGTAGTCGCCGTTGTCGACGAAGCCCACGTTCATGCCGCCTTCGCCGGAGACCTCGGTCTCGACCCCGGACGCCCAGGCGACCGTCTCGGCCTCCTGGCGGGTGTACGGGTCGAGCGTGCCGATCTGGGGCGGCCCCGCGGTGGTCATGTTGATCGTGGGGATGGTGCCGTCGGCGTTGTAGGTGAACTTCTCCACCGCCACCGACCTGGTGTAACCGCCGCCGCCGGGCAGGGCGCCGTTGTGGTAGAAGAAGTACGACCCGCCGTTGAAGTCGATGATCCCGGCGTGGTTGGTGAAGCTGCTTCCCTGCCTGGGCATGATCGTCCCTCGGTACGTCCACGGCCCGGTGGCGCTGGGGGCCGTCGAGTACGCGATGAACTCCGAGCAGCATTCGGCGGCGAAGACGTTGTAGTACAGGCCGTTGCGCTTGAAGACCCACGGGGCTTCCTCGTACAGGGTGGGGCGGCCGGCGTTCCCGGTGCGCGTGCCGTAGCCGGCCGTGGTGAGGGGGATCTGGGTCGGGCTGCCGGAGTAGGAGATCATGTCCGGGTTCAGCCGGACGTACCAGAGGCGAGGGTTGCCCCAGTACAGGTACGCCTGGCCGTTGTCGTCGATGAAGACGTTGGGGTCGATCTCGCCGTTGTTGACCAGCGGGCGTCCGATGGCGTCCCGGAAGGGCCCGGTCGGGCTGTCGCCGACCGCGACGCCGATGGCCATCGAGCCGGTGGCGCGGTCGCGGATCGGCACGTACCAGTAGAACCGGCCGTTGCGCTGGGTGACGTGGCCGGCCCAGGCGTTGGCGTCGGCCCAGGCGAAGGTGGCCAGGCTCATGGGCGAGCCGTGGTCGGTCCAGTTGGCCATGTCGGAGGAGGAGTAGACGCGCCAGTCCCGCATGGTGAAGTACGTGGAGCCGTCCTCGTCGTGGCCGGTGTAGACGTAGACGCGGCCGTTGTGGACCAGCGGCGCGGGGTCGGCCGTGTAGATCGTCTGCACGATCGGGTTGTCGGCCCCGGCCGCCGACGGGAACAGCATGGTCGCAAGCAGCAGGCCGACGGTGCACAGGACCGTGCGCAGGGCACGTCTCACAGGAACCTCCAGAGGGTGGTGTCGGAGCCGTCGTCGTCGGCGAGCACGACCTGCGCGCCCTGGGCGGCGCCCGCGAGGCCGAGAACCCGGCCGCCGTTGGCGCACTGGATCCGGAAGGCGGCCGCCGGCCGGTAGCGCAGCCGCCAGCGATGGTCGGCGGTGCCGTTGTCGGCCCACTGCACGACACGCGACCCTGAGGCGGTGCCCATGTTCTCCACGCCCAGCACCTTCTGGCTGTGGGAGTTGCGCAGCCGCAGGTAGCCTCCGGTGTCGACGATCGCCGTCCACAGGTGGTCGGCGGTGCCGGTGTCGCCCCACTGGACGACGAGCGCGCCGTCGGCCGTGGACATGGCGCTCACGCCGAGCACCATCCCGGTGCCGACGTTCTGGATCCGCCGCGCGCCGTTCGGCACCAGCCGCCACTGGTTGTCCGCGCTGCCGTTGTCGGAGTCCTGGACCGCCTGCGCGCCGTTGGCGGTCGAACCGTTCCTGATGCCGAGCAGCTTGGCGCTGTGGACATTGCGGATCTTGACCGAGCCGTCGCCCGCGTCCGTCACCGTCCAGCGGTGGTCGGCGGTGCCCGTGTCACCCCACTGCAGCACCCGGGCGTCGTCGGCGGCCGACATGTTCTCGACGCCGAGCACCTTGCCGCTGTGCGCGTTGCGCCAGCGCACGGCGTCGCCGTCCGCGATGGGCACCCAGTCGTGGTCGGCGGTGCCGTTGTCGGTCCACTGCAGGGCCAGGCCGCCGTCGGCGGTGGACATGTTCTGGATGCCGAGGGCCAGCCCGCTGGCCGCGTTGAGCAGCCGGAAGGTGGCCTGGCCCGGACCTCCGGTGTTCCAGTAGACGACGTAGTTGTGGTGGTGGGCGTCATAGAACGGCCTCAGCCGCACCTGCGCCCCACCGGCGGTGGCGGTGAAGGCCAGGGACGAGGCGCCGGTCCTGGTGATCGACGAGGGGGTCAGGGCCGGGGCCGCCGACAGGGCGGTGTCGCCGTACTCGCCGGACAGCACGACCGGGCCGTACGTGACGGCCTGGATGTTCGGGTTGTCCGGGGCGGGCCGCAGGACGACCCGCATGGGCAGCCGCACGGTCACGGTGTCGCCCGGCGTCCACGAGCGGGTCAGGGCGGCGTAGGAGCCGGGCGTGACGGCGACGTCCTGCCGCACGCCGTTGACGCTGACGGTGGCGCCCTGCGTCCAGGCCGGGATGCGGACGCGCATCGTCCACGACCCGCCCGCCTCACCGGTCACCCGCAGCGTCGTGGTGTCGCCCACCGGGAAGTCGGTGGTCTGCGTGACCGTGACGCCCCGCTGGCTCCAGTTGAGCGTGGAGGGCACGAACAGGTTCACGAACAGGGTGGCGCCGTCGTGGAAGTAGATCGAGTCCATCAGCTTGGTGTTGGTCTCGATGCCGGTGCCCTGGCAGCACCAGAAGGAGTTGTAGTCGGTGCTCCAGGTGCCGCCGCCCCAGGCCGGGCCGACGCCGCGCCGCCCGCCCGGGTTGAGCGGGGTGAAGTAGGTGAGGCGTCCGTGCGCGTCGACCGGGTCCTGCTGCCCCATCAGATGGTTGAGCAGGGCGTTCTCGTAGTAGTCGACGTAGTCGGCCCGGCCCGGGGACAGCAGCCACAGCTCCCGGGTCAGCTTGAGCATGTTGTAGGTGTTGCACGCCTCGCCGGTGTCACGGGTCAGGTGCGCGGCGATCGCGCCGGGGGCGCGGAAGTGCTCGGCCTGGCTGTTGGAACCGTTCACGTACGTGTGCGCGCCGACGGTGATGGACCAGGCGTTGGCGGCGATGTCGCGGTACCGGCCGGTGCCCGTCGCCTTGTACTCGCGTGCCGCGCCGACCCACTTGGGCACCTGGGTGTTGGCGTGCAGGCCGTTGAGCCGGTCCTGGCCGGCGGCCAGCGGGTCGAACACGGCGGCGTGGTCGAACCGCTGGGCCGTGGTCAGCCAGCGGGCGTCGCCGGTCATCTGGTACAGGTCCGTCAGGACGGCGTTCATGCCGCCGAACTCGGTGCCGAGCATGGCCTGCGTCTGGCTCGGGCTGAGCCGTGACGTACGGGCGTCCACCCATCCGGCCAGGGCCAGCAGCACGGTCCTGGCCTGGGTGTTGCCGATCAGCCGCCACACGTCCAGGAGCCCGGCGAGGGTCTTGTGGATGCAGTAGTACGGGACGTTGCCGTTGGTCAGGGTGCGGTTCTCCACGGCGGTGATGTCGGACTCGGGGAAGCCGGACAGGTAGCCGGCGCCGAATCCGGCCGCGCCGTTGTTGGCCTGGCACCGGGCCAGTTCGGCGACCATGTGGTCGGCCTTGTCCCGGCAGGTGGTGTCGCCGAGCGCGGCGTGGGCCTGCGCCCACGCGGTCAGGAAGTGGCCCTGCACGTGGGACCGGAACGGGAAGCCGGGCGCGTCCCAGCCGCCGTTGGCCGGCGCGCCGTTGGTGGACAGGCGGTGGTTGGCCCGGAAGACGTACAGCAGTCGGTCGACGTCGGCGAAGCGCAGATAGGCCAGCGTGCGGTTCTGGTTGTCCAGCCAGCGGCCGGCGGTGAGCCGGACCTGGCCGAGGTCGAACGCGTGGGCGGCGACGCCGAGGTCGGCTCTGGCCCAGGGGATCGCGGCCGCGGCCTGGGCGCCGCCGGCGGGCCGGCCGGCGGACGTGAGCGCGACGGCCGCGCCCTGGAGGAGTTGGCGGCGGCTCAGGGGCATGGGGACTCCTCGGCTTGTGTTAGCGATAACATTTCTGGCCTGGCGTCACCCCGGACGTGGCGTCGGCGCACGTTCGGCCGGGAGCCGGCGGTGCGGGCGGAGGGCGGCGCGGCCGTGACCGGGCCGAACTGCCTGCGGATGGGGGACACGGGGTTCCTTTCCGGGGCGCGCGCGGGTGGTGGTGTTAGCGCTAACAATCGATGGGTCTCGCGGAGCCCGCTCCGACGAGGGTGTCGGTGCGGAGTACATCCGAGGTCCGGTCCGGCGTCAACGAGGGCGGCCCCGGCCGGTCCCGGGCCGCGCTCCCGGAGCGCCGTGCCGCCTGGCGTTTCGTCTCCCGCGCGAGCCGCTTGGCACCGTCCGCGCAGGTGAAAGTTTCACGCGCGTCACGGCGGACGGTCCTGGCGGGTCCGGGCCGCCCGCCCCGGCCTGTGCTCACCGTGTTCCGTGTTCCGGGCACCGCCGGACCGCCGGACCGCGCCGCGGGCGGGGGGCGGAGCCGGGAGGGGAGCCGGGTGCCGCGATTGACGGGCCGAGCCAGGGGCCTTTACCGTCCTCCCGACCGGTGTTAGCGCAAACACAGGCCCGTTCCAGAACGGTCGGACAAGGTCCGGCTCGTGCGTAGGGGAGCGCTCTCCCCAAGGGTGCTCGCCACCCCGACACCCGCAGGAGGAGACATGACGCAGGGCCGCGACGAACCCGGGAACAAGGAGCGAACGTCGTTCAGCCGGAGAACGGCGCTGGCCGCCATGGGCGCCCTGCCGGTCCTCACGGCCATGCCGTCGGCCGCCGGCGCCGCCGCGACGGCGTTCATCAACCCGGCGGCCCGGCGGCAGACGATCCGGGGCTTCGGCGGCATGACCCACGCGGCCTGGATCGGCGACCTGACAGCCGCCCAGCGTGACACGGCGTTCGGCACGGGCGAGGGGCGGCTGGGGTTCTCCGTGCTGCGGATCCCCGTCCCCGAGAACCAGGCGGACTGGAGCCGCGACCTGGCCACGGCCAGGCGCGCGGCCGAGCTCGGGGCGACCGTCATCGCCTCGCCCTGGAATCCCCCCGCGCACATGGTCGAGACCTTCGTCCGCGGCGGTCAGACCAACGCCCGGCGCCTCCGGTCCACCATGTACGGCGCCTACGCCCAGCACCTCAACGACTTCACCGCCCACATGCGGAACAACGGGGTGAACCTGTACGGCATATCCGTGCAGAACGAGCCCGACTACGCGCACGAGTGGACCTGGTGGACCGCCGCCGAACTGGTGCGGTTCCTCCGGGAGAACGCCGGCTCCATCAGCACCAGGGTGATCGCGCCCGAGTCCTTCCAGTACCTCAAGAACATGTCGGACCCGATCCTCAACGACTCGGCGGCGCTGGCCAACGTGGACATCATCGGGGCCCACCTCTACGGCACCCCGTACGCCGACTTCCCCTATCCCCTCTTCAAGCAGAGGGGCGCGGGCAAGGAACTCTGGATGACCGAGGTCTACCACCCCAACAGCAGCGACTCGGCGGACCTCTGGCCCCAGGCGCTCGACGTGGGGGAGCACATCCACCGCGCCATGGTGGACGCGGAGTTCCAGGCGTACGTCTGGTGGTACATCCGGCGCGGTTACGGACCCATGCGGGAGGATGGCCAGATCAGCAAACGTGGCGCCAACATGGCGCACTTCGCCAGGTTCGTCCGACCCGGGTACGTGCGGATCGACGCGACGGCGAACCCGGCGTCGAACGTCTACGTCTCGGCCTACCTGGGCGGCGACTCCACGGTCGTCGTGGTCGCCGTCAACAAGGGCGCCTCCGCGGTGAGCCAGCAGTTCACCCTGACCGGCAGCACCGCGGCCGCCGTCTCGTCCTGGCTGACCGACGCGAGCAGGAACGTCGCGCCCCAGGGCAGCGCCGCCGTGTCGAACGGCTCCTTCACCGCCACCCTCCCCGCCCGGAGCGTGACGACCTTCGTGACCGGCGTGACGGCCACGCCCGGAGGGGTCGACACCAGCGCGTGGTATGTCCTGGTCAACCGCAACAGCGGCAAGACGCTGGACGTCTACAACCTGTCCACCGCCGACGGCGGCCGGATCACCCAGTGGTCCCGCAACGACGGCGACCAGCAGCGGTGGCAGTTCGCCGACTCCGGCGACGGCCACTACCGGCTCAGGGCCCGTCACTCCGGCAAGGTGCTCGACGTGCACAACTGGTCGACCGCCAACGGCGCCGCGATCGTCCAGTGGACCGACCACAACGGCGCCAACCAGCAGTGGCGTGTCATCAACGGCGACGGCCACGTCCGCCTCATCAGCAGGCACAGCGGCAAGGCCCTGGAGGTCCAGGGCGCCTCCACCGCCGACGGCGCCGCCATCGTCCAGTACGACGACTGGAACGGCGCCAACCAGCAGTGGCAGCTCGTCCGCGTCGGCTGACCGGCGCGGGCGGCGCCGCGCCGGTCACCGGTCGCCGAGCTGGGTGGCGAGGAGCTGGGTGTAGGGGCCGGACCGGGCGAGGAGCTCGGCGTGGGTGCCGCTCTCGGCGACGCGGCCGTCCTCCAGCACGACGACGCGGTCGGCGGTGCGGATGGTGGACAGGCGGTGGGCGATGACCAGGGTGGTGCGGTCGCGGCGGGCGGCGGCCATGGCGGCGGCGACCTCCTGCTCGCTCTCGGCGTCGAGGTTCGAGACGGCCTCGTCCATGACCAGGATGGGGGAGTCCTTGAGCAGGGCGCGGGCGATGGCGATGCGCTGGCGCTGGCCGCCGGACAGGCGGGCGCCGAGCTCGCCGGGAAGGGTGTCGTAGCCGTCGGGCAGGGCGGTGATGAATTCGTGCGCGTGGGCCGCCCGGGCGGCGGCCTCGACGTCCTCGTGCGTGGCGTCGGGGCGGCCGAGCCTGATGTTGTCGCGCAGGGAGATGTCGAACAGGTGGACGTCCTGGGGGACCAGGGTGATCAGGCGGCGCAGGTCTTCCTGCGGGAAGGCGCGCACGTCGTGCCCGCCGACCGTGACGGCGCCGGCGGTGACGTCCCACATGCGCAGGAGAAGGCTCGCGCAGGTGGACTTGCCCGCTCCGGAACGGCCGACGAGGGCGACGGTCTCGCCGGGGGCGAGCTCGAAGGTGACGCCGCCGAGCGCCTCGGGCAGGCCGGGGGCGTAGCGGAAGCGGACGTCCTCGAAGCGGACCCGCGCCTCGACCGGACCGGGCGGCGGCGCGGTGACCTGGTCGGTGACCGGGGCCGGGGCGTTCAGGATGGTCATGATGCGGTCGCCGGCCGCGGTGACGAGGTTGATGTCCCGCGCCACGTCGGTGACGGCGACGACCGGGGCGAAGGTGGCGGCGGCCAGCACCACGGCGACGGGGAAGAACGCCGGCTCCAGGCCGCCCGCCGCCACGAGCAGCGCGGCGGTGACGAGGACGGCGAGCAGGCCGAGGGTGGTGGCGGCGTTGGTGACGGCGTGTTCGAGGCCGGAGCGGCGCCCGTGCGCCAGCCTGGCCCGCAGCAGCCGGTCGTCCTGCTCGCGCAGCCGGTCGAGCTGGCGCGGCCCGGCGCCGGAGGTGAGGAGCTCGCGCAGTCCCTGCAGGGTGTCGACGGCTTCGGCGTTGAGCTCGCCGAGCTCGCTGCGCAGCCGCGCGCCCTGAACGGCGGCGCGGCGGCGGAGCCAGGCGGGCAGGAGGGCGAGCAGGATCAGCGCGGGCGCCAGCGCCGCGGCCAGGGCGGGGTGGAAGACGCCCAGGGCCGTCAGCGCGGCGGCGGGCACGGTGACGGCGCTGATCAGCGGGCTGAGGGTATGGGCGAACCACAGCTCCAGCTGCTCGACGTCGGAGATGGCGGTGCTGCCGAGGTCGCCGGAGCGGCGCTGGAGCAGATAGCCGGGGGCGAGCCGTTCGAAGGCGGCGTAGACGCGTCCGCGCACGTCGGCCAGCACCCGGAAGGCGGCCACGTGGGCCAGGTACGACTCCAGCCAGGGCGTGAGGGCGAGCAGCGGCAGGAGGAGGCCGAGGAGGACCAGGCCGGGGCGCAGGTCGTCGGCGGTGGCTCCGGTGGCGGCTCCGGTGATGGCGCTGCTGACCACCCAGGCGCCGACCCCGGCGGAGGCGAGGACGACCAGGTGGTGGGCGATGCCGCTGGCGGTCGCGATCAGCAGCAGCGGCCGGTGCGGGCCGAGCAGGGCCAGCAGCGGGCCGAACCGGGATCCGCGGGGACGGGCCGCCGGGGCGACGGTCGTGGCGGTCATCGGGCGGCTCCGTTCTGGGCGGCGACCAGCCGGGCGTAGGCGCCCTGGCCGGCCAGGAGCTCGGCGGGCGGGCCGGCTTCGGCGATGCGGCCGTCGGCCATGACGATGACCCGGTCGGCGGCGCGGACGGTGGACAGCCGGTGGGCGATCATCAGCGTGGTGCGGCCGCCGGACAGGGTGTCGAGGGCGTGCTGGATGGCGGATTCGTTGGCGGCGTCGACGCTGGAGGTGGCCTCGTCCAGGACGAGGATCGGGGCGTCCTTGAGCAGGGCGCGGGCGATGGCGATGCGCTGGCGTTCGCCGCCGGACAGTTTCAGGCCGCGTTCGCCCACGACGGTGTCGTAGCCGTCGGGCAGGGCCGCGATGAAGTCGTGCGCCTGGGCGGCGCGGGCGGCGGCTTCGAGCTCGTCGTCGGTGGCGTCGGGGCGGGCGAGCGCCAGGTTGCGGCGGACGGTGCCGTGGAAGAGGTACGTGTCCTGCGACACGATGGCGACGAGGGCGCGCAGCCGGTCGAGGGGCAGGTCGCGGACGTCGACGCCGTTGACGGTGACCCGGCCGGCGTCGGGGTCGAAGAAGCGCAGCAGCAGCGAGGCGACCGTGGTCTTGCCCGCGCCGGAACGGCCGACGAGGGCGACGCGCTCGCCCGGCGCGAGGTCGAGGGTGAAGCGGTCGAGGGCGGGCCGGTCGCGCTCGCGGTAGGTGAACGTCACCTCGTCGAACGCGACCGAGGGCGGGCCGTCCAGGTCGATCCGGGCCTCGCCCTGCGACGGCTCGGGGGCGTCGAGGATCTCGAAGACGGCCTTGAGCGAGGGCACGGCGCTGTGACTGGAGTGGTAGGCGGACTCCAGCTCCTTCAGCGGGCGGAAGCACTCGGCCGTGAGCAGCAGGATGATCAGCAGCTCGGTGACGGTCAGCTCGCCGGCCGCCAGCCGGAGCGCGGCGGCGCCCAGGGCGACGGCGGTGCCCAGGCCGATGACGAACGCCACGCCGCCGACGTAGCCGACGACGACGGCCATCAGCCGGATGGAGTCGCGGCAGAACCGCTCGGCCAGGCGGGCCAGTTCGGCGCCGCGCCGCCCGCTGGCGTTGAACGCCTTGAGCGTGGCCATGCCCTGCAACGCGTCGAGGTTCTCGGCGTACAGGCCCTTGTAGCCGCGCAGCCAGGCGGCGTTGCGGTCCCGCAGGACGCGGTCCGAGAGGAGCGGCACGGCGGGCAGCAGCAGCGCGCAGGCCAGGACGACGCCGCCGACCAGCGGGTCCAGGGTGAACAGGTACGCGGTCACGGCGACGGCGGCGATCACGGAGGCGGCCACCTGGGGCAGGAACCTGCCGATGTAGGCGTCGGCGGTCTCGATGCCGTCCACGAGCGTGGTCTGCGCCGCCCCGGTGCGCGCCCGCTGGGCGTGGGCGGGGCCGAGCAGCAGCAGCTTTCCGGTCAGGCGCCGGCGCAGCTCCGCCTTCACCGCGGCCGAGGTGCGCAGGGCGACGGGCTCGCGGACGGCCAGCGCGGCGCTGCGCACGAGTTGCAGCGCGGCGACCGCCACGACGGGCCAGACGATCGCGTCCGCGCCCTGACCGGCGAAGACGCGGGCCAGGGCCTGGGCGATGAGCACGCCCTGCCCGACGTAGGTGGCGGTGATGGACAGCAGCAACAGCACGAGCCCCGCCAGGCGCCACCGGACGGACGGTGACAGGGCCGGCAGCCGGCGGATCACTGCTCCTCCTTGAGCCGCTCGAAGACGAGCTGGGTGCGGTGCACGGCGCGCACGCCGTACACCTGGGAGATCAGGTCGGGGGTGAGGACCTGCTCGGGCGGTCCGCCGGCGACGATGCGGCCGGCGCTCATCACGTACAGGCGGTCGCTGAAGGCGGTGGCCTGGTTGAGGTCGTGCAGCACGGCGAGGGTGGCGATGCCGAGCTCGCGCACCAGGTGCAGGATCTCCAGCTGGTGGCGGATGTCGAGGTGGGAGGTGGGCTCGTCCAGCAGGAGCAGGCGGGTCTGCTGGGCCAGGGCGCGGGCGAGCAGGACGCGTTGCTTCTCGCCGCCGGACAGGGTGGCGAAGATCCGGCCGGCGGCGCCCGACAGGCCGACCCGGTCCAGCGCCCGCGCGCACAGCTCCTCGTCGGCGCGGGCGTCGGCCCGGTACGGGGTGCGGCCCATACGGACGATCTCGGACACCGTGAAGTCCAGGTCGGCGGGGGTCTCCTGGGCGACGACCGCGGTCCGCTGGGCGGCCTGACGGGCGGGCAGCCGGTGCACGTCGTCGCCGTCCACGGTGATGAGCCCCGCGGTGGGGCGCAGCGCCCGGTAGATGGCGCGGAGCAGGGTGGACTTGCCGCAGCCGTTCGGCCCCACCAGGGTCACGAACTCGCCGTCGGCCACCAGCAGGTCGGCCTCGTGCACGATCGGGGTGCCGTCGGCCGCGACGGACACGTTGCGCAGGTCGAGCTTCACGAGACGTTCACCGCCCGGTCCGCGGAGCGGCGGCGCAGCAGCCAGAGGAAGAACGGCACGCCGAACAGCGCGGTGACGATGCTGAGCGCCAGCTCCTGCGGCGCGTTGACGGTGCGCGCGGCGATGTCGACGAGCTGGAGGAACACGGCGCCGAGCAGGGCGGTGACGGGCAGCACCCGGCGATGGTCGGCGCCGACGAGCAGCCGGGCGGCGTGCGGCACGATCAGCCCGACGAACGCGATCGCGCCGCTGGTGGCCACCATCACGCCCACCAGCAGCGAGGTCAGCACGAACAGGCTGAGGCGGAAGCGGTTGACGTTCACCCCCAGGGAGATCGCGGTCTCCTCACCGGCGGCCAGCGCGTTCAGCGGCCGGTACTGCAGCAGCAGGTACGCCACCCCGGCGACCAGCACCAGGGCCGGCAGCGGCAGCACGTCCCAGCGGGCGCCGCCGAGACTGCCCATCAGCCAGAACAGCACCTGCTGGGCCGCCCGCCCGCTCTGCGCCAGTTGCAGCACGAAGCTGTAGGCGGCCTGGAACAGGTACGCCAGCGCCACCCCGGCCAGCACCAGCCGCGACGGCGTGATCCGGCCCGAGCGCTGCGCCAGCACGTACACCAGCACCAGCGCGAGCAGGGAGCCGGCGAAGGCGGCGGCCGACAGAGACAGCCCGCCCAGCGCGGAGGCGCCCAGGATGAGCACGAGCACCGCGCCGAAGGAGGCCCCGGAGGAGACCCCGAGCAGGAACGGGTCCGCCAGCGGGTTGCGCACCAGAGCCTGCAGCACCGCTCCGACCACCGCCAGCCCGGCGCCGACCAGGAGCGCCAGCAGCGCGCGCGGCAGCCGGAACTCCCACACGATCTGCTCCTGCACCGGCGTCCACGTGCGCGGCACGACGCCCGGGACCACGCCGGGGACCACGCGGTCGGCGACGATGCCCCACGCGTCGGACAGCGCGACGGGAATCGCGCCGATGCTCACCGCCAGCCAGGTAGAGGCGACGACGGCCACGGACAGCGCGACGACGAGCCCCGCGAACCGGCCGCGGCGCCGGACGGGCGGCCGGGCGCCCGCGACCTCGGCGGGCGCCGCCTGCTGCCGGGTTTCGCTGGTCACGGGGTGAAGGCGTCCGGGTGCAGGAACCGGGCGAGGTCCGTGACGGCGAGGATGTTGCGGTATCCCGGGTGCTGGGCCGCCACGGGCACCGCGAGGTAGCGGTGATCCTTGGCGGCCGGGCTGTTCCTGGCGATGGCGAAGGCCTCGGCGGCCTTGGCCGGTGACGTCGGCATGTCCTCGCCGCGCAGCGTGGCGTAGTCGCTGACGAGAAGGGCCTCGGGCTGCGAGGCGCTGATCTTTTCGACGCTGACCTCGGTGTAGTCGCCCTTGACGTCGGCCAGCACGTTGACGCCGCCGGCCAGGGTGATCATCTGGTGGGTGATCCCGGAGCCGCCGTAGGCGTTGACCGGGCCCTTGCCGCCGTCGGTGGCCAGCACCTTGACCGGGGTACGGCCCTCGACGCGCTTCTTGACGTCGTCCAGCCGGCCTTGCAGCTCGCCGACCAGGGCCTCGGCCCGGTCGGAGACGCCGAAGATCTTGCCGAGGTTGCGCAGGTCGTCGAAGGTGTCGTCGATGGTGAACTCGAGCACCTCCTCGGGGCTGCACCAGCCGCCCAGGATGTACACGGGGGTGCCGGCCGCGTTCAGCTCCTCCACGGTCGCGTAACCGCCCGCGGCGTCGAAGCTCGCCATCGCGTTGTCGAGGACGAAGTCCGCGCCCTGGGAGAGCATGATCTCCTTCTGCGGCAGCATGATCGTGTCGGAGATCTCCGGGATCTTGTCGTACTGCTCCTGCTGCCCGGGCAGGAAGGCGCTCTCGGAGAAGTTCGTCCGTCCGGCGATCCGGTCACCCAGGCCGAGGGCGAGCAGGGTCTCCAGGGAGGGGTGGTAGCCGGTCACCACCTTGGCCGGCGGCCGGTCGAAGGTGAGCTGACGCCCGCAGTTCTCGATCGTGACGGGGAAGCCGGCCTGCGGCGCCGCGGCCGGGGCGGTCTCCTCGGGAGCGGGAGCCTGCCCGCAGGCGGTCAGGGTCAGAGCCGCGGCCAGGGCGGTGAGCTTCGCCTTGATCCGGTGACCGCCTCTGGCGCGCACGTGGGGGAGGGCTGGAGCGGTACGGGGGAGGCGCCTCATGCGGTGGTCTCCGGTGCTGCTAGAACGATAGTGATGCGAAGCACCTCATTCTGCACACTCTTCGCAACTAACAGCAAATCGCAACTGGGTGTCCGGGCCGGTCAGCCGAGGGCCTGGTCCAGGTTGAAGGCCGCGCTGATGAGCGCGAGATGGGTGATCGCCTGAGGGAAGTTGCCGAGCTGCTCGCCGGTGCGGCCGATCTCCTCGGCGTACAGGCCCAGGTGGTTGGCGTACGTCAGCATCTTCTCGAACGCCAGGCGCGCCTCGTCGACACGGCCGGCGCGGGCCAGGGCCTCGACGTACCAGAAGGAGCAGATCGAGAACGTGCCCTCCGCGCCCCGCAACCCGTCCGGGCTGACCCCCGGGTCGTAGCGGTAGACCAGCGAGTCGGAGACCAGGCCGTCACCGAGCGCGTCGAGGGTGGACAGCCACTTGGGGTCGGTCGGGGACACGAACTTGGCCAGCGGCATCATCAGCAGGGAGGCGTCCAGCACGTCCCCGTCGAAATGCTGCACGAACGCCCGCAGCTCGGCCGACCAGCCGTGCCGCATGATCTCCCGGTAGATCGCGTCACGGGTCTCGCGCCAGCGCGGGATGTCGGCGGGCAGCCCGCGCTGGATCGCCACCCGCATGGCGCGTTCGATGGCCACCCAGCACATCAGCCGCGAGTAGACGAAGTTCTTACGGCCGCCGCGGGTCTCCCAGATGCCCTCGTCGGGCTGGTCCCAGTGCAGGCAGACCCAGTCGACCAGGGTGCAGAGCTCGTCCCAGCGGTCGCTGGCGATCGGGTCGCCCCACTTGTTGTAGAGGTAGATCGAGTCGATGAGCGCCCCGTAGATGTCGAGCTGGAGCTGATCGGCGGCGGCGTTGCCGATCCGCACGGGGGCGGAGCCCCGATAGCCCTCCAGATGGCCGAGCTCCTGCTCGGGCAGGTCCCTGCGGCCGTCGATCCCGTACATGATCTGCAACGGGCCGGCGGCGCCGTCGTCGCCGAGCGGCACGTGCGTGGACAGGAAGCCGATGAACGCCTCCGCCTCGTCGGTGAAACCCAGCCTGAGCAGCGCGTAGACGCAGAACGCGGCGTCGCGGATCCACACGTAGCGGTAGTCCCAGTTGCGCTCGCCGCCGAGCTGCTCGGGCAGGCTGGTCGTCGGGGCGGCGACGATCCCGCCGGTCGGGGCGTAGGTGAGCAGCTTCAGCGTGAGCGCCGAGCGGTGCACCACCTCGCGCCACCGGCCGCGGTAGCGCGAGGCCGACAGCCAGCGCCGCCAGTAGCGGACCGTGGCGGTGAACTCGTCCTCGGCCTCCGCGATCGGGCAGCCGCGCGCCGTGAGGCCGGAGCCGACCCGGTCGAGCGCGAACACCGCCTGCTCGCCCTCGGCGAGCTGGAACTTGGCCCACGCGTCCTGCCCGTCGGTCTGCATCGGCACGCTGGCGGTCAGGTACAGCGACAGTGACGCCGACTCGAACAGCACGCCGTCCGCCTCCGGCCGCACGAGGTGCGGCTGCCTGGCGTAGTCGAAGCGGGGCGCCACCCGGACGCGGAACGGAAGCGAGCCGCGGACGCAGGACACCCGGCGGATCATCCGGTGCCGGTCGGCCTCGCGCGAGTCGTCCGCGATGGGCATGAAGTCCTGGATCTCGCCCACCCCGTCGTCGGCGAAGAAACGGGTGATGAGGACGTTGGTGTCCGGGAAGTAGAACTGCTTGGTCCTGGCCGGGGTGTCGGCGGCCAGGTCGAACGAGCCGCCCCGGTCGGCGTCGAGGATCGCGGCGAACACGCTGGGCGCGTCGAAGCGCGGGCAGCAGTACCAGTCGATGGTGCCGTTGGTGCCCACGAGCGCGACCGTGCGCAGGTCGCCGATGAGACCGTGGTCTCCGATCGGCAGGTAACGGGAGTCGCCTGAGCGACCGGGTCCTCCAGCAGCCATGAGCGCCCTTCCTCCCTGTCCGTCCCGAAGGGTCCGTCCCGAAGGGTCTGTCCCAAGGTAGGGAGGCCCGCCCCGTGCCGGCCTCCGCCGTTCGCCAAGGGTCGGCAGATCTTCTCCCGGGGCCGCACGCCGAAGTGATCCGGGCGCGTCCTCGTGGCGGGGACCCGTCCTGCGGGAGATCACCTGTACGGTCGTGCTGTCCGATGTCTTCACCCAGAGCGAGGACCGCATGCGAGCCGTCACCGTTCGAGACCGGGCCGCCGGTCCGGCCGGGCTTGCCCTGACGGAGGCGCCCTACCCGCACGCCGCCGAGAACGACGTCGTCGTCCGGGTGCACGCCGCGGGGTTCACCCGCGGAGAGCTCGACTGGCCGGCGACCTGGACGGACCGCGCCGGCCGCGACCGGACGCCCAGTGTGCCCGGGCACGAGGTGTCCGGCACCGTCGCCGAGCTGGGGTACGGGACGACCGGCCTGACCGTCGGCCAGCGGGTGTTCGGGCTGACCGACTGGGCCCGCGACGGCTCGCTGGCCGAGTACGTGGCGGTGGAGGCCCGCAACCTCGCGCCGCTCCCGGCCGACGTCGGCCACGTGGTGGCCGCCGCGCTGCCGATCTCGGGACTGACCGCGTGGCAGGGCCTGTTCGACCACGGCCGCCTGACCGCCGGCCAGACCGTCCTGATCCACGGCGCGGCGGGCGGTGTCGGTTCCCTCGCGGTGCAGCTCGCGCGCGAGGCCGGGGCCCGGGTGATCGGCACCGGCAGGGCCGCCGACAGGGACACCGCACTCGGCCTCGGCGCGGACGCCTTCCTGGACCTGCGGGCCGATCCTCTGGAGAACGCCGGTCAGGTCGACGTGGTGTTCGACGTGATCGGCGGTGACGTCCTGGAGCGCTCGGCCGCTCTGGTGCGCGCCGGCGGCACGCTCGTCACCGTCGTCTCGCCTCCGGCGGTCCGGCCCCGCGACGGACAGGCGATCTTCTTCGTCGTCGAGCCCGATCGCGCCCGGCTGGCGGACCTGGCGCGGCGGGTCCGGGACGGCCGGCTCCGCCCGATCGTCGGGGCCGTGCGGACGCTCGCCGAGGCGCCCGCCGCCTTCGCCCCCGCCCACCGCACCCCAGGCAGGACGATCATCCAGGTCGCGGAGGACGACTGACCACCTCCGCCGCCGCGTCGGCCAGGAAGCTGAGCGCCACCCCCGCGCGTCGGATCGCCTCCGGCTCCGGGTCAGTCGATGCGCAGTTCGGTGTCGAGTCCCGCGGCCTCCGCCTCGGAAGTCGGTCGCAGCCTGAAGAGCCTGTCGACGATCTTGCCGAGGATGAACGTGACCACGAAGCAGTAGGAGGCGACCACGATGATCGCGACGATCTGCTTGCCGAGGAGCGCGACGGAGCCGCCATAGAACAGGCCCGCGGTCGAGCTGCCGAACCGGCCGGTGGCGAGGAACCCCAGAGCCGCGATCCCCACCATGCCGCCCACGGCGTGGATGCCGACCACGTCCAAGGTGTCGTCGTAGCCGAGCACCGTTTTGACCTCCACCGCGTAGGTGCAGACGATCGCCACGATGACACCGATGACGAGCGCGCCGAAGAGATTGACGAAGGCGCACGACGGGGTGATGGCGACCAGTCCGGCCACCGCGCCGGTAGCGCCGCCCAGCCGGGAGAAGTGGCCGGAGCGCAACCGCTCCACGATCATCCACGTGATCATGGCCGCGGAGCCGCACATCATGGTGTTGGCCACGGCGTTCGCCGCGAGCGGGCCGTCTGTCAGCGCCGATCCGCCGTTGAACCCGAACCACCCGAACCACAGCAGGCCGAGTCCGAGCATGACGAACGGCACGTTCTTCGGCCGTGGGGGCTCCTCTTTGCGGAAGCTGAGGCCGGGACCGAGCGCGATCGCGAGTGCCAGGCCCGCGATTCCGCTGTTGATCTCGACGACCAGGCCGCCGGCGAAGTCGAGGACTCCCCACCTCTTGAGCCAGCCGCCGTCGGAGAAGACCCAATGCGCGACCGGTAGATACACCAGAGTCACCCAGACCACGCCGAAGATCATCCAAGGTCCGATCCTGACGCGGTTGGCGACCGCTCCGCTGATCAGGGCCACGGTGATGATCGCGAAAGTGAGCTGGAAGAGCGAAAAGACGAAGAGGGGGATCTCCCCGCGGAGAAGCCGGGTGATGGCCCCGAAGAGCTGCCAGTCGCCCCAGCCCAGCAGGCCGACCCCGCCGACGTCCGGGCCGAATGCCACTCCGTACCCATAGACGAACCAGACCACGCTCACGACAGGAATGGAGACGAAGCTCATATAGAGAACGCTGATCAGGTTCTTGGCGCGGGCCATGCCGCCGTAGAAGAACGCCAGCCCGGGCGTCATGAGCAACACCATGGCAAAACTGACGAGCATCCACGCGGAGTCGCCGGTATTCAGGCCATGAGGCATTTCCGCACCTCCATATCATGTGGTCGCATCCTGGAGATGCGCTTTCGGAATGTTCGCGAAACCTGTCCTGACGCCGTGCGAGGCAAAGACAACTCGTGCGGCCGGCAACGGCTGTCCGATGGTCGCCGATAGAGATGTTCATTCTTACGGCGGCGAATTCCGCGTCGCTCCACGGCTCGTGGGGCTCGTGCCACGTTTCAGAAAAGAAGAGAGATCAGGTAAAGATCAGCGCTCTTCCGGATCGGCCCTTCGCCCGGTGAGCGGGTGACCCGTCTCCCGCAGCCGCCACCTCCCGCCGTTCCGTGACAGCCACGTCTGGGACAGCGGCGAGACGTCGAGGCACCAGAACGCCGTCGCCGGCGCACCCAGGGTGTGCAGGACCAGCGCTCTGATCACCGCGGGATGAGTGATCGCGGCTACCCCGCCGGGTTCGTGCGGCAACGCGTTTCTCCACGCGGAGACCCGCTCCAGCAGCCCGTTGATGGTCTCACCCCCGTGCGGGGCGGCTCCTGGATCGGTCAGCCAGGCGGAGAGCCCCGCGGGATCCTCGGCCTGGACCTGTTCCAGGCTCCGGCCCCGCCAGTTCCCGCAATCCAGGTCGCGCAGCCCGGGATCGGACCGGGCCGTCAAACCCAGTGCGGTGCACGTCTCCTCGCAGCGGGCCTCAGGGCCTCGCCATGCCTGACGGATTCGGCGTAAGGCGCCCAGGGCGGCCTCGGCGGAGGACCGTCCCGCATGCGACAGCGACTCGTCGGCGGCGAAGGCCGCCCTGCGGGTCGCGGACGTGGAGGCGTGGGCGATCAGGACGAGTCTCACGGTCACCGTCCCCTTCTCCGATGGTCTTCACGCGCGACGCCCGGCCGCCGGGTGCGGACGCCGCGGCGGTTGGATCTCATGCAGAGTGAGAAGGTCCGGTGGCGGCGCCGTTCCCGGTCCTCCCTGAGACGCCCAGGCGCCGATGGCGTCGACGGCCGTGTCATCCAGGACGAATCCCAGCCAGGTGGGTCTGGCGCCTCTGCGCCGAGCCGCGGGACAGGGCCGGACGACGACCACATTGGAATACGAGCAGACGCCCAGACACTCGTCACTGGTGCGCACCGTGATTTCTTCGATGTGCGCCAGGCGTGCCAGCTGATCTTTCTGGGAAACGTCAGGGTGTTTTCGTGCGTTGCCGCAGCAACATCCTTTGCAGAGAATCACGGTGCATCGTTCGTCGGCGCGTGCTGCTGCTATTCGACCGGATGCCTGATCGTCGACCACCAGGGCTTAATGCCCGGAGTTGCGCTTTACAATACGTCAAGATCTTGTTACCATCTTTATGTCGAATCATCGAAAAGAAGGATGGGCGACATGTGCCACACGCCTGACTGCAGCCACGCGGCAGCCCCCGCCGCGGCGTCCGAGTCCGACCACGTCGCCGTGAGCGAGGAGCCGGTCGAGCTCGAGGAACCGGTTTCGCAGCCCAGCTGAATTCTGCGTGAAAAATGGAGGGCAGGCTTTCCCGGCCTGCCCTCCATTTTTCTGCTCAGACGTCCGAGGGCTGGGCCTTCGGAGTGCGTTCGCGCCGGGTCCCGGTGGCGGCCCGTTCGGTGAGCGCCCCGAACCCGATCCCCAAGGTGACCCACATGACGGCCTGGGTGGCGAGCGAGGCGATCCGGAAGTCCCAGAGAACATCGGGCGGGAAGCCGGGCGCCGTGACGGTTCCTCCGGGGAGAACGACGTAGGTGATGGCCACCACGGCGACGAACACCCCGCATCCGAGAAGAGAGGCGTTCCATTCGCCATGTCCCGGCGCCAGGCGCCGACTGGTCTGTGCTGCGGTGATCGCGGCGAATATGCCGATGACGATCGTCAGGAAATACAACAGGCTTCGCTGTTGGATCGTCCCGGGGTCGCCCACGGCAGGCGGATTAGGCGGATATTTCAGGAAAGGAACCAGAGTGATGACCACGAAGCCGGCTGCGGCCACCACCACCGAGGTCGCGCGGGCGGTCAGTCGTCCGATCCTGTGGTGAGCGAGGGCGAACGCGATGGCGAACAGTCCGCCGACCGCGACGCCGACGGCGGCCAGGGCGATCGCGAGACCGGAGGTCTGCTGAATCAGTCTCGATACGACCTCTGCTCCGTGCTCGTGGACTCCCTCGGCCAGAGAGCGCTGTTCCTCGAAGGCGATCGCGGCTTCCAGCGGGCCCTCACCGAGAAACCAGGCGCATATGTACGCGGGTACGGCGGAGGCCAGCCCGACGAGCATGCCCCGGATCAGTAATTGGCGCATGATGTGCGGCGTCTTTTCGTCAATGACACGGGAATCCGAGCAGATGGCGGCCGTCGTGGGTGAACTCGTGGATGATATTGCCCCCGAAGAGGGAGGTGGCCCCCTGTTCGGCGCCGACGAAATAGATCAGGAGCATGCCGATGACGAGCGCGAACACCGCCCACGGCAGGATGTCCCGCAGCGGTATTTGCGCCGGAATCGAAGCGGATCGAACGGGCGGAGCCTGTGCCATGACTTACCTCCTTCATCATTCCGTACGTTACTGACAGAAAGTAAAGGAGGATTTCCGGCACGTCAATGGAACGGAAGGTTACAGACACCTCACGCGGATCATTCGTCGGTGCCCCGCCGGCGCCCGGCTCGTTCGACCGGCACCGGACGGAGCCGGGGCAGCAAAACGGAAACAGCCGGGTCGGTAGAAACCGACCCGGCCTTCTCCTGGAAAGTCGATCAGATCATTCCTCTTCGAGGCGCGCCCGCACACTTCTCATCTTGTCGCGCAACGCCTGCTCGGTGAACAGGCCGCGCTCCATCAACGTGTGAGCGACGGTCAGCACCGACCTCGTCTGCACGGGAAAGCGCACATAGATGGACTCCCCCAGCCGGTCTTCCGCGTGGCGCCGCTCCAGGTTGTCCAGAACACCGGCCTTCGACAGGCACTCGCAGGTGGTCTGCATCCGGGATTCCCAGACCTCCGGCTCATGATCGATGCAACGCAGGGTGGTGTCGGTCCGTTCGCCGATGTCGTCCAGCGCTTCCATGAGAACCGCGTACGGCCGGGCCTGCTCGCTCATCCGCCGTTCACCTCACCTGTTCCGCGAGCGAACCCGCGTCCGAGGTGCGGTCGGCGCGCGGCAGAGCGACGCCGATCATGGTGTCCCGGGTGACGATCCGGGCGAGCTGCTCCTCGCTCCACCCTTCCGTGCCCTCGGGGCGCATCGGCATGACCATGAACCGGGACTTCTGGTTCGAGTCGTGCACCCGCACCTCGATGTCCGAGGGGAGATGCAGGCCGAACTCGGCGAGCACCTCGCGCGGACGGCGGACCATGCGACGCCGGTAGCTCGGCGTCCGGTACCAGTCAGGCGACATGCCCAGGACGGGACGGGGGTAGCAGGAGCACAGCGTGCACACGAGCACGTTGTGCACCTGTGGGGTGTTCTCCAGGACATAGAAGTAGGTGTAGTCGCTCGGCGTGCCCACCCCCGTGGGCTGCAGCCAGTCGATCCCCACCTCCTTGCACGCCTCGACCCCGTTCTCCAGCAGGCGTTGCTTGAAGGCCGGGTCCGACCACGCCTTGGCGACGAGCTTCGAGCCGCCGTGCGGTCCCTTCGCCTCGGCCCACTCGGCGAACTTGCGGTGGTCGTCGGCCGAGAAGATGCCCTTCTCGATGGCCAGTTCACGAATCGCCAGCTCGAGGATCTCGAACTCGCTCACCTTCGACGAGACCTCGAAGGTGTTGTGCCCATCGTGATGGTCACCGTGCTGCTTACCCATGTACCCCCCTTAACCCTTTACCGATTCCAGCCAGCTCTCGGAGGCCTCCGACTCCAAGGTGTCCTGTGCGAAGCCCGTGTAGTCAGGCCAGAGGTCGGTCTGCTTGAACCGGATCACGTAAAAGGGCTCTTTACGGCCGGTCTCCATGCGGTCCCACGCCTCGTCCTCCGGGATCACCCACTCCGGGCGGTGCTCCACGACAGTGCCGACGCGCTTGCGGATGTACTTCTGGGTGCGCGTGTGGAAGAGCGTCGTACGATCCTTGATTCTGACTTTGTCGCCGACCTGGAACTTTGGTGTGGCCATTACTTCTTCTCCAGCCGGGCTCGGATTTCGTCGATCTTGTCGCCGAGTTCGTCGGTCGTGATCAGGCCCTTGTCGACGAGCACGCGGGCTGCCCCGGTGATCCAGCGACCGTAGTACGGGAAGCCGTAGTACTGGGTCTTGCCGAGATCGTTCTCGAGGCGACGCCGCATTTCGGAGTTCCACGCTCCGCGCCAGCCTAGGCATTCGCAGGTGACGTAGGTGTTCATTTCCCACTCCTCTTCACTCTTGGTGTAGAGGGCCTGCGGGAAGTCGGGCTCGCCGCCGACGTCGTGCAGTACGGTGGTGAGGGCCGCATAGCGATCGTTGGGGATCGTGTACGGCGAATCGTATTCCTCGTGTTCTGTGGGATTGAGATTTCGGTCGGCGGTCATCACCGACTCGTAGCGAATCTTCGACATGACAGCCCCCTCTCGGGCCCGGGCGCTCGACTGCATTCCGAAGGAAGGATGCCCTGGCCGTCGGCCCCCAAGACCAAACGGCGCGCAACAGGAGGCAAAGAAAGGTTGCGGGCGGGCCTCGGTTAACCGCCTCGTCGCCCGGGTACGTGGCCCGCCGGGAATTCGAACCCGGGTTAGGAGCGAAATCATGGCATTCGAAAAACGATTGGCCTGTGTCGTCGACGCCGATGGGTCGGTCGTCCGCGGCTATCTCGTGGACGGTTGCGAATTCGACGGCACGAACAAATACGTCGTCAGATGGAAAGTGCCGTTGCAGGGGGAGGCCAAGACCAACTTCGCCGCCACCGTCGGCAGCGCCATGCAGGAGCCTGTTCAGCCCGGCCTGGTCACGGTCGGGCTGAACTCCGACCCGAACAAGATGGAGGTGCACACCTTCGCCCCGGACGGAACCCCGTCCGCGCGCTCATTCCACCTCGTCTGTTTCCGTGATCAGTGACCACGTGGGCCGCCGATCCGGTGACGGCGCCGGTCTGAAGGCGGCGGCCGGCCCGCCGGGGGGCGCACGCCAGTAAGTACGCCAACAGACCGGGACATCCCGCGTTACCTGCGGGGATATGGTTCTCTGTCTCCTGGAACCCGCGCCTCAGGGTGATCGTTGGGCGGGCGGCTGACACCTGCCGACCGATCTTCGAGAGGGAGAGACGAACCGTGGTCGGGTTCGAGGTCGCGGTGCCGTGGGAGACGCCGATCACCGAGGCCGGAGGCGTGCGGCTGCCCGGCATGTCGGTGGGCGCGCGGACCGAGCCGGCCATCGCCAAGGCCGTCGCCAAGGCCGTCGACAAGGGCGACCTGGACCTGGTCGCCGTCGAGCCTCTGCCCTCCCAGCAGCGGGTCCTGGAGGCGCTCGCGCGGCCGGCCTGGCCGGCGGCTACGTGGCGGCCGAGGTCGCCGAGGAGATCTTCGAGGACGAAGAGGAAGAGTGGGCCGGCCGCCGTGACGGCCCGCCGGCGGGCGTCCGGCGGACCGTCCGGTTCAGAGCCGGGCACCGGTCGATGCGGCGCGTCCGGCGGGCCGTGCGGTTCAGGGTGGGGTGCCGGCCGGTGCGGTGCGGCGCGTCCGTCCGCGGGACCGCCGGCCGTACGCGCCCGGACCCCGGTCCAGCCTCACGACGGCCAGCGTGCTCACCGCCCCCGTGAGGACGAGCCCGGTCCAGGCCCAGACCGGCCCCAGGTCGAGCAGCCGGCCCACCGCCAGGTTCCCCGCCGCGATGCCGAGCCCGGCGACCGTGTTGTAGAAGCCGTAGTGGGTGGCCACCCGGTGCCCGCCCGACAGGGCGACGACGGTGTCCATCTCGAACGGGTAGGTCAGCACCGTGCCCAGCGAGAGCAGCACCGCGCAGACCAGCACCACCGCCGTGGGCGCCGGCACGCCCGTGACCGCGTACGGGATCAGCGGCACGAACGCCAGGGCCATCAGCGCGAGGCCGCGGGCGATGGCCTGCGCGGACGTCCAGCGACGGCGCGCCCAGTCGGTCACCCGCAGCTGGCCGAGCAGGGCCACCAGCGCCGACAGCACGAACAGCACGCTGACGGCCCGGCTGTCGGCCAGGTGCAGCGGCAGCGCCAGATAGACCTGGAAGGACAGGACGTACGAGCCGATCATCGCCAGCGAGAAGGCGGTGAACCGCCGGTTCGTGGCGATGCCCCGCCAATCCGCCAGCACGCCCTCCCGCCGCCGCGTCTCGTCGCGGCACGGCGGCAGCGCGGTCGCCTGGAGCAGGGTGAGGGCCGCGAAGACGCCCGCGGCCACCACGCAGACGAGCCGGAAGTCGGCCGCGAGCAGGGCCATGCCGATCACCGGGCCGAGCAGGATCCCGGCCTGGTAGAAGACGTTGAACAGGGCGAACGCCTCGACCCTGCGCTCCTGGGCGCCGTGCGCGACGTACGCGCGGACCGCCGGGTTGAACAGCGCCCCGGCGAATCCGGTCATGGCGGAGGCGGCCAGCAGGGCGGGCAGCGTGTCCACGAACCCCAGCAGGCCGAACCCCGCGGTGCGGAGCAGGCAGCCCGCGATGATGACGGGCCGGTAGCCGAGCCGGTCGGCGAGCGTGCCGCCCACCAGGAACATCCCCTGCTGGCTGAGGTTGCGCATGCCGAGCACCAGCCCCACCGCCCAGGCGGCGAGGTGCAGCCCGCCGGACAGGTGCCCGGCGAGGTAGGGCATCAGCATGTAGAAGCCGAGGTTGATGGCGAACTGGTTGACCATGAGGAGCCGTACGCCGCGGTCGAACGACATGAAGCGCCGCCACATCAGCGCATCACCATCCGCGTCCATCGGGTGACCTCGGCCTCGCCCGGTTCCTTGATCTCGTCGGGTTCGTCGTTCGGCGGCCGGTCGAGCAGGCGGTGCTCGGCGCAGTAGGCGTCGTCGAACACGGTCGTGTAGTAGCGGGCGGGACCGTCCGGGAAGATCGCGACGACGCGGGTGCCGGGCGGGGCGGTCCTGGCGCACCAGGCCGCGACGACGCTGACCGCGCCGACGCTCCATCCGCCGGTCGCGTAGTGCGTCTGCGCCAGGGTCCGGCTGGCCCACACCGCCTCGTGCGGCGCCACCCAGTGCACCTCGTCGAAGGCGTCGTGATCGACGTTGCGCGGGTGGATGCTGCTGCCCAGCCCGCGCATCAGCCGGGACCGGGCCGGCTGACCGAAGATGGCCGACCCGACCGCGTCCACGCCGACCAGGCGTAGCGCCGGGTCGCGCCGCCTCAGCCGCCGGGAGACCCCGGCCGAGTGGCCGCCGGTGCCGACGCTGCACACCAGCACGTCCACGCGGCCGAGATGCCGGTGCAGCTCGTCGGCCAGGCCCGAGTAGGCCTCGACGTTGTCGGGGTTGTCGTACTGGCCGGGGCAGTACGA
This sequence comes from Nonomuraea corallina, assembly GCF_027620315.1. Classification (GTDB taxonomy): domain Bacteria; phylum Actinomycetota; class Actinomycetes; order Streptosporangiales; family Streptosporangiaceae; genus Nonomuraea; species Nonomuraea corallina. Next base: position 14,492 of record NZ_JAPNNL010000031.1, on the reverse strand, counting down.
GCCGGGCTCGGCGGCCAGGAGCTGCGCCACCCGGTCCAGGCGCGCCTGCTGCCAGCCGCCGTCCGGGTGGGCCCGGGTGACCATCTCGACCCGTACGCCGTACGAGCCGAGCAGGGTCTGGATGATCGCTTCCATGCCGGGGTCGGTGACCACGGTGACCGGGTGGCCGTAGGTGATCCCGGCCAGGGCCAGGCCCAGCCCGAAGGTGCCGGAGGTGGACTCGACGATCGTGGCGCCGGGGCGCAGGTCACCGCGCGCGCGGGCCCGTTCCACGATGTGCAGGGCCGCCCGGTCCTTGAGCCCGCCGGGGTTGGCGCCTTCGAGCTTGGCCCAGAAGCCCCGGCCCGACGGCGCGAAGGGCGCCCCTATCCGGCACAGAGGGGTCTGACCCACCAAGGGGGTCATGGCGTTGATGGACGAAGACATGCTGATCACTCATTTCGGCGCACGCGGCGCCAGGTCGCTGACGGTGGATGACGTGGGAGCACGTCCTCCTCAGCAGCGGCACACTTCGAGTGTCTGGGTGAGCGCGGCCCGTCCGCGATAGTCGTCCGGAGGCGCGCGTCCGCGCGGAGCCCGGACACGCGCGGGCGCGGAGCCGGCGGGCGGGTCGACGGCCGCGGGCCACTCGGCCGGGTCGTCGGCGACGGTGGTCACGGAGGCGGTCACGAAGAGGTGGGAGTGGGCCTGCCCGCCGTGGCCCCCCTCGTGCTCGTGATGCGCGCTGTCGGCGATCGCCTCCACGATCGCGTGCGGGTCACCGGGCGGGTACACGGAGTGGGACCACAGGTGCGCGATCGTGAGGAAGCCGAGCAGCACGACGAACCACGCGTGCGCGCGTGGCCATCTCGACGTCCGTGACTGTGAGTACATGATTCATCACTGAATGTAGCAAAGCGTATGGACGGCACGTGAAGGGGGCCCGTCCGGAGGAGTCCGTCGTCGACGAACGCCCCCCGGGTTGAGGTGATCACTTCCGCCTGGCTTATCAGTAGACTTTCTACATGTAGGAGATCTACATATAAGGAGCGCCTGTGAAGCCGTCGTCGCGTCACCTGCTCGTGTGGATGCATGTGGTGACCTCCGTGTCCTGGATGAGCCAGGCGCTGGCCCTGTTCGCCCTGGGCGCCTACAGCTCCGTCACCGGGGACGGCGCCGGCTATCGCATGGCGCATCTACTCGACAACCAGGTGCTGCTGCACTTCGCCAACGCCTCGGCCTTCACCGGCCTCATGCTGTCCGCGATGACCAAGTGGGGCTACTTCCGCTACTGGTGGGTGCTGATCAAGCTCGTCGTCACGCTGGCCCAGCTGTACGCGGGGATCTTCCTGCTCGGCCCCAGGCTGTCGGCGCTCTCCGACGGCACCCGCGACGCCGACCCGGTCCTGCTCGGCGCCACCCTGCTGATGGCCTCGGCCGTGGCCTTCCAGGCGTGGCTGTCGGTGGCCAAACCCTGGAGACGCACCCCCTGGGCGGAGGCGCGGCCCCGGACGGTCACGCCTCCCGGCTGGCTGCCCTTCTTCGTGTTACTGGTGCCCGTGGCCGACGTCCTGCTCGCCTTTTTCGTGTTCGGCCACCCGGCGCCGCTGTTCTTCGTGGTGACGGCGATCGCGTACCCGATCTGGCGGGCACGCGCCATGCGCCGCGTGCCGGCCACGGTCTAGCGGTTCGCTACGGCTGCTGACCTGGGCCGGGAGAACCGATCGATGTAGATATCTTTCACTGACACGTACTTGTTGGTTGAATACCTTCACTCGTCAATCCCTCAACCCCCCAAGGGAACCGTCGTGAAGATCATCAGTCGTTGGTTATCCGCCGTCGTGGCCGCCTCCCTGGTCCTGACCGGGCCCGCGCAGCCCGCCGCGGCCGCGACCACCACCGTCGACAACGCGACCGCCGGCCGTTTCGCCGCCAGTGCCGACTGGGGCACGTCGGCCTGGTCCACGCAGCGGCACGGCGGGGACTACCGGTTCGCCACCCCGAACACCGCCGTGAGCGACGCCGCCTGGTTCAAGGCGTCCATCGCCGAGGCCGGGGCCCACCTGGTCGAGGTCTGGTACCCGGCCGACCCCGGCTACAACAGCGCCACCCCGTTCATGGTGGCGACCACGGGCGGCGTCCGCAGCGTGGCCGTCGACCAGCGCGCCAACGGCGGCCGCTGGGTCGGCATCGGCACGTTCACCCTGGCGGCCGGCGACTACAACGTGGTCGGCGTCAGCCGCTGGACCAGTCAGCCGGGCTACGTCGTCGCCGACGCGGTCCGGATCACCTCCTCGACCGGGGCGGTCTCGCACGCGCTGCCCCTGCCGCGGACCGCGCTGCCGCGCAGCGAGTACGACGACCCGCACCACGACTATCCCGCCATCGACCTGCCGGTCGGCACCGGCACCCCGGCGTACGCGGTGCGCGCCGGCACGGTGACGGTCATCGACGACAGCTCGTGCGGGCGCGGCATCAACCTGACCGGGACCGACGGGGCCGTCTACACCTACTGCCACTTCTCGTCGTGGTCGGTCGGCAACGGCGCGGCGGTCGGCGCCGGGCAGCTGATCGGGATGACCGGCAACACCGGCAACTCGACCGGCCCGCACCTGCACTTCGGCATCCGCACCGGCAGCACCCGCCGGTGCCCGCAGAACTACCTGCTGGCCCTCTACGACGGCGTGACGCCGCCGGCGGCGACCAGCCTGCCCACCACGGGCTGCTTCTACGCCACCCTCACCTCGGAGGAGGTCGTCCCGCTCGGCTGACGGCCTCCACCGTGACCCGCCGGCATCCGGCCGGCGGGCCCCGCCGTCGCAGGAATCCGGCCGGATGACCTTGATGTGGGCCCTTCCGTTCTTTAACGTCGCGTTTGTCCGCAGGTAGATCATCACCAGCGAAAAAGGACGAACGATGGCGCAACCCCCCGCTTCCGTCGGCTTACCTGATGACACCGGACTGGCCCGCGACGACTACGCGCTCGAACGCGTCCCCACCTCCGCCCGCTACGGCTGGACCACCATCGCCGTCCAGCGGTTCGGCCTGCTGTCGGCGCTGTCGCAGTTCCTGCTCGGCGCCACCCTCGGCATGGGCATGACCTTCTGGCAGGCCGTCCTCGCCGTCACCCTGGGCGCCGCCATCCTCGAGGTCGTCGCCATCGCGCTGGGCATCGCCGGCATGCGCGAGGGCCTGTCCACCAGCCTGCTGGCCCGCTGGGCCGGGTTCGGGCGGTACGGCTCCGGCCTGGTCGGCCTGGTGATCGCGATCTGCCTGCTGGGCTGGTTCGGGGTGCAGACCGCGGTGCTCGCCCAGGGCGTCTCCTCCCTGCTCGGCGGCTCACCGGCGTGGATCTGGGCCATCGCCGGCGGCCTGGCGATCACCGCGATCGTCGTGCACGGCTTCGCGGGCATGGCCTGGACCGCCTGGATCACCGTCCCGGCCTTCCTGGCGCTGGCGGGCTGGGCCATCGGCGTGGAGCTGGCGCAGCGGCCGCTCGGCGAGCTGATCGCCTCCCAGCCGGCGGGGCCGGCGATGAGCCTGGCCCAGGGCGCCACCCTGGTCGCCGGCGGGTTCATCGTCGGCGCCGTGATCTCGCCTGACATGTGCCGGTTCAACCGCAACGCCGCCGACGTGGTCAAGCAGACCGTCCTCGGCATCTCCCTCGGCGAGTACGTCCTGGCCCTGGTCGGCGTCCTGCTCGCGCACGCCCTGCGCACCGGCGACGTCGTCACCATCGTCACCACCACCTCCGGCACCGTCGGCGTGCTCGTCCTGATCACCGCCACCGCGAAGGTCAACGACTGGAACCTCTACGCCGCCAGCCTGGGCGTCACCAACACCCTGCACACCGCCTTCGGCCTGCGGGCCGGTCGCGCCGCCGTGACCGTGGCGCTCGGCGTCGTCGGCACCGCGCTGGCCGCCCTCGGCATGGCCGACCACCTGGTGGACTTCCTGGTCCTGCTGGGGGTGGCCATCCCGCCCATCGCCGGCATCATGGTCGCCGAGTACTACGTGGTGCGCACCTGGCGCGCCGACCTCGACGCCTCCCGCGAACGCGGCGAGCTGCCCGCCCACGCGCCCGCGTGGATCCCGGCCGCGCTCGTCGTCTGGGCCGCCGCCGCCCTCATCGGCCACTTCGTCACCTGGGGCATCCCGGCGCTCAACGCCCTGATGGCGGCCTTCGTCCTGTACGCGGTCGCCGGCAGGCTCGGCCTGACCGGTACGGCCCGGCCCTCGGCGCCATGACCCGTACCCCCGGACAGGAGCGCCGGACCGTGCGCATCGGGATCGACGTGGGCGGCACCCACACCGACGCCGTCCTCCTCGACCAGGACATGAACGTGATGGCCGAGATCAAGACGGCGACGACGGCCGACGTCACCGGCGGCATCGTCACCGCGCTGTCGACGCTGCTGGAGCGCAGCCGCCTCGACCGCGGCCGGGTGTCCGCCGTCATGATCGGCACCACCCACTTCACCAACGCCCTCGTCACCCGCAGCCGCCTGGCCCGTACCGGCGTCGTACGGCTCGCGCTGCCCGCCACCGCCGCGCTGCCGCCCACCACCGCCTGGCCGGCCGAACTGGTCGACGCCGTCCGCCCGCTGGTGCGCCTGTGCCACGGCGGCCACGAGTTCGACGGCCGGCCCATCTCCCCGCTCGACCCCGGCGAGCTCAAACGGGTCGCCGCCGACCTGGCGGCGCACGACATCACCACCGTGGCGATCAGCTCCGTCTTCTCTCCCGTCACCGCCGAGGCCGAGCTGGCCGCCGCCGACATCCTGCGCGCCGAACTGCCCCACCTGCGCGTCAGCCTCTCCCACCAGATCGGCCGCATCCGCATGCTGGAACGGGAGAACGCCACCATCGTCAACGCCTGCCTGCTCGACCTGGCCGACGAGATCGTCGACGCCTTCGCCGCCGCGCTGGACACCGTCGGGGTGCGCGCCCCGCTGTTCCTGTCGCAGAACGACGGCACCCTCATGGACGCCGAGCACACCCGCAGCTACCCCGTCAGGACGTTCGCCAGCGGCCCCACCAACAGCATGCGCGGGGCGGCGTTCCTGGCCGGCCTGGCCGACGCCGCGGTGGTCGACATCGGCGGCACCACCACCGACGTCGGCGTGCTGACCGGCGGCTACCCCCGCCAGGCCGGCACCGACGTGGACCTCGCGGGCGTGCGCACCAACTTCCGCATGCCGGACGTGATCTCCATCGGCCTGGGCGGCGGCAGCCGCGTCACCCCGGGGCCGGACCCGCGGGTCGGCCCTTCCTCGGTCGGCTACCGGCTGACCGAGGAGGCGCTCGTCTTCGGCGGCCGGACCCTGACCGCCACCGACCTGGCCGTCGCCGCCGGGCTGGCCGACCTCGGCGACCGCTCGCTGGTCCGCCATCTGGACCGCGACCTGGTCAGGAGGGGTACGGCGTGGATGGCCGAGCGGGTGGCCGGCCTGGTCGACCAGATGCGGCTGAGCGCCGACCCGCTGCCCGTCGTCATCGTCGGCGGCGGCGGCATCCTCATGCCGCCCGACCTGCCCGGCGTGCCCGAGGTCCGCATCCCCGGCCACCACGGCGTCGCCAACGCCATCGGCGCCGCCATCGGGCAGATCGGCGGCGAGGTGGACCGCCTGTTCCTCATCGGCTCCCAGCAGAGCCGCGACGACGTCCTGGACCAGGCCCGCGCGGAGGCGACCGACCTGGCCGTCTCGGCGGGGGCGGTGCCGTCCAGCGTCGAGATCGTCCACGTCGACGAGATCCACGTCAACTACCTGCCGGGCAACGCCGTCCGCGTCATCGTGCGCGCCGTCGGCGACCTGGACCTGGGCCGCGCCCGTACCCCGGAGGAGGCTCCGCAATGGGCTACGACCTGACCCTGCGAGACCTGCACGACCTGGCCGAGGGCGCCGCGGTGCTGGGCACCGGTGGCGGCGGCGACCCGTACATCGGCCGGCTCCTCGTCGAGCGGGAGATGGCGGCCGGTCGCCGCGTGCACATCATCGACGCCGGCGAGCTGCCCGACGGCGCGCTCGTGCTGCCCTCCTCGATGATGGGCGCGCCGACGGTGTTCGTGGAGAAGCTGCCCTCGGGCGGCGGCAACGTGGCCGCCTTCCGCGCCCTGGAGGAGCACCTGGGCCGCCGGGCGCACGCCGTCATGCCGACCGAGTGCGGCGGGCTCAACAGCATGATCCCGCTCATGCTCGGCGCCCAGCTCGGCCTGCCCGTCGTCGACGCCGACGGCATGGGCCGCGCCTTCCCCGAACTGCAGATGCAGACCTTCGGCGTGCTCGGCGTGTCCGGCTCGCCCATGGCCATCGCCTCCGACCACGGCGACGTCTGCGTCATCACCGCCGGCGACAACAAACGCATGGAACAGCTCGCCAGAGCGCTGACCGTCCAGATGGGCGGCGCCTCGTACATCAGCGACTACCCCATGGACAGCGCCGAGGTCCGGCGCACCTCCGTGCACGGCACGCTGTCGCTCTGCCGCGACATCGGCCGCACCCTGCGCGAGGCCCGCGCCGCCCACGCCGACCCCTTCGACGCGCTGACCGCCATGCTCGCCGGCACCCTCTACAGCCTGGGCGTGGTGCTGTTCCGCGGCAAGGTCACCGACGTCGAGCGCCGCACCGTCGACGGCTTCGCCCGGGGCAGGGCGGTGCTGCGGGCGATCGACTCCGACGACGTCCTGGAGCTCACCTTCCAGAACGAGCACCTCGTCGCCCGCCGCGACGGCCGGGTGCTCGCCATCGTCCCCGACCTCATCTGCACCCTCGCCACCGAGACCGGCGCGCCCGTCCCCACCGAGTCGCTCGCGTACGGCCAGCGCCTGACCGTGTACGCCATCTCCACCCCGCCGATCATGCGGACCCCGGACGCGCTGGCGTGCTTCGGCCCCGCCGGCTTCGGCCTGACCGATCCCTACGTCCCGCTGGAGGAGCTGCTGCCCGCCGCCCGTACCTGAGCGGCCCCCGCCGGTCCCCGCGCTCCGGCCGGGGACCGGCCGACCCGATCAGGAGAGGGCGCGGCGCAGGAAGTCGAGTTCGAGCAGGAGCAGGTTCTCGGCGACCTCCTCCCGCGAGGTCATGTGCGTGACCCCCGACAGCGGCAGCACGGTGTGGGGGCGTCCCGCGGCCAGCAGCGCGGCGGACAGCCTCAGCGTGTGCGCGGCGAAGACGTTGTCGTCCGCCAGGCCGTGCACGAGCATGAGCGGGCGGCGCAGGTTCGGGGCGTCGGCCACGATGGAGCTGCGGTCGTAGGCCTCGGGATGCTCGTCGGGATGGCCGAGGAACCGCTCCTGCCAGTGGGTGTCGTACAGGCGGGCGTCGGTGACCGGCGCGCCCGCGACGGCGGCGTGGAAGACCTCGGGGTGGCGCAGGACGGCCGCGGCCGCCAGATAGCCGCCGTACGACCAGCCGCGGATCGCCACCCGGTCCAGGTCCAGGTCGGGGAAGCGGCCGGCGGCGGCGCGCAGCGCGTCGGCCTGGTCCCGCAGCGCCGCGCTCAGCTTGTCGAGGTGGACGGCGCGTTCCCAGGCCGGTCCGCGGCCCGGGGTGCCGCGCCCGTCGACGACCAGCACGGCGAAGCCCTGGTCGGCGAACCACTGCGGCACCGCGTAGTCGTCGAGCCCGCGCAGCACCAGCGCGCCGCCCGGCCCGGCGTACGGGCTGAGCAGGACCGGCAGCCGCCGGGAGCCCGGCACGTGCCCGGTCGGGAACACCACCGCGCCGCGCAGCTCCCGTTCGCCCAGCGACGTCAGCTCGACCCGCGGGCGCACGACCGGGGTCGCGCCGTTCGAGGCGATCGGGACGGCGGTCCCCTCGCCGGCGACCGTGACGCGGACCCCGTGCTCCTCCAGCGTGCGGGTGACGACCACGGTCACGCCCCCGCCGCGCGTCCCCGTGTGCACCCCCGGCTCGGAGGTGACCCTGACCAGCCCTTCGGCCCTGGAGTAGCGGAACAGGTGGCGTTCGGTCGGCTCGTCGCAGCACAGCGCGAGCACGGTGTCGCCGTCCACCGCCAAGATCCGCAGCACCTGCAGCCCCGGCGGCGTGACCAGGTCGTCGCCGACCATCAGCCTCCGGGTGTCGTCGCGGTCCACCGTCCAGACCAGCTCGCCGCTCGCCGTGCGGGCGGGGACGCCGGGCACCAGCTGCAGCCAGGCGTCGTCGGTGTCCTCGCGCAGCGGCGTGGTGGCGCCCGTGCCGGGGTCCGCCTCCAGGACACGGGTGGTGCGCTGGTCGCGGCTCTGCACCAGGATCAGCGGCCGCCGCCCGGTCCACGACACCGCCGCGACGTACTCGAACGCCGCCCGGTCCCAGACCACCTCGGTGCGCTCGCCCGCCAGGGTGGTGAGCCAGAGCGTCACGTCGGCGTTGTCGGTGCCGGCCGCCGGGTAGGCCATGACCGCGGGCGGCCGGCCCGGATCGGCGGGTTCGGGCAGGTGCCAGGTGCTCACCCGGGAGTCGTCCACCCGCGCCACCAGCAGGCGGGTCCCGTCGGGCGCCCACCAGTAGCCCCGGTGCCGGCCCATCGACTCGGCCGCCACGTGTTCGGGCAGCCCCCACGTCACGCCGGGACCGTCGGGCGTCAGCAACGGCTCGCCGTCGACGTGCAGGGCGCCGCCGGACACATGGGCGACGTGCTCCCCGGCGGGGTCGAGCCGCGGGTCGGAGCCGGTCGTGCCGAGCGCGGTGACCTCGCCGGTCAGCAGGTCGACGGTGTGCAGCGCGCCGTCGAGCGCGTAGACCGCCCTGGTGACGGCGGCGTCGGTGGCGTAGGCGACGATGCCGCCCGCCCGTTCGCGGGTGCGTTCCCTGCGGGCCCGCTCCGCCGCCGGCAACGCCCCGCCCGACGGGGCGCCGGGGTCGACGAGCAGCCGCTCGCCGCCCGTGGCCACGCTCAGCGTCCACAGCCGGTTGACCGGGTCGTCGCCGGCCGAGGACCGCAGGAACACCACCCGGGCGCCGTCCGGCGAGACCGTGAAGTCCCTGGGGACGCCGAACGTGAACCGGGCCGTACGGGCGTGCTGGCGCGCGAGCGTGAGGGGAGGCATGGATGATCCTAGGCACGCTCGCCGGACCGCCCGCAACGCGGCAGGGCCGCACCGGACCGTTCGCCGCGTGTGACCAGCGCGGATGCCTGGGTACGGGAAAGCGGACACCGATCCGGAGGAGGGCTACCCATGTCGATCGAGAACGTATGGGAGTACCGCGAAGAGGCCGGGGTGAGCGAGTCGATCGAACTCGTCGGTTACAAGGTGGAGGCGACCGACGGCCATGTCGGCTCGGTGAGCGCGGAGAACAACGACGTCGGCAACAACTACCTCGTCGTCGACACCGGCCCGTGGATCTTCGGCAAGGAGGTCCTGCTGCCCGCCGGCACGGTCTCCCGCATCGACCACGATCAGCACAAGATCTTCATCAACCGTACCAAGCAGGAGATCAAGGACGCGCCGAGGTTCCACCCGTCCGGTCCCCTGGACGAGGAGCGCCGCGACGAGGTGGGCGGCTACTACGCCCACTTCCCCGGCGCCATGTGAGCCGGGGCGGTCAGGCGTGCAGGCGGTCCGCGAGCCAGCCCGCCACCCTGGTGACGAAGCTGATCCTGTTGGCGACCTGCCGGAACTCGTGACCCTCGTCGTCGAAGAGGAGGTGGTCGCAGGGCAGGCCGCGGGCCGTGGCCGCGCTGATCAGCTGCTCGGCCTCGTACAGCGGCACGTTGCTGTCCCGCGCCCCGTGCACCACCAGCAGGGGCGCGGCCAGCCGGTCCAGGGCGCGCAGCGGTGACAGGGCGCGCAGCAGCTCACGGTCGGCCTCGGGGTGGCCGTACTCGCTGACCGCCGCCGCCGCGATCCACGGCTCGGTGCGCTCGTAGAAGGTCTCGAAGTCGGCGATGCCGCTCACCACCACGCCCGCCCGGAAGACGAGCGGGTAGGTGACGAGCGCGGCCAGGGTCAGGTAGCCGCCGTACGACCAGCCCATGCAGGCCAGCCTGGACGGGTGCGCGAGGCCCTGGCGCACCAGCTCGGCCGCGCAGTCGGCCACGTCGTCGACCGCGCGGAAGCGGTTCTCCCGGTCGTCGGCCTCGCGGAAGGCGCGTCCGTACCCGCCGGAGCCGCGCACGTTCGGGGCCAGCACGCCGATCCCGGCCGTGAGCAGGTTCTGGTAGAGAGGGTTGAAGGCGGGCCGCTCCTGGTCCTCCGGGCCGCCGTGCAGGAACAGCGCGTACGGCGCGGGCCCCTGCGCGTGCGGCGGCCGGTAGAGCCAGGCCGCCAGCTCCAGGCCGTCGCGGGCGGAGAAGCGCACCAGTTCGGCCCCGGCCGCGGTGGGCAGCCGGCCCGCGCCCGCGGCCCGCCGGTAGCCGCCCCGGTCCAGCTCGCACAGCAGCACGTGCGAGGGCTCCTGCGGGCTCTCCGCGGCGAGCGCGGCCAGGGTGCCGTCCCAGCTGATCCGGGCCGAGGTGACCACGTCGGCGGGCGGCGGCGGAAGCGGGCGGAGCTTCCCGCTCCGCGTCTCCAGGAGGTCCAGTTCGGAGCGGCCGTGCGCGTTCCACACCAGCAGCGCGCGGCGTCCGTCGGCGCTCAGCGCGAACCGGTCCAGCTCGGCGTCCGGCCGCTCGGCCAGGACGACGGCCTCGGCGCCGTCCCGTACGGCCAGCAGCGCGGCCCGGTCGCGGCCCGCGTCCGACACCAGGTACGCGACGGAGCCGTCGGGGGACAGGGCCCCGTCCTCGGTGGATCCGGGCAGGCCGGGCAGGAGCGGCCGTTCGCCGCTGGGCCTGTGCGCGCCGAGCGCCTCGGAGACCAGGTCGACCGCGTACATGCGACGCCGGCCCCGCGGCCCCCGGCGCAGCAGCATCCGCATGTGGTCGCGGCTGATGGCCACCGGCCGCAGCAGCGGGCCGGCCGCGATGACCTGCCGAGCGCCGGTGGCCTCGTCGACGAGCACGGCCCTGGCCATGCCGTCGGACGACGTCTCGGTGACCAGGAGCGTCTCACCCCGGCCCGTCCAGCGCACCAGCGACGCCGAGCCGCCGTCGGGCGCGGCGAGCAGGCGCAGGTCGCCGCCGTGCGGCTGGACGGTCCACACCTGGGTGTGCTCGCCGCCGCCCGGCGCGACCAGCACGGCCAGGTGCGTCCCGGTCGGCGCCCAGCTGACGTCGACGACCGGCTGCGGCCCGGTGTCGACGGCCCACGCCTCGCCGTCGCCCCGCAGCGGCTGGATCCACACCCGGGGCGAGCCGTCCTGGTCGCTGACGAAGGCCACCGCGCTGTCGTCGGGCGCCAGCGCGGGGGACCGGCACGTCCAGGCGGTCAGGCTCGCCGTCGCCGGCAGGTACGACGGACCGCCCAGCAGGCGATCGGCCACGGACGGGCCCGGCAGGTCGGCGATCGGCATCACAGGTGATGAGTCTGCAGCCAAAGCTCCAGCAGGCCAAGCTGCCACAGGGTGTTCACGCCGGTCGTGGCCCGGTCCCGCTCGGGGTCGGCGAGCAGCCGGTCCACGTAGTCCTGACGGAACAGGGCGCGCTCGCGGGCCGCCCGGCTGGTCAGCGCGTCGCGTACGAGGTCCAGCAGGGCCCCGTCGACGTGGCGGATGGCCGGCACGGGGAAGTAGCCCTTGGGCCGGTCGATGACGTCGGCCGGGAGCAGCCGCCGGGCGGCGTCCTTGAGCACGCCCTTGCCGCCGTGGGCCAGTTTGAGCTCGGCGGGGCAGGCCGCGGCCAGCTCGACCAGTTCGTGGTCCAGGAACGGGGTGCGCGCCTCCAGTCCGTGAGCCATCGTCATGTTGTCCACCCGCTTGACCGGATCGTCCACCAGCATGGCGGTCGTCTCCAGGCGCAGCACGGCGTCCAGCGCCGTGTCGGCGCCGGGCCTGGCCAGGTGGTCGCGCACGAACGCGCCGCTGACGTCGTGCTCCGGCACGCGGCCGGGCGGCAGGATCGCGGCCAGCTCCTCGTGCGGCCGGTCGAAGAACTCGCGGGCGTAGACGTCGGCGGCCCGCTCGCGCGGCACCCCGGCCAGCGGCGGGAACCAGCTGTAGCCCGCGAACACCTCGTCGGCCCCCTGGCCCGACTGCACGACCTTGACGTGCTTGGAGACCTCCTGCGACAGCAGGTAGAAGGCGACGCAGTCGTGGCTGACCATCGGCTCGCTCATCGCCCGCACCGCGTCCTCCAGCCCGTCCAGCAGGCGCGCGTCCGGGATGCGGATGCGGTGGTGGTCGGTGCCGAACCGCTGGGCGATCCGGTCGGAGTAGGCGAACTCGTCGCCCTTCTCGCCGCCGGCCGGCTCGAAGCCGATGCTGAACGTGGCCAGCCCGTCCTGCCCCTGCTCGGCCAGCAGCGCCACGATCAGGCTGGAGTCCAGGCCGCCGGACAGCAGCACGCCCACCGGCACGTCGGCCACCATCCTCCTGCGCACCGCCGCGCGCAGCCCGTCCAGGACGGCCTCGCGCCACTCCCCGGCGCGCAGTCCCGCGTGCTCGGGCAGCGCGCCGCGGGTGTACGGCGGATCCCAGTAGCGGTGCTCGGTGCTCGTGCCGTCCGGTTCGATCACCCGTACCGTGGCGGCGGGAAGCTTGCGCACGCCCGCCAGGATCGTGCGCTCACCGGGGACCAGCGAGTGGAAGGTCATGTAGTGGTGCAGCGCCACCGGGTCGATGCCGGTGTCCACCTCGCCCGCGGCCAGCAGGGCCGGGAGCGTGGAGGCGAACCGCAGCCGCCGGCCGTCCTCGGCCACGTACAGCGGCTTGATGCCGAGCCGGTCGCGCCCCAGGACGAGCCGGCCCGTGTCGCGTTCGCACACGGCGAAGGCGAACATGCCCTTGAAACGGGTGACGCACCCGGGCCCCCACCGGTGGAACGCCTTCACCAGGACTTCGGTGTCGGAGGTGGAGGAGAAGCGGTAGCCCGCGGCGCGCAGTTCCTCCCGCAGCTCGCCGTAGTTGTACAGGCAGCCGTTGAACACCACCGTCAGGCCCAGCTCGTCGTCCACCATCGGCTGGGCGGCCTTCTCCGACAGGTCGATGATCTTCAGGCGGCGGTGGCCCAGCGCGACCGGCCCCGATGACCACAGCCCCGACCCGTCAGGGCCGCGCTCGTGCATCGTGTCGGTCATCCGGCCGACGGCTCCCAGGTCCGCCTCGGCCCCGTCGAAGCGCATCTCTCCGCTCAGTCCACACATCACGGTCTCCTCAGGAAACGGACCGGGCAGGCGGGAGGCCGGGTGGCGGGCGCCGCGGCTCCGTGATCCCCGTCTCCTTCCACGACCATCACCTCCGGCTCATCAGAATCACGCAGGCCCGTCTACTCCCCACAAAGTGGCGTTTTGCACCTCAATATCCATAAATCGGACGTGTTAGGTCCCTGATCCGGCCCGAGAGGACCAAGGTCCCGGCAGCGCGAGGAGAACGCCCCTGAACGACCCCGGTCCGCCGGGAGAACGTGAAAGGAGATCGAGAGCCGGAGGCGATGATGAACGAGGACGAGCTCGGCGTGGTGGTCGGCTACGACGGTTCGCCGTCGGCACGGGAGGCCCTGCGCTGGGCCGCCGACGAGGCCGAGGGCAGAGGGCTGCCGCTGACCGTGTGCCACGCGTGGGACTGGCCGCACCACGAGTGGCCCGGCGAGCTGGTGCCGCTCGGCCTCGTCCAGCGCCCCGCCCGGCGGCTGGTCAAGGCCGCGGCCGCCTGGGCCGCACGCCGCCATCCCCACCTGCCCGTGAACTCGCTGACCGACCGCGGCTCGGCGGCCGACCTCCTGGTCGAGCTGTCCGGGACCGCCGCGTTGATCGTGGTGGGCGCCAGGGGATACGGCACGCTGCGCGGCATGGCGGTGGGCTCGGTGAGCGGCCACGTCGCCGCCCACGCCCGCTGCCCGGTGATCGTGATGCGCGGCGACGCCGAGGAACGCGACGCCCGCGAGGTCGTGGTCGGCTTCGACGGCTCGCCGGCCTCCGTGGCCGCCCTCAGTTTCGCGGCCGCGCAGGCGCACCGGCTGGACAGCCCGGTCCACGTGGTGATCGCCCGGCGCGAACGCGCGGGCGACGCCGACATGGACGAGCTGCGCGTCCAGGCCCAGGGGTCGGCCAGGGACGAGCTGAACCGCCTGGACCACGCCTTCCCCGGACTCCGCGCCGAGGTCGAGCTCGTGGACGAGCCCGCACGCCGGGCGCTGCTGGAGGCGGCCCGCAAGGCCCGCCTGCTGGTGGTCGGCGCGCGCGGGCTGGGCGAGGTCCGCGGCCTGCTGCTCGGCTCCGTCGGCCAGGCCATGGTGCACCGCGCGCCCTGCCCCGTCGCCGTGGTCCACGACTCGTGACCCCCGTGCCTCGGGCGCGGGGACCAAGGTCCCGCCGCCTGAGGCCGTACGGCACTGCTGCCAGAACCGCGGACACGATGTGCTTGAGGCGACACAGAGAAGGCGAATCCTTCCGAAAGGGGGCCGTCATGGCCGCCACCACCAGCCAGGCCGTCACGGGGACCACTGCCGCGCAGCCGCGCCGCCCCGTCGACTAC
>NZ_JAPNNL010000309.1 GCF_027620315.1 Nonomuraea corallina | reverse complement strand
GGCGTCGGGCGCGGGCCGCAGCGCGTACCCGGGAGGCTGGGACACCACCAGGTGGCGGGCTTCCGGCTCGGCCGCGGCCAGCGCCCGGCGCAGCTGCGAGACCCGCACGTGCAGGGCGGCCGTGGGGTCGGCCGGCGGCTTCGCACCCCACAGGTCCTCCACCAGCCGGTCGGCCGACACCGGACGTCCCTCGTGGACGAGCAGGTCGGCCAGCAGCGCCCGCACCATGCGTCCCCGGATCGAGACCGGGTCGCCGTGGTCGGTCCACACGGTCAGCGGCCCCAGCACCCCGAAGCGCATGATGTCCTCCGTCCCGAGCCGTCCGCCCCGCCGGGCAACGTACCAGCCGGAGGCCGCCGCCGACGGGGTCGCGCGTCGGTCAGCCGGTGAGGATGCTGATGCCGAGCATGCGAGCCCCGGTCTCGGTGCGCGGGCGGTGCGTGCTGCCGGGCGCGAACACCACGTAGCTGCCCGGCCCGAGCCGCCGTCCCCGGTCGATGAACTCCCCTGAGATCACGAAATAGCGTTCCTCTCCCTCGTGCACGTCGACCTCCGGCCACTCGGTCCCCGGAGCGAAGTCGTACATCCACCCGCGCGCCCACCGCGTGGCCGGCAGGCGGCGAAGGATGATCCCGGGCACCACCTCGACCGGCTCGACCTCGTCCACGTTCAGGATCTCGACATCATCGGGCTCTCTCGTCATGGGCCCCATCGTGACCGCCGGCGCCGTTCACGGCCCAGTGTCAGGAATGACGCTTTCAGGTACTTTCCTGCCATGACGGTTCATCAGGTGGTGGCGCTGGTGCTGCCGCCGCAGTCCACGTTCGAGCTGGCCTGCGCCGCCGAGGTCTTCGGCCTGCGCCGGCCGGGACTGCCCGCTCGGTACGGCTTCGAGGTGTGCGCGGAGCGTCCGGGCGTGGTGCCGACGCTGGCGGGCTACGACATGGTCGTCCGCAGCGGGCTGGAGGCGCTGGAGAGCGCGGACACGGTCGTCGTCCCCGGCTGGCAGCGTCCCGAGGGGCCCGCCTCGCCCGCCGTGATCGACGCGGTCCTGCGGGCGCACCGGCGCGGCGCCAGGATTGTCGCCATCTGCTCCGGCTCCTTCCTCCTCGCCGAGGCCGGGCTGCTGCGCGACCGCAGGGCGACCACCCACTGGCGGATGGCGGCCGAGCTGGCCGCCCGTTTCCCCGACGTGCGGGTCGAGCCCGACACGCTCTACATCGACCTGGGCGACGTCGCCACCAGCGCCGGCACCGCCGCGGGCATCGACCTGTGCCTGCACCTGACGCGCGCCGACCACGGCGCCGCGCACGCGGCGCGGGTCGCCCGGCACATGGTCATGCCGCCGCACAGGGAGGGCGGCCAGCTCCAGTACGCGGCCCCCGCCGCCGGCCGCCCGTCGCAGTCGCTGGCCCAGGTGCTCGACTGGGCACTCGAACGGCTGCACCAGCCCCTCGGCGTCGAGGACCTCGCAGCTCGGGCCGGGGTCTCCCCGCGCACGCTCGCCCGCCGCTTCGCCGGCCAGCTCGGCGTCACCCCCGGCCGATGGCTGCTCCAGCAGCGCGTCGCCGCCGCCCGCACGCTCCTGGAGGAGACCGACCTGCCGGTGGAGACGATCGCGGTCAGGGTCGGCCTGTCCTCGGCCGCCAACCTCCGCAGGAGGTTCCACGCCCTGGTGCGCACCACGCCGGCCGCCTACCGCCGCTCGTTCGGCGGCCGGACCGGCTGAGGTCAGGCGGCGGGGGCCGGACGGCCCGCGCGCGGCGGGCGGGCCCCTGCCTATGATCCCGTCATGCGTCTCGCCCCCCTGACGGCCGCCGCGGCGGCCTGCGCGCTCCTGTTATCCGGAACCGCCTGCTTGTCCGGAACCGCCCACGCGGCCCCGTACCCCATCCGCGATCGCGACCTGACCGCGAACAAGCTCTACCGCGCCGGCGAGCTGCAGACGAGCTCGTGCCCGGAGGAGGAGGTCCAGCCGGGCGACGTCGAGGCCGCCAAGCGCTACCTGACCACGGCGCTGGACTGCCTGAACACCGCCTGGGGCGCCTACTTCAAGCGAGCCCGCCTCCCTTTCCGCAAGGCCAGGATCGGGTTCGTCACCAAGCCCAGGAGGTTCTGTCAGGCATCCTGGGGCGAGGCCGCGGCGGTCTACTGTCCCCAGGAGCGGCGCTTCCTCGTACTGCTGGACGACAACCTGCTCGACGACCCGTCGGACCTGTACCTCTTCAACCTGGCCGCCCACGAGTACGGCCACCACGTGCAGCTGCTCACCGGGATCGAGCGGGCCTACCAGCGTCACCCGTACCGGAACAAGAAGGAGCTGTACGAGCAGCTCCGCCGCGTCGAGCTGCAGGCCGAGTGCCTGGGCGGGGTCTTCGTCGGCAGCGTCTGGACCTCGCTGGACCGTACGTCGCGGGACTGGGACGAGCTCATGAGGATCACCCGGGCGAGCGGCGACGAGCAGTTCAAGGTGCGCAGCCACGGCAAGGGCCGCACCATCGCCGCCTGGCTCGACAGGGGCCGCCGCGCCAAGGACCCCCGGGCGTGCAACACCTGGACGGCGCCCTCGGCCAAGGTGTCCTGAAAACCGCTGGACGGCGTCGTTATGGTGGCTCGCATGAAGATCGTGGACACTGACCGGTTCGTCGCCGAAGGCTTCGCCAAGCTGGAGGCGGCCGTGCCCCGCGAGGTGGGTGACGCCGCCAGGGCGCTGGTGTGGCGGCAGATCGGCCTGTCGCCCGACGAGCCGGACGGCTGGCGTGAGCCCGTGGTGTGGGCCGCCGACGTGACCGGCGCGGGCCCGTTCGGCGAGATGATGCGCAGCCCCAGGCTGCGGCAGGCGCTGGACGAGATCGCCGGCGTCGGCGGCTGGGTGCCGCGCGCCGCGCTCGGCAACATGCCGATCCGCTTCCCCGGCAAGGCGGAGGCCGACGACCGGGGCTGGCACATCGACGCGTCCGTGGCGATGCCCGACGGTTCGTGGGCGGTGTCGGGGCGGCCGGGGACGATGCTGCTGCTCGTGCTGCTGTCGGAGGTGGGCGAGGACGACGCGCCGACCCGGATCAGGATCGGCTCGCACCGTGACGCCGCCCGCGCGCTGGGCGAGCGGACGCTCGATCCGTTCGAGGCCGGTCCGCTGCTGGCCGAGGCGTCCGCCGGCCGCCCGGAGGCGTACGCGACGGGCCTGCCCGGGGACATGTACCTGGTCCATCCGCTGACCGTGCACGCCGCCGACGAGCATCGGGGGACACGGCCGCGGTTCATGTCCCAGGGGCCGGTGTTCCTCAAGGAGCCGGTGGCGCCGGGGGAGGGCAACGCGCTGGCCCGCGCCCTGCTCCCCTGACGGGCGCCTACCCGGCCGAGCCGTAGCGGCCCGGCGTGCAGCCGTACTCCTTGACGAAGGCCGTGATGAACGCCGAAGGGCTGGAGTAGCCGACGCGGCGGGCCACCTCCGCCACCGGCCGGGTCTCCAGCAGCGCCCGCGAGGTGCGCAGCCGCAACTGTGTGCGCACCCGCGAGTACGGCATGCCGAACTCGCGCTCGAAGTCGCGTTGCAGCGTCTTGACGCTGACGTGCAGCCGCGCGGCCCACTCGTCCAGGCGGACGCTGTCGCCGGGGTTGTGCGACAGCTCCCGCACC
>NZ_JAPNNL010000308.1 GCF_027620315.1 Nonomuraea corallina | reverse complement strand
GGGGCGAGGGAGACGGTCAACGCCATGCGCGCGGAGGCGGACGAGGTGGTGGTGCTGTGCGCGCCGGCAGACTTCCGCGCGGTCGGCCAGTGGTACGAGCACTTCGACCAGCTCACCGACGCCGACGTGCTGGCGGTGCTCGGCCGTAACCGGGCGTCCGGCTAGACCGGCAGCACCGCCCAGACGAGCTTGCGGGAGCCGCCGGGCGTGAGCCAGCCCCACGCGCGGCAGAGGGCGCCGACCAGGCGCAGTCCGCGCCCGTACTCGGCGAACAGGTCGGCCTCGCCGGCCATCGGCGCGGCCGGACTGTGATCGCTCACAACGCAGGCCAGCTCGGTGTGGTCCATGAGCAGCCGCAGGTCGATCGCGCCGCCGCCGTGGCGCATGGCGTTGGTGACCAGTTCGGAGGCGACGAGCTGGGCGTCGAACGCGGCGCGCTCGGCCCCCCACGAGCCGAGCGTCTGGTCGACGAACCGCCGGGCCACCGACACACAGCCCGGTTCGAACGTGCTGAGCTCGTGGAAGCCGAACCGGCGATCGCGCTCGATGGGCCGACCATCGATCAGGACGGCTGTGAGCCACCCTGGCGGCCGCAGACCGCTGGCGGTTTGCGGTCCGGCGTCGAAAGTCGTCATGCTGGCCCCCGAAGCGCGTTCTGGTGTCCAAGACCATCTTTACGGTGTGACGTCGGTGATGCAAGACTCTTTCGTGATTTACGGATGCAAATCGCATCTGCACGTGCAGTGGATCAAGGAGTAAGGGTGAGCGCGGAGAGGGCCGAACGGACGGGCAGCGACATTCTGCGACACTCTCCCGGCAGCCCCACGGTCCTGCGGATCTTGCTGGGCACTCAGCTGCGCAGGCTCCGCACCGGCATGGGCATCTCCCGCGAGGACGCCGGCTACTCCATCCGCGCCTCCCACGCCAAGATCAGCAGGCTCGAACTGGGCCAGGTCAGCTTCAAGGAGCGCGACGTGGCCGACCTGCTCACCCTCTACGGCGTCACGGCCGAGGAGGAGCGGGCGCCGCTGCTGGAGCTGGCCAAGCAGGCCAACGCGCCCGGCTGGTGGCACAAGTACGGCGACCTGCTGCCGGGCTGGTTCGAGGTCTACATCGGGCTGGAGGGCGCGGCCTCGACCATCCGCACCTACGAGAACCAGTTCGTGCCGGGCCTGCTGCAGACCCCCGCCTACGCCAGGGCGGTGATCGAACTGGCCCACGAGCACGCCTCGCCCGCCGAGCTGGAGCGCCGGGTCCAACTGCGGACGGCCCGGCAGCGGCGGCTGACCGGTGACAACCCGCTCAAGCTCTGGGCGGTGATCGACGAGGCCTCGGTGCGCCGGGTGCTGGGCGGGCCGGAGGTGGTGCGCGGGCAGATCGAGCACCTGCTGGAGATCACCGAGCACAGCAATGTCACGCTCCAGATCATGCCGTTCGACCGGGGCGGGCACGCCGCCGCCGGCGGGCCGTTCAGCATCCTGCGCTTCCCCGAGCCCGAGCTGCCCGACGTGGTCTACATGGAGCAGCTGACCAGCGCGCTCTACCTGGACAAGGTGGCCGACGCCGAGCACTACATGAAGGTCATGGACCGGCTGAGCGTCCAGGCCGAGCAGCCGCGCGAGACCCGGCGTTTCCTGGAACGGCTCCTGAACAGCTGAGAACCCCCTGTGAGCCAGGACATAAGGGGAATTTGGTCATCCTCTATATGAGGTACGGAATGTCCCTCTATTCTCGGCTCGTAAGCGCGGATGCACGTGCATCCGTAAGGGACGAGGAGCAACACCCATGCACGAGTTCCGCAACGGAACGCCCGCCCGTCGCCTCCCCGTCGACTGGCGCAAGAGCGCGCGGAGCAACCCCAACGGCAACTGCGTCGAGGTGGCGACGCTGCCCACCGGCGAGGTGGCCATGCGCAACTCCCGGTTCCCCGACGGGCCCGCGCTCGTCTACACGCGAGCCGAGATCACCGCGTTCGTCCTGGGAGCCAAAGACGGAGAGTTCGACGACCTGCTGGTCTGACCAGCCGACCACCCGCCGCCCGGCGGGCATGAGAAAGCCGCCGTCCGGCCGGACGGCGGCTTCTTTCGTGCGCGGGGCTGAGGTCCACCTGATCAGGCAGTTGCCCCGACCGGGTTCTCCGGGGCCCGGCCGTGCCGGGCCCCGGGTCATCGGGACAACTGCGTGATCACGCGATTCGTTCGAGACGCTGCCGGGTGTGTCAGGCGGCGGAGATGCCGGCGCTGGCGGCGCGGCGCATGCGACGGCGACGCTCGGAGGCGCGCTCGTCCTCGTTGAGGCCACCCCACGTGCCGTACTTCTCGGGCCGGGACAGGGCGTAGTCTAGGCACTCCGTGCGGACGGGGCACCCGGCGCAGATCGCCTTGGCCTTCCGCTCACGTACGTCACGCTCGGGCTGCCGCTCCCCGTCGGGGCCGAAGAAGAGCACGAGGTCCTCACCCCGGCACGCGGCATCATCCTGCCAACCCCAGCTGGGGCGCGGGCGGGCGAGCTGCCGACGTACCTGAGACATGAGAAAACCACCTTCGTGAGAGGTATTTCGGTAATTGAGCCGCATTGGACGCTTTGGGCGTCACTGTTCCAACGCAATGCAGGACCGTGATGTTCCCTTGGTCAGGCGAAGGCAGGCGTGGCGTACCGCACAGGCGAGAGCCTGTCCAGCGAAACCAGCCGGTAGGTGGTGGCCTTGTCGGCGCAAACCGAGCCGCACGGCGCTTGCCACGCCGCCGGCCGGACCACAACCTTGAGCCGGACGCCGCCGCAGCGCACGATGGCTTCGGTGACGTCGCCGTCCGACTTGGAGGATTCCACGGCCACCGCGCCGACGGAGCACTCTCCCGTATGGGCTCGGGCGAAGTGCTCGACGGCTTGCAATGGCTCAGGGATACCCGCGCGCCCCCGGAAACGGTCGAGAATGATCTCGCCCGACCGGTACGCGTTAGCCGCTGCGATCGCAGCAGCCTGAGACATGCTGCCGTAGAAAATTCCGTGTGGCAAGCACACAAGGTTGGCAGCGTACCGATCGCCGCCAACGTGTGACGTTTCCCACACCCTTTCTGGCAGTTTCTCCGCCAGAGCGCGGGCGAGGGGCAATCCAATGCGGGCGCAGCACGCGTTGCGCTTCGCGTGCGTGCAGACCAGAAATACCGGCTCGTCTTCAAGTATGCAGGACTCGGGGACCACTCCGGACACGAGCGCGTCCAGGTCAAGATCGTCAGGACCTGCGATGACGCCGCCGGCGAGCCACGGCCGATCTCCGATCCCGTAGCCGACTAGCACACGGATGCCCGGCCGCCGCGCCCGGGTGCGGCGGCCCGGGCGGCGGATGAGCTGCGGTCTGATGCCCCGGGCCAGGGCCCTCGCCACCAGTTCTGAGATGTTCTCAGGAAGTTCGAAGTTTTCCAGGTGCGACGGCCACGGACCGTCGTACTCGACGAGAAGCCAGAGCCGCGCGCCCGCCGTCGCACTCGCCAACGTGGGGACGCCGCCGGTGTGGCATCCTCTGGCGTGCTCGCAACCCTTCTCCACACCGTCCCCCTTCCAGTGATTAGGTAAGACTAACCTAACGGAGGGGAGACCTTCAGCCGAACGCGCCCTCCGCGAGGTCCAGGGCCCGCTCCCGGTCCGCCGTCACCAGGCCGATCCTCGTGCGCCGGTCCAGCAGGTCATCGGCGTCCAGCGCGCCCTCGTGCCGCACGGACCAGAGCAGATCGCCCAGCGTCAGGCCCAGGCCCACCGGCTCGGGACGCGCCG
>NZ_JAPNNL010000307.1 GCF_027620315.1 Nonomuraea corallina | reverse complement strand
CCGCGCGCTCGTCGTCCGCGCGCTCGGAAAGGAAGTCGCCGCGTTCCAGCACGCTTCGCAGCGCGTCCGTGACGAGCGGGTCGGCCTTGCCGAAGGTCCCGAGGATGCGCGCGCGACCCTCGGAGGTCGCCAGCTCGGGGGCGACGTCGACGAACAGCCGTCCGCCCGCCTCGAACATCGGGCGCGGGGTGGTGAGCTGCCACACCGACAGTCCCAGCGGCTTCATCGCGTCGGTCATCATCTGCTGGTGACCGACGGAGACGTAGACGTGGTCGTCCCGGTCACCGGCCTCGGGGACGGGGAACAGCGTGGTGATCGGCCGGCTCTGCACGATGTGGAAGTCGTCGCCGGTCAGGCACCACTCGATGTCCTGGGGCCGGCCGAAGTGCGCCTCGATCCGCCGGCCCAGCCGCACCAGGCGCAGGACCTGGGCGTCGGTGAGAACCGGCAGGCTCTGCCGCCGCGGGTCGACCGGCACCTCCCGGGTGCCGCCCTCCGGCGACGCCTGGACGAGCCGGGACTTGACGGCGACCGTCGTGGTGACGACCCCGTCGGCGCGCACCGTGTGGACGTCGCCGGGGACCAGGCCGGAGACGAGCGCCTCGCCGAGTCCCCAGCAGGCCTCCACGGTGGCCGCCTTCCGGTTGGAGGTCACGGGGTCCGCGGTGAACAGGACCCCGGCCGCGTCCGGGAACACCATCCGCTGGACGACCACGGCCATCCGCGCCTCCCGGTCGCCGAAGCCGTTCCGGCGCCGGTAGGTCACGGCCCGCTCGGTGAACAGCGAGGCCCAGCACCGCCGGACGTGCCGCAGGACCTCCTCCAGGCCCACGACGTTCAGGTACGAGTCCTGCTGGCCGGCGAAGGACGCGGTCGGCAGGTCCTCGGCCGTCGCGCTCGACCGCACCGCGCAGGGAGCCCGCTCCCCGAGCCGGGCGAGCGACGCGCCGATCTCCGCCACGAGGTCGGCCGGCATCTCGAGCCCTTCGACGACGCGGCGGACGTCGGCGCTCAGGGTGCGGATCGCCGCGTGGTCGTCCGGCTCCGCCCGCGCCAGCAGGTCCAGCCGGGCGCCGAAGGACGGCTCCGCGGCCACGACCCGCTGGAAGGCGTCCGTCGTGACGCAGAAGCCGTCGGGCACGCGGAGGTCGTCGATGCGCGAGAGCTCGCCCAGGTGCGCCCCCTTGCCGCCGACGTCCGCGACGCTCGTCGAGTCGATCCGCTCGAAATCCAGCACGTAACCCAAGGTCCGTTGCTCCCATCGTTCGCCGGGACCGGTTCGCAACGGGCAAGTATGGGGCACTTCTTCGCGCCTCATGAGGGGCGCGGATCTGATATAAGGTGAAAGTGGCGGAACGGGATCAGTGCCTTCCGCCGCTCTCCTGATCGGCGCGCTCCAGCGCCCAGCCTCTTGCGGCAGGTCAGCCGCCTGGATGACGCGTAATCCCCGGCCTCGGAATCTCTCCGGGAAACCCTCGGCGATCGGATGGCCGGGCCGGGCCTGATCAGGCAAAGAAACGCGCGCCGTCAGGGCCGGGCCAGCACCCGGGGAATAACCTCCGGGCCACCGGTCGAGTATCGAGGACGGTCTCCATGTCTTTCCGGGCCAGCAAACTGCGCGTCCAGCTTCCCTGCACCGCCGAGGGCAGCCTCATCGACCTCGCGGACGAGGAGGCGCCGCAGCTCGCCAGGGAAGGCACCTACCTCTGCACCTGCTACCTCACGAACCTGGACTACTGCCACTGCTCCGTCGTCCTCACCCGGGAGCAGGCGTACCTGGTGAGCCCGGACGCGCTGCCGCTGCTGAAGAAGCAGCTCGAACATCGCCTGGCGGAAGTGGACCTCGCCGCGGAGGCGGCCAAGAAGCAGCTGCGGGAGCACCTGGACGACATCGCCGAGGCGGAGCGGGCGCTGACCGATCGCAGCGCGCGGGAGCAGGGCGGCGGCGAGTAGCGGCGGCGTCGTGGACAGCGCAGTGACCGGTCTGATCGAGCGGCTGACCTTCCGCGCCAACCCCCGGTACGAGCTGGTGCCGGCCGACCGCCTCGCGGAGCCGGACGCCGGTGACGCCGGTGAAGACGTCTACGGCGTGCTGCGGCCTCGCCGTGGCTCCGGGCTCGCGCCGCGCTCGTGCTCGCCGGAGACGGCGCTGCTGTTCCTCACGCTCGCCGAGCCGGGTCGCGTTCCCGTGTTCGCCCGCAGGGCGCTGGCCGAGGACGGCGGGCGGGCGCTCGCCCGGCTGGTCGCCGACGGCGTGCTGGAGGTCCTGACCGACGACGGCTTCCGGTGCGGGCGCGCGGCCGCGCACGTGGTGCTGCCGGCGCGTTCGCGGGCCGGTCAGGGCAGGATCGCCGAGTTGTCCGTCGCGGCGCTGCGCTACGGCCAGGCTCTGACGCCCCTGCCTGCGCCGGAGCTGGCGGGCCGGATCTACGGCTACGGGCACCAGCCCGTCTCTCCGGAGCTCCGGCGCCGGATGCCCGACGAGCGGGCCGTCGACGAGTATCTCGGAGGGACCGGCGGCGGGTTGACCGCCCTGGCCCGCGACGGCGGCTGGGCGGAGACGACGGGCGGCGCGGCCCGCCTGTCACCCTGGCGGCACTGGTCCACGGGCGCCGACCGGCGCGCGACCGCCGGTCCTGGCCGCTCGGAGCCGACGTACAAGCTGTACGTCAGTCCTTCGGCCGACGCGATGCCGGCGGCGCTGGCCGTGATCACCGGTTCCCTCGCCCGCGCGCCGGGGGTGACGGGGTTCAAGACGGCTCGCCACGTCGCCGGGATCTGCCGGCCTGACAAGATCGTCATCTATTTCGACCGGCTCGACGACCTGCGGGAAGGCGCGTCCAGGATCGCCGGGCGGCTGGACGGGACGGCCGCGCACGGCGTGCCCTTCAGCGCCGCGGTCACCCTCGACGGGCTCGTGTCCTGGGGAGCCGACCCGCCGCGGGAGCACCCGCGCGCGACGAGCTGGCGGATGTGGGTGGCCGGCCGGCTGGCCGCCCATCTGGTGGCGGCGCGTGGTGAGCGTACGGACCGCGAGGGCATGGCGCCCTGGCGGTTCGCGCTGGAGCGCCTGCGCCTGTCCGGTGTCGACACCGACACCTGGGTGCCGACCGGCGGCATGTGGGGCGAGGCCGCGGCGACCACGTGACGAGCCGGCGGCGGGCCGCCGGATGAGAGAAGGAAGAACCCTGATGACAGTGCTCGGTCCCTTCGTCCTGCCCAGCGATGTGGTGGTGTCGCCGGTGGCCCGGCTGCCGCCCGAGGTCCGCGGGCGGATCGAGCATCAGCCGGGGGACTACTGCGTCACCCGGCCGCGGTCACGCGCCACCACCAGCGTCGTCGACGAGGACACCGCCTCCCTGCTCGAACGTTTCCGTGAGCCGATCACGATCGTGGACGCCGTCATCCTCTTCAGCTCGGCCGCCGGCCTCGAACCCCGCCGGACACTGGAGCGGGCCTTCCCCGTCCTGGCCGGTTTCGTCCGGGAAGGGCTGCTTCTGCCGGCCGGCTCCGCGCTGGTGGAGCCCATCGCGTCCGCGCTCGCCCCCGGTGAGGTCGTCGGGGACGCGGAGATCGTCGAAGCGGTCCAGGTCCTCCTGGACACGGAGGTGTACCTCACGCGCCTGGCCGACGGCTCCCCCGCCGCCCTGAAGATCGTCCGGGAGGGAGCCCAGCACGACTTCGGGCCCTTGCTGGACCGTGAGGCGGCCCTCCTGCGTCTCCTCGGCGGTCGCGTCAGCCCTCGGCTGCTGGGGTCGGGGGACCACGCGGGCCGGCCGTACCTGCTCATGTCCTGGATCGCGGGCGTCGACGCCCATGACGCCGCGGCCGAGGCGCGC
>NZ_JAPNNL010000306.1 GCF_027620315.1 Nonomuraea corallina | reverse complement strand
CGTGGCCGCCGTGCTCGCCCACGGCGACCCCGACCAGGTCGACGTGGACCAGGCGTTCAACCAGCTCGGCTTCGACTCGCTGACGGCCGTCGAACTGCGCAACCGGCTCAACGCCGACACCGGGCTGCGGCTGCCCGCGACCCTCGTCTTCGACCAGCCCACGGTCCGCTCGCTCTCGGGCTACCTGACCGGGGTGCTCGTCCCCGCGCCGCCTTCGGCCGAGGACACCCTGCGCACGGCCCTGGAACGGGTGGACGACCTGTTGGCCGCGGCCAACGGGGAGGCGGAGGCCATGCGCGACCGGCTCACCACCCTCCTCCAGAGCGCTCTCACGAGGCTCGGCGGCAACGGACAGCACGACGTCGTCGGCGTGCTGGACAAGATCGACGACGCGTCCGACGAGGAGATCTTCGCCCTCATCGACAACGAGCTGTGAACCCATGACCGCCTCGACCGGAAAGGCACGAACGATGGGGACTGAGGACAAGCTCCGCGCCTACCTCAAGCGCGCCACGGTCGAACTGGCCCAGGCGCGCGGCCGGCTCGCCGAGGTGGAGGAGCGCGCCCACGAGCCCATCGCGATCGTGGGCATGGCCTGCCGCTATCCCGGCGGCGGCGACACGGTCGAGGGACTGTGGGACCTGCTGAGCGAGGGCCGCAGCGCGGTGCGCGAGGTGCCGTCGTCCCGCTGGGACAACGACGCCTACTACCACCCCGACCCGAGCACCCCCGGCGGCATCTACACCAGGTACGGCACGTTCCTGGAGGACATCGCCGGCTGGGACGCCGAGTTCTTCGGCCTGTCCCCGCGCGAGGCGCTGCGCATGGACCCCCACCAGCGCCTGCTGCTGGAGCTGGTGTGGGAGGGCCTGGAGAACGCCGGGCTGTCGCCCTCGCGGCTGGCCGGCAGCCGCACCGGCGTGATGGTCGGGCTCATGGACACCCTCCAGTACGGCCGGCTGCAGATCGAGCGGCAGGGCAGGGACGCCCTCGCCGACCCCTACCTGGGCCAGGGGTCGGTGCCCAGCGTCGCCGCCGGGCGCATCGCGTACCAGTTCGACCTCATCGGCCCCACCATCACGGTCGACACCGCCTGCTCCTCCTCGCTGATCGCCGTCCACCTGGCCTCGGAGAGCCTGCGCAGGGGCGAGTGCGAGCTGGCCATCGCGGCGGGCGCCTCGCTGACCATGCACCCGTCCCTCTACATCCAGGCGTGCGCCGGCATGATGATGTGCTCCGACGGCCGGTGCAAGACCTTCGACGAGAACGCCGACGGCTACGTCATGGGGGAGGGCGGCGGCCTGGTCGTGCTGGAACGGCTGTCCAGCGCCCTCGCCAACGGCCGCCGCGTCCATGCGGTGCTGCGCGGGTCGGCGGTCAACCAGGACGGGCGGAGCAACGGGCTCACCGCGCCGAGCCGGCGCGCGCAGGTCGACGTGATCGGCCGCGCGCTCGCCGCCGCCCGCGTCTCCCCGGACGACGTCGCGTACGTGGAGGCGCACGGTTCCGGCACCCGTCTCGGGGACGCCATCGAGCTGTCGGCGCTGCACGACGTGTTCGGCCGCCGTTCGCCCGACCAGCCGCTCCGCGTCGGCGCGATCAAGACCAACATCGGGCACACGCAGGCCGCGGCCGGAGTGGCTGGACTGATCAAATCAGTGTTAATCCTGAAAAATGGGCGTATCCCGTCCAGTCTGCACCTGACCAACCCGGCAACCGTCTTCCCCGAGAACGGCGCCATCCGCCCCGTCACCGGCCTGGAACCGCTGCCACCGGAGCACGACGGGCCCGGCCTGGCCGGAGTCAGCTCGTTCGGGCTGTCCGGCACGAACGCCCACGTGATCCTGGAGAAGGCGCCCCCGCCCGACCCGCGTGAGACGCCCGCCCGCGACACCGTCCATCTCCTGCCGCTGTCGGCCGGCAGCGCCGCCGCGTTACGCGAGCAGGCCACCCGGCTGGCCGGCTGGGTGAACGCCCACCCCGGCGCGGCCGTGACCGACCTCGCCCACACGCTGCAGACCGGCCGGGCCGAACTCGACCACCGCCGGGTCCTGGTCTGCGCCGGTCCGGACGACGCCGTACGCGAGCTGCGCGCCGTCGCCGCCGAGAGCGGGGAGGGCCACCGGGTGAAGGGCCGGCCCCGCGTCGCGTTCCTGCTCCCCGGCGTCGGCGACCAGTACGAAGGACTGGGCAGGGAGCTGTACGCCAGGGAACCGGTGTACGCCGAGGCGGTGGACACCTGCGCCGACCTGGTCCTGCGCCGCTCCGGCACGGACCTGCGACCTCTGTTCTTCCCTCAGGAGGAGGCCGCCGCCGGCTCCGGTGACCTGGCCTCCCTGATGGGCCGTACCGGCGAGGCGTCCGCCGCGCCCGGCCCGCTGGATCACGCCGAGGTGGCCCACCCCTTCCTCTTCACCGCCGAGTACGCGCTGGCGCGGCTGCTCGGCCACTGGGGCGTCACCCCGGACCTGCTCATCGGCTACAGCCTCGGCGAGTACGTCGCCGCCTGCCTGGCCGGGGTCTTCACCCTGGACGACGCGCTGCACGTCATCGTCGAACGGGCGCACCTGATCAACGCGGTGCCCGCCGGGCGGATGCTCGCCGTCGCGGCGCCCGAGGAGCGCATCGCCTCCGTGCTCGGCGACGCCGGGGTCGACGTGGACGTCGCCGCAGGCAACGGCCCCTCGATGACCGTGCTGAGCGGGTCCCCCGCCGAGATCGAGGCGGCGGCGGACGCCCTGGCGGCGGCGGGCATCGCCCGCAGGCCGCTGCGTTCCGCCCACGCCTTCCACTCCCGGCTGCTGCAGCCCGCCAGGGAGAAGCTCGCCGCCGTGCTCGACACCGTGCCGCGGCAGGCCCCGGCCGTCCCCGTCGTCTCCAACCTCACCGGCCTTCCGCTCACCGCCGAACAGGCCACCGGCACCTCCTACTGGGCCGACCAGCTCGTCAGCACGGTCCGTTTCGCCGACGGCGTGCGCCACTGCCTGAGCCAGGACGTGGACGCGTTCGTCGAGCTGGGCCCCGGCCAGACGCTCGGCGGGCTGGTCAGGCAGAACCTGGCCGGTGGCTCCACCGTCGCCGTGCTCGGCACCCTGCCGCCCCGCTGGACCGGCGGAACGCCCCGAGACGCGCACGAGGAACTGCTCAGGACGTGCGCCCGGCTGTGGGAGCTCGGCGCCGAGGTGAACTGGGAGCGCACCCGCGAAGGCGGCGGCGAGGTGCTCAGCCTGCCCGCCTACCCCTTCCAGCGCACCCGCTTCTGGCCCGAGCAGACCACGCCGGACGGCACCGGGGGCGCTCCGGCCGCGTCCGCCGGACCCGGCGTCGCCGGGGACGCCGAACCCGGCGACTTCACCTTCGCCCACACCTGGCGGCGGGACCCGGACCGGGACGTTCCCGAAACCGGCCTGAGCCTGCCCGGCCCCCTCGTGGTCTTCGCCGACTCCGGCGGCGTGGGCGCCGCGCTCGCCGACCTGGCCGCCGCCTCCGGCACCCCCGTGCTCGAAGTGGTCGCCGGCCAGGGACCGCCGCGCCGCGAGGGCCGCCGCCTGACCTTCGACCCCGCCGTCCCCGGCCACTACGCGCTCGCCTTCGCCGATCTGCCCCCGTCCGACGGGCCGGTGCACGTCGCGCACCTGTGGAGCCTCGACGCCGGGACCGGCGGCCTCCCCGGCGGCCTCCCCGGCGGTCTCCCCAGTGGTCTCCCCGGTGACGACGGCCTGCGAAGGGCCGTCGCGCTCGGGTTCGACAGCCTCATGCTGGCCGTCCAGGCGCTCGGCGACCTGACGGACCGGCCGGAGGCCAGGCTGCTCACGGTGACCAGGGGGGCCGCCGAGATCCTCGGCGGCGACCTCCCCGCCCCCTGGCAGGCCCTGGCGCACGGGCTCGGCCGGGCC
>NZ_JAPNNL010000305.1 GCF_027620315.1 Nonomuraea corallina | reverse complement strand
TCGCGTTCGGGCTCGACAAGCTGGTGCTGGGGCTGCGGGTGCCGCGCGGGGCGCTGCGGGTGGACGTGTCCGCGTACCACCCGGTCTTCGGCGAGCTGGACGAGGACGCCCGGATGGACGCCACGCTGATGGCTCTCGACCGGCTGCTGGGCGAGGACGACGTGGCCCGGTGGGTGGGCGAGATCACCCCTGCCACCTCGGCGCCGATCGACGCCGTGCCCGCCGTCCACCTGCCCGCGGTGGTGGCCGACGTGGCCGCCGACCACGAGACCGGCCAGTGGGCGACGCTGGAGGGCCGGACGGCGACCGGCGCCCCGCTGGTCGCCGCCACCCGCTACCCGCTGCGCCCCGTCGACCATCCGCTGCTGGACCAGCACATCGCCGTCACGCTGCCGTACCGCGACAAGGACGGCGGCGGCCTGCCCGTCGGCGGGTCGCTCGCCGCGCTGCGGGCGTTCGAGGAGCGGCTGGACGAGCGGCTGCGCGCGCTCGGCGAGGAGGCCGTGCTGGCCGCCCACCTGAGCGCCGAGCGCCGCCGCGTCATGCACGTGTACGCGACGCCGGAGAGCGGCGCCGCGGCCGCGATCAAGGAGCTGGCGGCCACCTGGAAGGAAGGCAGGGCTCGGGTGGACGTGAGCCCCGACCCGGCCTGGAGCGCGGTCGCGCCCTTCCTCGCTTGACCGGCCCGGCCCGCTCAGCCGAGGCCGGCGCGGCGGGCGCGGTCGACGGCGGCGGGCAGCACCTCGACGAGCCGGTCGACGTCGGCCTGCGTGGAGGTGTGGCCCAGCGAGAAGCGCAGTGAGCCTCTGGCCGCCGCCGCGTCGGCGCCCATCGCCAGCAGCACGTGGGACGGCTGCGCCACCCCCGCCGAGCAGGCGGAGCCGGTCGAGCACTCCACCCCTCTGGCGTCGAGCAGCATGAGCAGCGCGTCGCCCTCGCAGCCGGGGAAGGAGAAGTGGGCGTTGCCCGGCAGCCGGTCGTCGGGGTCGCCGTTGAGCACCACCCCGGGCACGGCGTGACGGACGCGGGCGATGAGGTCGTCGCGGAGCGCCGTCAGGTGGCGGTGCTGGGCCGCCTGCTCCTTGACCGCGGTGCGGACCGCGGCGGCCAGCCCGGCGATGGCGGGCGCGTCGAGGGTGCCGGAGCGCACGTCGCGCTCCTGGCCGCCGCCGTGCTGCACGGAGACCGGCGTCACGCCGCGGGCCAGCAGCAGCGCGCCGACGCCCATGGGCCCGCCGATCTTGTGGCCGGTCAGGGTGAGCGCGTCGGCGCCGGACTCGGCGAACGACACGGGCAGCTGGCCGATCGCCTGCACCGCGTCGGTGTGGAACGGGACGCCGTGGTCGCGGGCGATGGCCGCCAGGAGGTGGATCGGCTGGATGGTGCCGACCTCGTTGTTGGCCCACATGACGCTGACCAGGGCGACGCTGCCGGGGTCGCGTTCGATGGCGGCGCGCAGCGTGTCGGGGGCGACCCTGCCGTGCTCGTCGACCTCCAGCAGCTCGACCTCGGCGCCCTGGCTGTCGGCCAGCCACCGGGCGGGGTCGAGGGCGGCGTGGTGCTCGACCGAGCTGATCAGGACGCGCTTCCTGGGGTGACGGGCCCAGAACATGCCCTTGATCGCGAGGTTGTCGGCCTCGGTGCCGCCCGAGGTGAACACGACCTCGCTCGGCCGGGCGCCGAGCGCGTCGGCGATCGTCTCGCGCGACTCCTCCACCACCTTGCGCGCCTCGCGCCCGGTGGCGTGGAGGGAGGAGGCGTTGCCGACCCGGCCGAGTTGTTCCGTCATGGCCTCGATGGCTTCCGGAAGCATCGGCGTGGTCGCCGCGTGATCGAGATACGCCGACGGTCTGCTCACCCCGTAAGGCTATCTTGTTTGCCACTGTACCGTCCGGACGGTACAGTAAGGCCCATGAGACGTGACGAGCTACTGGACGCGGCAGAAGACCTGCTCAGCGACCTCGGCTCGACCGCGCTCACCCTCTCCGCGGTGGCCGACCGGGCCGGCGTGAGCAAGGGCGGGCTGCTCTACCACTTCTCCACCAAGGAGGCCCTGATCAAGGCCATGGTGGAGCGCCTGGTCGCCGAGTTCGACGACCTGGTGGCCGCCCAGCCCGACGCCACCTACACCGAGCGCTACCTCGGCGCCACGCTCGCCGCCGTCCGCTCGGGCCGGCTGCGACGCTGGGCCGTCGTCACGGGCGCGTCCGGCAACACCTACCTGCTGGCGCCGCTGCGGGAGGCGATGGCCCGCTGGCATCGCGAGGGCCTTGCCGACGAGCCCGACCTGGTGGCGTCGCAGATCGTACGCCTGGCCTGCGAGGGTCTCTGGGACGTGGCCAGCCACGACCCGTCGCTCAACGGCGACGACGAGCTGCGCGAGCTCGACGCCCGGTTGAGAGCCCTGCTGAAACCCCCTTCATGAGGTCCCGGGCTGTCAGCGTCCGGCCGCGGCCGTTACGGCCGGTCCGGTAGGACGCGCTCCCAGGAGACGGCACCAGGCCGCGTGCGCGGCGGACGGAACCCGTCCGCGCCCCGGTGCGTGACGCCGCCCCGGGCACCGTACCGCCTTTCACGGAAGCGGCGGGTCCGCGACTCCGGCCCAGAGGTGTGCCCTCTCCCCTTTTCCAGGCCCGGCCACGGCCGGGTCTTCCTTCTGCCCTTTTTGATGAACACTTCTGCGAGGTATGCCCACATGAACCGTGATCTGAGGATCGCGCGCTACGGCGCCGTTCTCACCTTCGCCCTCGCCGGCCTCATGGTCGGCACCATGACCGTGCGCATCCCCGCGCTGACCGACAAGCTGGGCCTGTCCGAGTCGGAGGTCGGGACCGTCCTGCTCGCCTGGGGCCTGGGCGCGCTGGTGAGCATGCAGTCGATGCGCCGCGTGATGGCCAGGGCCGGCAGCCGCACCGTGCTGCGCGTCGGCGGCCCGCTGACGGCGCTCTCCCTGGTCGCCGTGGCCCTCATGCCGGACCTCCCCACGCTGCTGGCCGCGTCAGCGGTCTTCGGCATGGCGTTCGGCCTGTTCGACATCGCGATGAACGCCCAGGGCTCCACCGTCGAGCGCGCCCACGGCCGGCCGCTGATGAACGGCATGCACGCCGGCTGGTGCGTCGGCGCCATGGCCGCCGGCGCGACGGGCAGCGTGGCGATCGCCCTGGGCCTGTCCTTCACCGCCAACCTGGTGCTGGTCAGCCTGATCTCGCTGCCGGTCCTGCTGGTGCTCGGCCGGACGTACCTGCCGGACGCCCCCGCGCCCGAGACCGCCGCGGGGCCGCGCCGCCGGATGCCGCCGGTCGTGTACCTGCTGGGCGCACTGGCCTTCTTCGCGTTCATGGTCGAGGGCGTGGTCGCCGACTGGAACGGCCTCTACATGCGCGACACCCTGGGGGCGCCGGAGGCGCTGGCCGCCCTGGGCTACCCGATCTTCGAGGCGGGCATGCTGATCGGCCGGCTGACCGGTGACCGGCTGCGCTCGCGGTTCGGCGTACGGGGCATGCTGACGGTCGCGGGCCTGGCCACGGCCGCCTTCTTCGGCGTGGTGCTGGCCGCCCCGGTGCCTGTGGTCGCGCTGGCCGCGGTGTTCTTCGTGGGCCTCGGCGTCGCGACGATCTCGCCGATGACGCTCTCGCTGGCCGGCACCGCCACCTCCACCCCCGGCCCGGCGATCGCCCAGGCGGGCGCGATGGGCTACGCGGGGCTGCTGCTCGGGCCGGTCGCGATCGGCTTCCTGTCGGACGCGACCTCGCTGCGCACCGCGCTCGGCCTGGCCGTCGTCCTCGGCCTGCTGATCGCCGTGGCCGCCCGCCTGCTGCCGCGCGAGGAGCCCACCGTGGTCATCCCGCTGCGGCCCGCCGAGGAGAAGCAGCCCCTGGCCGCCTGACCGCCCCCCGAGGTTCTCCCGGCTCGGCGGAACCCGTGGTAA
>NZ_JAPNNL010000304.1 GCF_027620315.1 Nonomuraea corallina | reverse complement strand
GGGGCGGCGCTCCCGTGGCCGGGTCACGCCCTGGCGGCGCGGCCCGCGCCCGCGGCGGAGGCGCTCGCCCCGGTCGCCGGTCTGGTCCCGGTCCTGGCCTGGCTCGGGCACGCCGCGCTCATCCTGGCGGTGGTGCTGCTGGCCGCCCAGGCCGGGCGGTGGCTGGCCCGGCTGCTGCGCCAGCCCGAAGTCATCGGGGAGATCGTCCTCGGCATGGTGTGCGGCCCGGCCCTGCTCGCGCTCGCCGGTCCCGACCTCACGCAGGCGCTGCTGCCCCCGCAGGTGCTCGCCGTGATCCGCGCGGTCGGCCACGTCGGGCTGATCCTCTTCCTGGTCGCCGTGGTCCACGAGCTGCGCTCGGCCGCTGTCCGGGTGAACGGCCGCACGGTGACGTGGACCGCCGTCGGGGCCGGCGTCGTGCCGCTCGCCGCAGGCGGCGTCCTGGCCGCCTACGTCCTGCTCGCGGCGGAGCCGGCGGTGCGGGGCGGCGCGCCCGCCGCCCCGCTGGCCGTCTTCCTGCTCGCCTCGCTCACCGTCACCGCGGTGCCCGTGCTCGCCAGGATCCTGGCCGACAAGGCGGCGGTCGGCACCAGGATCGGCCGGATCTCCATGACCGTCGCGGTGATCGTCGACGCCGGCGCGTGGCTGCTGGTCGTCCTCGCCGTCGGCCTGATGAACGGCGGGCCGGGCAGCCTGCCCTGGTTCGCGCTGCTGATCGCCGGCGGTCTGGCCGTGACGGCGCTGGCCCGGCGGCTGCTCGCCGCCGCCCGGGTCACCGCGGCCGTCGCCCGCCACCCCCGGGCGGCCTCGGTCGTCGTCGCGGGGGCCGCGCTGGCCGCCGCCGCCGTCATGGGCACCTTCGGATTCGCTGACATTTTCGGCGCGGTGTTCATCGGATTGGCGATTCCTGTAAAGATCGGAGCATGGTCACAGGCCGTCGGGACGGTCGCTCGGGTCGGTCACAGACTGGTTCCGGTCTATTTCGTGGTGGCGGGCATCGCCGTGTTCGCCGCCGGGCTCGGCTCGGCCGGCTGGACGCTGATCGCCCTCTGCGTGGCCCTCGGCATCGCGGGCAAGGTCGGCGGGGGCTACGCCGGCGCGAGGATGGGCGGCGCCTCCCGCGCCGACAGCCTGCTGCTCGGCGTCCTGCTCAACACCCGGGGCCTGACGGAGCTGGTGGTCCTTCAGGCGGGCTTCGCCGCCGGGATCCTCACCCCTGCGCTGTACGCGGCCCTCGTGGTGATGGCACTGGTGACCACCGGGCTGACCGGCCCGGCGTACACCCTGCTCACCCGGCGTCACCCCGTCGCGGAGCCCGTGCCGCACGACGTGCCGCCCGCGGCGCCGGAGGGGCAGACCTCCCGCGCCACGAAATGAATCGACGCCGCGTCGAGAAAAGCCCGCGTTCCGGCGCGCCGAAATCTAGCGACTTTTCGCATATATTCTTACTTACAGGTGTCATCGCGTGCACGCTGAACGTTGAGCAGTCAGGACGGTCCAGGTGCGAGTGCGAGCGTTAGGTCCGATTCGCGTTTCGATTTCCGATTTCGACATCGAGTTGGGATCGCCACTCCAACGAAGCCTGTTCGCGGTCCTGGCCATGAACGCCGACCGGGTGGTGAGCAAGCAGTACCTCATCGAGGCGCTCTGGGGTCTCACGACCCCTCCCACCGTGGAGAGCAGCATCTACACCTACGTCGCGCGGCTGCGTCAGCTGCTGGAGCCGCAGCGCCCGCGCAGGGCGCCGTCACGGTTCCTCATGCTGAGCAGCTCCGGCTACCGGCTCGCGCTGGAGCCCTGCCAGGTGGACGCGCTGGCGTTCACCCGGGCCGTGTGCAGGGCCAGGGCGCGCATGGAGACCGGCGACCTGCGCGGAGCGCTGGAGTGGTTCGACGACGCCATGGACCTGTGGCACGGGCCGACGCCGCTCGCCGACGCGGTGGGACCCTACGCCGAGGCGGAGCGGGCGCGCCTCGCCGAGATCCACTTCACCGCCGTGGAGGACCGGCTCGCCCTCCTCATCGGCCTCGGCCGGCCCGCCGAGGTCATCGGGGAGCTCGCCGCCCTGACCGTGAAGTACCCCCTGCGCGAGCGGATCCGGCTGCTGCTCATGATCGCCCACCACCGCACCGGCCGCTCGGCGGAGGCGCTGGCGGAGTTCCGCGACCTGCGGCAGCGGCTGGTCGGCGAGCTCGGCCTCGAGCCCGGCGAGGAGCTGCAGCGCTATCACATGCAGATCCTGCAGGGCGAGATCGGCCCACTGCCCTCCTCCGTGGTCCCCGCCCTGCGCTGACCGCCTGCGGTGCTCCTCACCCGCCGGGGGTCAGCAGGCGGTGGCGGCGCTCCTGGAGCTCCTCGTGGCGCCGGCGCAGCGTCTCCTGACGGCCGCGCAGCTCCTCCATCATCCCGCGCGTCCACTCCACCACGGAGTCGACCGCCTTGCGCGTCTCCATGACGCGGCGGTGCCGCCGGGCGTCGATCGCCATGTGGTTGAAGAACACCTCGGCGAAGGGCGCCTCGACGTCCGGCAGCCGCGGGTTCGCGGTGATGCCGAGGTCGGCCAGCTCGCGGGCGAAGGCGTCGAGGGCGCGCTGGGCCCGCCAGGCGGCCTCGTCGGCCTTGCCCAGCTCCCCGTGCTTGATGAACCCGGCGACGGTGTTCTGGCTGATGAGGTCGAACGTGGAGGCGCCGCGGGCCCGGCCGAGAGCGGCCGTGACCGCCTCCAGCGCCTCCAGGCTCCTGTCCCCCTCCGCCAGCGCCTCCTCGGTCTCGCGCAGCTCGGCGCCGGCGCCGGCCAGGTCGTCGGTGAGCGGGACGAGCTCGGCCATCACCCGAGGATCGCCGCTCTCGCGCAGCAGCCGCTCCTTGCGGTCCAGCGCCGCGGCCAGGTCGGCGGGGGCCGAGGCGAGCTCGTCCAGCTCGGCCGTCAGCCCTTCCAGGTCGGCGCGCAGCCATTCCAGCCGGCTGCGCGCCGACTCGGCCTGCCGTCCGGCCGCCTCGGCGGCCAGCCGCTCGCGCGCCAGCTTCTCCTCCTTGCCGCCGGTCAGCGTGGCCAGGAACGCGGCGAACGTGGTGCCCTCCAGCCGGGCCACGTCCGAACGCGCGGCCTCCCGCTCCTCCTCCAGCCCGGCGAGCCGGGCCTCGGCCTCCTCGATCTCGGCGGTGAGCGCCTCCCGCCGCCGGGCGAGCCGCTCGTTGCGGTGCGCCCGCTCGGCGTGCCGGCGGATGTCCTCGTCCACGGGGTCGGTGCCCATGGTCCCTCCTAGCTCCGGAGCGTCGGTCCGGTCGGGGTCAGACGGGTTTGAGCCGCAGCAGCATCTCCGGCCCGCGCTCCGACAGCCGCTCGTACGCGATCTTCCCGAGCAGCCACGCCCCCAGCCATCCGGTGCCGACGCCCGCCACGATGCCCGCTCCCCACTGGATCACCGGCGAGTCGAGCGTCATGCCGAGCGCCACCACGCCCGCCGTGGGCGCCAGGCAGGCCGTCTGGGCGAGCAGCATCAGCCGCCGGACCGGCGGGGCGAGCGACTTGCCGGTGCCCGGCACGGGGTTGTCCAGCCCGACCGGGTAGGGCGCGATGACCGAGAACAGGACCACCAGCCCCGAGCCGATGCCGATCATGGCGGGGAGCAGCGCCACCGCGTACGGGATGGCGATCTCGGCGTCGGGGCCGGTGGCGGGGATGACCACGGCGGAGACGGCCACGCCGATCGGCGCGAAGACCGCCATCCAGCCGAGCTGCCGGCCGCGCACCTCGGCGCGCTCCGTGCCGGGTGTGGTGAGCGTCAGCCAGTAGGCGCTGCCGTCGAACCCGAAGAGGTTGGCCGCCTCGCTGCACGCCACCGACAGGGCCAGCACCCCGGCCAGCGGCATGAAGTACGGCCACAGGAAGCCGCCCACGAGCCCGTAGCCGATCCCGGCGGCCACGGTGACCACCACGATGATGCGCATCTCGTAG
>NZ_JAPNNL010000303.1 GCF_027620315.1 Nonomuraea corallina | reverse complement strand
GGGGAGCGGAGGGCGCGGGCGGAGAGTCCCGCCGCGGCCTTCGCGGGACGGTTCGCCGCGGCGGGTAACGAGCGGGTGCGGGTGCGTGAGGTGCCGTTCGTTCCCATGTGGGAGGTACGGGGCGAGGACCCGGGGACGGGGATGCGGCTGGGGCCGGACTGGTGGCTGGTGACCGGGGAGGCCGAGCCGCGACCCGGCTGGGTGGACGTCTCAGGTCAGCGCACCGTCATCGAGCTCACCGGGCCGGGTGCGCGGGACGTCCTGATCACCGGGTGCCCGCTCGACCTGCATCCCGGGGTGTTCACCGGCCACGCCCAGACGGTTCTCGGCAGGGCGCCGGTGATCCTGGCGCGGCACGGCGACGCCTATCGCGTCCTCGTGCGCTCCTCGTACACCGACTATCTCGCGAAGTGGCTGATAGACGCCTTGGATGGGTAAAGCCGAGGCAAAAAGGAATTGATATACCTGGACGATTGATAGCCGAGTCTGGGAGTCGCGGTGCGTGTTCGGGCGGTCTTGGCGGGTTTGACCGCGGCGGTGGTGCTCACCGGGTGCGGAGAGCTGGAAGCGGAGTTGGGCCGGCAGGCGGACAAGGACGGCGGATCCTCCTCATCCTCCTCCAAGGTCGACGTCAAGGAGGCGCGCGGCAAGCTGGAGAAGCTCGACGTCAAGGGCCGGGCGCCGAAGACCGGCTTCGACCGGGACGAGTTCGGCCCCGCCTGGGCGGACGTCGACCGCAACGGCTGCGACACCCGCAACGACATCCTCAAGCGGGACCTGACCGACGAGACCTTCAAGGCCGGCACCCACGACTGCATCGTGCTCACCGGCGTCCTGGAGGACCCGTACGGCGGCGAGACGATCAAGTTCGAGCGCGGCCAGGACACCAGCAGCGACGTCCAGATCGATCACCTGATCCCGCTCTCCGACGCCTGGCAGAAGGGCGCGCAGCAGTGGTCGGCGGCCAAGCGCAAGGAGTTCGCCAACGACCCGCTGAACCTGCTGGCCGTCGACGGCCCGCTCAACAGCCAGAAGAGCGACTCCGACGCGGCGACCTGGTTGCCGCCGCGCCGGGGTTACCGCTGCGCGTACATCGCCCGGCAGATCGACGTGAAGGCCAAGTACGAGCTGTGGGTGACGCGGGCGGAGAAGGACGCGATGGAACGCGTCCTCGACTCCTGCTGAGCGTCAGTCGTCGTCCCCGTCGTTGTCGTCGTTGTCGTCGCGGTCGTTGTCGTCATCGGCGTCGGCCTGCTCGGTCTGCTCCTTGAGCAGCTTGCCGGAGGCGGCGTCGAAGTCGAGCTCGTGCTCCACGTCGCCCTTGACGGTCTTGACCTCCCACACGTCGGCCTGCGTGCCGCGCGCGTCGAAGTCGATCTCCGACACCCACGAGCCCGGCACCTGCTTCAGCGCGAGGTCGACGGCCTGCTGGGCGGTCACCTGGGGGGCGCTCTGGACGGGGGCGCTCTCGGAGGCGCTCTCGGAAGGGCTCGGGGTGGGGCTCTGGGAAGCGGCGAAAGCGGCGGAGCCACCGGCCACGAGGGTCATGGCGGCGGCACTGGCGATGATGATTTTCTTGGCGGTCTCCATGTCCTCAAGGAAACCCCGGCTGCCGGTAACGCCGCGTTAAGGACGCCCTAAGGTCACTTCAACCCGCGCGCCGCCGTCGGACGAGACCGTCAGGCCGCCACCGCTGGACTCGGCGGTGCGCCGGGCGATGTCCAGGCCGAGACCGGTCGAGCCGCCGCCGCTCGTGCCCCTGGTGAGCAGGGCGGGGTCGAAGCCGGGGCCCGTGTCGCTGATCACGAGCACGGCTCCCGACGGGTGTGGCGTGAGCCGTACCGCGAAGGACGCCCCTTCGGGGGTGTGCGCGAAAACGTTGCCCAGCAGCGCGTCCACGCACGCCGCCAGCGACTCGGCGCCGGCTGCGACGGGCAACTCGCCGTCCGGGAGGTCCACCCGCAGCTCGCGGCCCTGGTCCTCGGCCAGCACCGACCAGAAGCGGACCCGTTCGCGCACCACCGCCGCGGCGTCGCACGACTCGCGCCCTGCCGAGCGGCGGCGGGCGTCGGTGATGACCGCGCTGACCGCGCGCTCCAGCGCGTCCACCCGGGCGCCGACGCGCGCCGCCTCCTCCGGGTCCCGCAGCGACTCCACGTCCAGCCTGAGGCCCGTGAGCGGCGTGCGGAGGCGGTGCGACAGGTCGGCCACCGACTCGCGCTCGGCCGCCAGCAGGTCGCCGATGCGGCCGGCGAGGTGGTTCAGCGCGAGCCCGACCGCCCGCACCTCCGGCGGACCCCCCGGCACCGCCCGCGCCTCCAGGTCGCCACCGGCCAGCCGGTGCGACACCCGGGCCAGGCCGTCGATCGGCCCGGTCATGGCCCGGGCCAGCCGGTCGGCGAGCACGATGCCCAGGACGACGAGCGCCAGACCCAGCCCGGCCAGGGCGGCCCACGCCTCGCGGACGCCGCGCAGCAGCTCCTCGTCGCTCACGTACGACCGGATCACCACGGTGCCCTGCGGCGACTGCACCGCGACCAGCACCTCCCTGCCGTCGCCGCGCTCGGCGGTGACGCTGCGGCCGGTCTCCGCCAGCCGGACGGCGTCGGTGCGCTCGGCCTCCTCGCCGAGCACCCGCCCGTCAGGCAGGAACACCGTCACGGGCGCCTCGACGCGTTCGACCGCCAGCGGCAGGTCCGGGGTGCCGACCGAGACGGCCACCGACTCGGCGGCGGCGGTGGCGCGGCTCATCGCGCCGTTCTCCGCCACTGAACGGATCAGCAGCGCCATCGGCACCAGCAGCGCGATCAGCACCAGCGACGTCGTGGCCGCCACCAGCAGCGCCAGCCAGCGCCTCACGACGGCTCGACCAGCTTCACCCCGACGCCGCGCACCGTGTGCAGGTAGCGGGGCTCGGCGGCGGTCTCGCCGAGCTTCCTGCGCAGCCACGACAGGTGCACGTCGACGGTCTTGTCGGCGCCGCCGTACGGGAGCTGCCACACCTCGGTCAGCAGCTCGCGCTTGGTGACCACCTCGCCCGCCCGCGCGGCCAGGTAGTGCAGCACGTCGAACTCGCGCGGCGTCAGGTCCAGCGCCACGCCGTCCAGCTCGGCCAGCCGGGCGCGCGGGTCCACCCGCAGCGCGCCCACCCGGAGCGGCTCGGGCGCCGTCTCGCCGGCGCGGCGCAGCACCGCCCGGATCCGGGCGTCGAGCTGGGTGGCGCTGTACGGCTTGACCACGTAGTCGTCGGCGCCCGCGTCGAGCACCGGCACCATCTCGGCGTCGCCGTCGCGGGCGGTCGCCACGATCACCGGGATCTTGCTCACCGCGCGCAGCATCCGCAGCAGCTCGGCGCCGTCGAGGTCGGGCAGCCCCAGGTCGAGCACGATTAGGTCGGGACGGTCCTGGACGGCCAGCCGCAGGCCGTCGAGGGCGGTGGGGGAGGAGGCGACGGCATGGCCGAGATCCCGCAGCCCGCGGCTCAGGGCCGTGCGGATCGCCACGTCGTCCTCAATCAGCAGGATGTCAGCCATATGGTGAAACCGTAGACGGTGAATCGGCGTACGACGCACCCTCTTAGGGCGGTCTTAACCTGGGCTTAGCCGTACGAGGGGGAAGGTGGGGGGTGTGAAGAGACTCCTCCTGGCCTGGGCCGTGACGGCGATCGCCGCGACCGGTGCGGCCGTGGCCGTGCTCGGCCTGCTCGGCGGCGGCCTGACGGGCACGTCCGGCCGCGTGATGACGCAGGAGGAGGCGCGGGCCACGCTGGCCCGGGTGACCACGGCCACCCAGCGCCCGCCCCTGAGCCCGTCCACGAGCCCGCCTGCGAGCCCGTCTGCGAGCCCGCCTTCGAGCCCGTCCGCGAGCCCGTCCGTCAGCGCGTCGCCGGGTGTCACCCAGGCGCCGCCGGAGAGCGAGGTCATCCGCAGCGCCGGCGGCACCGTCATCGCCTCCTGCGCCGGCGGGCAGGTGACGCTGCGCTCGTGGAGCCCCGCGCAGGGCTACTCGGTCGACGGCGTCGACCCCCGCCCCCCCCCCGCGGGCCGGGGGGGGGGCCCCCCCCC
>NZ_JAPNNL010000302.1 GCF_027620315.1 Nonomuraea corallina | reverse complement strand
ATGGTGGCGGCGCTGGGCTCGGACCTGGTGGCGGGGGGGGGGGGGCCCCCCGCGCGGGGGCGGCCGCCCCCCGGGGGGGGGGGGGGCCCCTACCGGAGGCGGGGCAGCACCTCCGCGCCCAGCCGTCGCACGTTCTCCAGCACCCGCTCGGGGTCCCCCGCGCCCTCGACCATGAGCAGGAACCGCTGGATGCCAGTCTCCCGCGCCGTGCGGGCCAGCCGTTCGGCGCACAGGTCGGCCGAGCCGACCGGGTGGATGCGGGTCAGCAGGTCCACGTACGCGCCCACGTCCCTGGGCGGGCGCGGCCGGCCGTCCACCGCGACGTAGCCGGCGAGCCCCGGCTCCAGCCAGGCCGGCATCGCCCGGCTCAGCTCACCGACCGCCTCGGCGGTGCTGTCGGCGACGTGCGCCACCGCCGCCGCCACGTGTCCGGGGACGGCCCCTCCGGCGCGTACGGCGTAGCCGCGCACCATGGCGGCCTTCTCCGCGTCGCCGACGTGCAGGCCGAGCAGCATCGGCAGGCCCCGGTCGGCCGCCAGCGCGGCGGTGCCGGCGGAGGTGCAGGCCACGACCGGCCGCATCCGCGCGGGCGGCACCACGCTCACCTCGCGGAAGGCGAAGAACTCCCCTTCGGCCTTGACCGGACCGCCCGACAGGGCGGTGACCAGCAGATCCAGCGACTCGGGGAAGCCGCGCTCGAACCGCGCCAGCCCGGTGCCGAACACCTCCACGTCCACCCACGGGCCGCCCCTGCCGACCCCCAGCGTGAACCGGCCGCCCGACAGGTGGTGCAGCATGGCCGCCTGCTCGGCCAGCGCGATCGGGTGCTGGGTGGACAGCACGCTCACCGCCGTGCCGAGCCCGATGCGGGAGGTCCGGCCGGCCGCGACCGCGGCCAGCGTGGTGGGCGACGGGCACAGGCCGTAGGACATGAAGTGGTGCTCGGCGATCCACGCCTCGTCGAACCCGGCCCGCTCCGCGGCCACGATCAGCTCGACGGTGTCGGCCAGGACCCGCCCCGGCTCCCGGCCGGGGAAGCCGGCCGCGATGAGGAAGACGCCGATGCGCACCCCTCCGATGATGTCATCCGAAGAGGCTGACCTGGCCTTCCCCCACAGCGGGATCCCGGTGTCGCTTCAGGTGCCGCCACGCGGGCAGGTCGTCGAGGTAGGACC
This sequence comes from Nonomuraea corallina, assembly GCF_027620315.1. Taxonomy (GTDB): domain Bacteria; phylum Actinomycetota; class Actinomycetes; order Streptosporangiales; family Streptosporangiaceae; genus Nonomuraea; species Nonomuraea corallina. The sequence goes on along the minus strand of NZ_JAPNNL010000302.1, from coordinate 2,893 downwards.
AGGAGAGCCGGTGGTAGGGCGTCGGGCCGAGCCTGGCCAGCGCATCCTGGTGCCGCGGCGACGGGTAACCGGCGTTCTCCGCGAACCCGTACTCCGCGAACCCGCGATCCCCGCACTCATGACCCGCGCGAGCGCGATCCCCGCACCCGAGGCCGGCCATGTGCGCGTCCCTGCGCACCTTGGCCAGGACCGACGCGGCGGCCACCGACACGCTGGCCGCGTCGCCCCGCACCTCCAGCCGCACCCGCCAGGGCGGGCCGATGTAGTCGTGCTTGCCGTCGAGGATGACCGCGTCCGGCCTGACCGGGAGCGCGTCCAGGGCACGCCTGGCCGCCCGGCGCAGCGCCTCGGTCATGCCCAGCTCGTCGATCTCCAGGTGGGACGCCTCCCCGAACCCGACGCCCGCCGCCCACGCCCGCAGCTCCGCCGCCACGGTCTCACGCCTGGCCACGGAGAGCCGCTTGGAGTCGGTCAGCCAGCCGGGCGGCTCGCCGTCGCCCGCCACCACGGCGCACACGGTGACCGGGCCGGCCCAGGCGCCCCGGCCCACCTCGTCCACGCCCGCGACCGTGCGGACGCTCGGCTGGGACAGCAGCAGGTGCTCGATCGCGTACGAGGGCGGCATGGCCCAGAACGCTACCGGGCCGCGAGGCGTACGGGGGCGAGGTCGGCGGCGATCAGGCGGGCGGCGACGTGCACCGCGCGCAGCGTCACCGAGACCGAGGGCCGGTTGACGCTGGAGGCGCGGGCCACGGCGAGCACCTCGCGGCCCACCGGGTCGCCGGGGAAGCGGCGCACCGCCAGCCCGCGCACCCCGGCCGCCAGGGCGAGCGCGGGCACGGCCGCGATGCCGATGCCCTTGGCCACCAGGGACAGGATGGTCCCCAGGCCCTCGAACTCCCACGGGACCGGCTTGGGGCCGCCGACGTCCACCAGCAGCCGGTCCGTGGCCAGCCGGGACGGCTCACCGTCAGGGGTGGCCATCCACGGCTCGTCCCGCAGTTCGCGCAGGTCGAGAGGCACCTCGGGGTCGGCGAGCCGGTGCCTGCGCGGCACCACGAGCACGAGCGGGTCGGACAGCAGCGGGAAGACGCGCAGGTTGTCGCTGTCGGCGGCGCGCCCGTACCAGTCGTCGATCAGCGCGATGTCCACCTCGCCCGACTGCACCTCCCGCATCCCCCGGCCGGACCTGCTCTGCCGCAGGCGGAGCGTGAGTTCGGTGTGGCGGCGGAGCGAGCGGGCGAGCGCCGGGGCGAATGCCACCGCCGCTGTGGGGAAGGCGGTGACCACGACACGCCCGGCGGGGCTGCCCGCGTGGGCCGAAAGGTCCGATTCCGCCTCTTCCACCATCGAAAGGATGCGTTCCGCGTGGGCCACGAGCCGCCGACCGGCGTCGGTCAGTTCCGCACTTCGCGCCGTCCGGTCGATGAGGGCGGTGCCCGTCTCCCGTTCCAGCGTCGCAAGCTGCTGGGAGACCGCCGACGGGCTGTAGCCGAGGGACTCGGCGGCCGCGGCGATGCTGCCCCGGCGGGCGAACTCGCTGATCAACACCAGGCGCCGCAAATCAAGCATCGGACTTCCTTATGCCTACCCACAACAAGCCTCGCTTGTACTGATGCCTTCATCCAACCACCCTGGGAACGTGACAAACATGGCAGTGACACTTTCCGCCACTCTGGCGGCGAACGAGGACATCGAGCGGAGACGGCGCGCCGGTCAACGCGTGCTGAACCTGGCCTTCGGTGAGGCCGGTCTGCCCGTGCACCCGGCGCTGCGCGGGAAGCTGGTCGCCGCCTCCGACCGCAACGGCTACGGCCCCGTCGCCGGGACGGCCGAGCTCCGCGCCGCGGCGGCGGGCTACTGGACCCGGCGAGGGCTCGTCACCGACCCCGACCTGGTCGTCTGCGGCCCCGGCAGCAAGTCGCTGCTGTACGGACTGCTGCTGGCGATCGGCGGTGACGTCGTCCTGCCCATGCCCAGCTGGGTCAGCTACGCCGCGCAGGCCGACCTGATCGGCTCCAGCCCGATCCTGGTGCCCGCTCCCCCGGGCGGAGGCGGCGTGCCTGACCCCGGCCGGGTGGCCGAGGCGGTGCGCGAGGCCCGCGCGCGGGGCAGGACCGTGCGCTCGGTGCTGGTGACGCTGCCCGACAACCCCACGGGGCTGCTCGCGCCGCCGCGGACCATCGGCCGCCTGGTGGAGGTCGCCCGCGAGCTGGACCTGTACATCATCTCCGACGAGATCTACCGCGACCTGCTGCACGATCCCGACCTGGCGTACACCTCGCCGGCCGACCTCGCGCCCGAGCGCACGCTGGTCACCACGGGGCTCAGCAAGAGCCTGGCCCTGGGCGGCTGGCGGATCGGCGTGGCCAGGCTCCCCGACGGCGCGGACGACCTGCGCGCGCGGCTGCTCGCGGTGGCCAGCGAGATCTGGTCAGCGCCGGCCGCGCCGGTGCAGGAGGCGGCCGCGTACGCCTTCACCGACCCGCCCGAGCTGGCCGAGCGCATCGCGCGCAGCAGCCGCCTGCACGGCGCGGTCGCGCGCGCGGTCCGCGACCGGTTCGTCGCGATCGGCGGGTCCGTGCCGGCCCCGCAGGGCGGCTTCTACCTCTATCCCGACCTGGGCCACCTGGGGTTCAGCGGTTCGGCGGAGGTCGCGCGGACGCTGCTCGACAGGTACGGCATCGGCGTGCTGCCCGGCCACGCGTTCGGCGACGACCCCGCGGCCTCCCGGGTCCGCGTCGCCGTCAGCCTGCTGTACGGGGAGACGAGCGAGCAGCGGACGGCCGCGCTGGACAGTGACGATCCTCTCCGCCTGCCGTGGATCAAGGACAGCCTGGACCACCTGGCCCTGGGCCTGACCGAGCTGTCCCTGAGCATGCCCGACCAGCGC
>NZ_JAPNNL010000301.1 GCF_027620315.1 Nonomuraea corallina | reverse complement strand
CAGCCGTTCGAGCACCCGCTTCGGCGGGCTGGCGACCAGGACCACGTCCCGCTCGGACACCTTGCCCAGGAACCCGGCGACCCCCGCCAGCTCCGCCAGTTCGTCCCCGCACTCCTCGCACGTGGCCAGGTGGAGGTCGACCTCCTCGGCCTCGTGCGGGTCGAGCGCGCCGAGCGCGTGCGCGCCGAGCGCCTGCCGGACCTCCTCGCACGTCATCACGGCGCCAGCCCCCGCTCTTCCAGCGCGAGCTTGAGCGCCCGCAGCGCGTAGTAGGTGCGCGACTTGACCGTGCCCGGCGGGACGCCGAGCGTCGCCGAGGCCTCCTTCACCGACCGCCCCCGGTAGTAGACCTCCATCAGCACCTCGCGGTGCTCGGGCCGCAGCGCCGCTAACGCCTCCGCGACCGCCCACGACTCGACCGCGCGCTCCAGCTCGTCGTCGGCGGGCAGCACGGCCAGCGCCTCGTCGCCCGTCTCCGGGGGCCGGGACCTCCGGGCGCGGTGCTGATCGACGACGAGATTGCGGGCCACGGTGAACAGCCAGGCCCGGATCGGGCGGTCGCGCAGCGCGCCGGGATGCCGCCACGCCCGCAGCAGCGTCTCCTGCACCACGTCCTCCGCCCGTCCCGAGTCACCTGTCAGTCGCAGGACGTATCCGTACAGTGGCCCGGCGTGCTCGTCGAACAGGGTCCTCACGAGTTCCTCGTCGGCGGTGCCAGCTGAGCTCACGCCCTCATCACGTACGGAGGACGGAAGTGGTTCACGGTCATCCACGGATCGGCACGTCAGACGCCTCGGCGGAGATCTGCAACCCTCCGGGCACGCTCTTCACCCCGGTCACCTTCACGTCGAAGGGCAGCTTCCCCTTGAACGGGATCGTGTAGCCGACGAGCCGGGCGAGCTGGACGGGCACTCCCTCGATCTTCTCCGCCTGCAGCCGGATGCCCGCCTCGGTCATCTCGACCTTCATCTCCGCGTCGAACTTCACCTTCTGCGCGCCCACCATCACCTCACCGGAGGCGACGAACCGGTCGCCCCTGCCACTGATCTTCACACCCTCCGGGGCGAATCTGTCGATGGTCTCGTTCGTCAGCGTGCCGCTGACGGCGACCCGGCCGGCCCGGATGTCGGCCCGGTTCTGGAGGAGGTCGGCCAGCGGCGCGGTCACGTCGTACGCCGCCCCCTTGAGATCCTCGATCGGAACACCGCCGTAACGCAGCGTGCCGAGATCGAAGCGGACCTCCTGGTAGTGGCCGGAGACCGCCTGGGTCAAGAAGGGGATGCCGGTGATCTCCACCTCCGGCGTGCGCTGCAGGTCGGAGGCGGCCGCGATCCTGTTGGCCAGGTCGCGTTGCACTCCCGCGACCGCCACCCGGTCGAGCACGGCGAGGAGGACGAACAGCAGGATCAGGAAAACGAGCAGCTTGCGCATCGCACTCCCTGTCTCGGGCGGGGGTCATGAAGCTTATCCGCTCATTCCCCGACAGGGCGGGAGATCACCCGCCGGCGAAAGGCGGCAGCACCTCGACCGTCACGCCGTCGCGGAGCTCCACCTCGCCGTGCGGCCGTCTGCCCACGGGAGAGCCGTCGATCAGAAATGACGATCTGCCGACCACCCTGGCGAGTTCGGCACGGTCAGCTGTGATTTTCGTCATCAGTTCGCCCAGCGTGGCGGCTTCGAATTCTTCTTCGGCCACTCCGGCCGCCGCCTTCGCCGCCGCCCAATAGCGCACTTTCCCGCAGGCCATGGCCACCTCACTCGTTGTTGTCCACCATTGTGCGTTCTTGTTCATCCGCTCGTTGCACGAGACGTGGCGTTCATCTGACGGACGCCCCATAGACGTCAGTTACTCGTGGGATATCCTCACCTACAGGACTCGGGCGACGTAGCCCCCGGGTCCTTGCGTGTTTGAGGGAGGCCCACATGAGCAACCTGCTGCTGCTCACCAACGCGCTCGAACCGTCCGCCGAGGTGCTGCCCGCGCTGGGGCTGCTCCTCCACTCCGTCAGGGTCGCGCCGGCGGAGGCCTCCGCCCTGATCGACGCCCCTCCCTCGGACGCCGTGCTGGTCGACGCCCGCAAGGAGCTCGTGCAGGCCAAGAGCCTGTGCCGGCTGATCCGCACCACCGGCATCGACTGCCCCCTGCTGGTGATCGTCACCGAGGGCGGCCTCGCCGCGATGACCGCCGAATGGCAGGTCGACGACGTACTGCTCGAAGGCGCCGGACCGGCGGAGGTGGAGGCCCGGCTGCGCATGGCCGTGGGCCGCATCACGCAGTCCTCCGCCGAGGACGTGCCCGACGAGATCCGCAGCGGCGACCTGTCGATCGACGAGGCCACCTACACCGCCCGCCTGCGGGGCAGGGTGCTCGACCTGACGTTCAAGGAGTTCGAGCTGCTGAAGTACCTCGCACAGCACCCCGGCCGGGTGTTCACCCGCGCCCAGCTGCTGCAGGAGGTCTGGGGCTACGACTACTTCGGCGGCACCAGGACCGTCGACGTGCACGTGCGGCGGCTGCGGGCCAAGCTCGGCACCGAGAACGAGTCGCTCATCGGCACGGTCCGCAACGTCGGCTACCGCTTCGTCCCCGACAGGGCCGACACCGCGGCGGTCTGACCCGCTCTTCAGCCGGGGATGAGCCGGGCCGGGAACGCCGCCTGGTGCGGCCCGCTCTCCGGGTCGAGCTCGTGCCTGATGGCCGCGCAGTGGTCCAGCATCGCGCCGTGCAGCGACCACAGCCGGACGTTCCCGGTGTCGGGGACGCGCTCGGCGGCCAGCGTCTGATGCTCGCCGCCCTCGCGCAGCGCGGTACGCAACCGGCCCAGGTCCTTGACGCTGCCCCGCCCCAGCTGGAGCCGGCCGAACGCGGCGAAGGCCCGGGAGATGGCCATGAGCTCGTCGCCGAGCGCCGACGGTACCCGGTCGACGTCCTCGGCAGGCAGCCCGCGCACCCCGGCCGCCAGATCGGTGAGCGACCGGGCCAGGGCGCGCAGTTGCAGGCCGACGTGGTCCAGGCAGGTCATGGCCTCGGACACCTGATCAAGCCGCTGGTCCTGGCGGCGGCGCTCCAGCGGCACCAGCTTCACCGACTCGGCGGCCTGCTCGGCCATCTCCTGGCTCTCGCGCAGGCGGGCGTCCACCTCGCGGGAGCGCTCCAGCCAGCTTCTCGCCTCGTCCTCGCCCCACGTGCCGCGCACGCCCTTGCCCATGTCCGCCGTCAGTGACGCCATGTCGCCGGCCAGCTCGGCCAGCTCCTTGCGGGCGTCCTCCACGTGCCGGGGAGGCAGCACGACGAGGTTGGCCAGGATGCCGATGACGGCGCCCAGCAGCAGGTCGATCAGCCGCTCCAGGCTGTAGCCGGCGCCCAGCGCGAACACCAGCAGGCCCGTGATCGGGATCTGCACATTCTGCTTGGGCAGGTTGAGCAGCGGGGTGAGCACCAGCCCGCCCGCGACCAGGATGGCCAGGGTGATCGCGTTCACCCCGAGCAGGTAGATCAGCATGCCCGCGCCGGCCAGCCCGACCACCACGGCGCCGACCTGCTGCACGCCCCGCACGACAGTGCTGTAGGCGGTGGCCGAGATCGTGAGCAGCACCCCCATCGGGGCCAGCACCGGCATCCTGACCTCCAGCAGCCGCGCCGCGATCCACCAGGCGAGCACGCACGCGGCCGTCGTCTTCACCCCCTGCAGCAGCGGGTCGCGCTCGGCCCGCAGCCATCCGCCCAGGCCCAGCCGGCGGGCCCGTTCCAGGATCAGCCTGCCGGTCCTGCCGATGCGCTCGAATGGCGGCAGCAGTTGCCGCGATCGCTCCCCCACCCCGGCATCGTCGCAGGAAGACTCCCGCCTGAGCTGGGTAGACACCCTGCTGGAGCGGAGGTGGCGCGGATGGACGCCGAGATCTCGGGACAGCTGGTGGTGCCGGACGGGGCGCGCGGCATGGTGGTGTTCGTGCACGGCAGCGGCAGCAGCAGCCGCAGCCCGCGCAACCGGTACGTGGCGGGCGCGCTGAACGAGGCCGGGCTGGGCACGCTCCTGTTCGACCTGCTGACGCCGGAGGAGGAGGCCGACCGGGCCAACGTGTTCGACATCGAGCTGCTGGCCGCCCGCCTGCTGCTGGCGACGGAGCGGGTG
>NZ_JAPNNL010000300.1 GCF_027620315.1 Nonomuraea corallina | reverse complement strand
CGCCCCGCCGCGCCCCCGGCCCGCCCGCCCCGCAGGAACGGCAGCGCCACCAGCAGGAAGACGAGCTCCGCCGGCGCGGTGACCGCGCCGAGCACGACCGCGAGCAGGACCCGCGCGCCCTCAGCGGCGAAGCGCATGGCGCCCCTTGCGCCGCTCGCTCAGCCGTACCGCCACGAAGACCGCCACCGCCAGCAGGACCAGGCCGAGCACCACCTTGGAGGCCACGCCCATGTACGTCTCGACCAGATGCCAGTTCTCGCCCAGCTTGTAGCCGGCCAGCACGAAGATGGTGTTCCAGATGGCGCTGCCGGCCGCCGTGAGCAGGGTGAACTGCAGCACCGGCATCCGCTCCACCCCGGCGGGCACCGAGATCAGGCTGCGAAAGATGGGGATGAACCGCCCGAAGAACACCGTCGCCTTGCCATGCTTGATGAACCACGCCTCCGTCTTCTCGATGTCGGAGACCTTCACCAGCGGCATCTTCGAGGCGATCGCCAGCACCCGCTCGCGGCCGAGCAGCGCCCCCACCCAGTAGAGCGCCAGCGCCCCCACGATCGAGCCGGCCGTGGTCCAGATCAGAGCGGCGACCAGGTCCAGGTCGCCCTGGCTGGCGGTGAACCCCGCCAGCGGCAGGATCACCTCGCTCGGGATCGGCGGGAACAGGTTCTCCAACGCGATCGCCACGCCGGCTCCCGGGGCGCCCAGGAGCTCCATCAACTGCACAACCCAATCAACCATGCGCCAAGCGTACGGAAGATCGGGTGTCCTCGGTGATGAGGCGGGCCGCTCCTTTCCGGTGTGGCAAACCACACCCTCGCGTACCGTACACTGTACGGTCGTGGCAGTCGGACATGATGCGGTACGCAACGCGGTCGTCTACGAGCCCGGGGACCCGCCCAGGGCCGGGCAGCTGATCTTCCTGGACCCGGCGGGCGAGGACACCGTCACCATCGCCGAGCCCGGCGGCGACGGCATCACGACCCGGAGCAGCGCCGCCACCCGGATCCCCGTCACCGAGGCCGTCGCCGCCCTGGCCAAAGCCCGCGCCGACGACGCGGCCCACCCGGCGGCCCGCTTCTGGGGCGCGACGGCGCTGGTGGCGCTCCAGCTGGTCACCCGGGGCCGCATCCGCCCCACCGTGACGGCGTCCGGGCACGACGCCTGGCGCGCCGGCCCCTTCGACGCCGCCGACGTCCAGCGCATCCGCGAACTCGCCGCCGCCATGCCCGGCTCCGCCCGCGCCGTCCCCCTCCCGGACCACCGACCCGGCCCCGGCCACGACCCCGGCCACGATCCCGACGCGGGCCGTGAGCCCGGCGGCGGGGAGCCGGTGCTGGCCGACGCCGAGGCGCTGGTGCGGGCGTTCCTCGACGCCGTGGCCGACGGCATGCCGCGCTCCCCCGGCGCCGTCAAGGCCACCGGCCACGCCGCGTTCGCCGCCCTGCGCCCCGTCAAGGTGCCCCGGCTGCGTCACTGGGCCGACGAGGTCTCCGCCGGGCTCGACGCCGGGGTGCGGGTGTCGCTGCGGATCGAGGCCGACGACCTCACCGGCGGCGACTTCCGCGCCGTGGTGCAGGTCCACAGCCTGTCCGGCCCGTCGCTCGTGGTGGACGCCGCCGACCTGTGGCAGGGCCGCGACCCCGGGTTCGGCGGCCGGGCCAGGATCGAGACGACCATCGGGCTGCGCCGCGCCGCCCGCGCCTGGCCCCGGCTGGAGACGCTGCTCGACAGCGCCGTGCCCGACGAACTGCCGCTCACCGACGACGACGTCGGCGACCTGCTGGCCGGATCCGCCGACCGGCTCGCCGCCGCCGGGGTCGAGGTCCACTGGCCGCGCGGCCTCGTCCGGGGCCTGAGCGCCAGAGCCGTGCTCGGCGGCCCGGCGCCGTCCGACCTGCCGTCGTTCCTCGGCGGCCGCCACCTGGTCGCCTTCGACTGGCAGCTCGCCCTCGGCGGCGAGCCTCTCACCGCCGCCGAGATGGACCGGCTGGCCGAGGCCCACCGCCCCGTCGTACGGCTGCGCGACCAGTGGGTGCTCATCGACCCCGCCCTGGCGCGCAAGGCACGCCGGCGCGAGCTCAAGCCGCTGACCGGCCTGGACGCGCTCGCCGCCACCCTCACCGGCACCGTCGAGGCCGACGGCGAACAGGTGCCGGTCGAACCCGGCGCGTGGCTGCGCGAGCTGCGCGAACGGCTCAGCGAACCGGAGGACCTCGCCCCGCCGCCCGGCCTGGCCGCCACCCTGCGCGACTACCAGCTCCAGGGCCTGCGCTGGCTGGCCCGGATGACCTCGCTCGGGCTCGGCGCCTGCCTGGCCGACGACATGGGCCTGGGCAAGACCATCACGCTCATCGCCCTGCACCTGCACCGCGGCTCCGGCCCGACGCTCGTCGTGTGCCCGGCCTCGCTGCTGGGCAACTGGGAGCGGGAGATCGCCAGGTTCGCCCCCGGCGTCCCGGTGACCCGCTTCCACGGCTCCGCCCGCACCCTGGCCGGCGAAGGGTTCGTGCTCACCACGTACGCCACCATGCGGCTCGACGCCCCCCGGCTCGCCGAGCACCCGTGGGACCTGGTCGTCGCCGACGAGGCCCAGCACGTCAAGAACCCGGCCTCCGGCACCGCCAAGGCGCTGCGCGACATCCCCGCCGCCGCCCGCGTCGCGCTCACCGGCACCCCCGTCGAGAACAACCTGACCGACCTGTGGGCCGTCCTCGACTGGGCCACCCCCGGGCTGCTCGGCCCGCTGCCCCGCTTCCGCGCCCGCTGGGCCAGGCCGATCGAGTCCGGCGACACCGCGACCGCCGAGCGGCTGTCGGCGCTGGTGCGGCCGTTCCTGCTGCGCCGCCGCAAGTCCGACCCCGGCATCGCCCCCGAACTGCCGCCCAAGACCGAGACCGACCGGCCCGTGGCCCTCACCACCGAACAGGCCGGCCTGTACGAGGCGGTGGTGCGCGAGCTGATGACCCAGATCGAGAGCGCCCGCGGCATGGCCCGGCGCGGCCTGGTCGTCAAACTGCTCACCGGGCTCAAACAGATCTGCAACCACCCCGCCCAGTACCTGCACGAGAGCGCGCCCCGGCTCGCCGGCCGCTCCGGCAAGCTGGAACTGCTCGACGAACTCCTCGACACCATCGTCGCCGAGGACGGCGCGGCGCTCGTCTTCACCCAGTACGTCGCCATGGCCCGGCTGATCGACGCCCACCTGTCCGCCAGGGGCGTGCCCACCCAGCTGCTGCACGGCGGCACCCCGGTCGCCCGCCGCGAGGAGACGGTCCGCCGCTTCCAGGACGGCCGGGCCCCGGTGTTCCTGCTGTCGCTCAAGGCCGCCGGCACCGGGCTCAACCTCACCCGCGCCGACCACGTCATCCACTACGACCGCTGGTGGAACCCCGCCGTCGAGGACCAGGCCACCGACCGGGCCCACCGCATCGGCCAGACCAGGCCCGTGCAGGTCCACCGGCTGATCACCGAAGGCACGATCGAGGACCGGATCGCCCGGATGCTCGCCGCCAAGCGCTCACTCGCCGACGCCGTCCTGGCCTCCGGCGAGGCCGCGCTCACCGAGCTGACCGACGCCGAACTGGCCGCACTCGTGGAGCTGAGATGACCGCCGCCCGCGGCTTTCCCGCCTTCCCCCGCCGGCGCGCCGGCGCCCGCTTCGCCACCACCTGGTGGGGCCGCGCCTGGCTCCAGGCCCTGCACGACACCTCCCTGGACCAGACGCTCCTGCAGCAGGGCCGCGCCTACGCCAAGGCCGGGCAACTCGGCCCGATCACGGTCAGCCCCGGCCGGCTGGCCGCCGTCGCCGAACACGAGCACGACGCCGTCGTCCGGGTCGAACAGCTCTCCGACGCCGCGTGGGACCGCTTCCTGGACCAGGTCGCGGCCAAGGCCGGGCACATCGCCGCCCTGCTCGACCGCGACATGCCGCACGACCTGGTGCGGGCCGCCGAGGCGGCCGGCGTGCCGCTGCTGCCGGAGGTCGGCGACCTGGAACCCGAGTGCTCCTGCCCCGAGTGGGCCTGCCGGCACACCGCCGCCCTGTGCTACCAGGCCTCCTGGCTGCTCGACGCGGACCCGTTCGTCCTGCTGCTGCTGCGCGGCCGCGGCGAGCGCGAGCTGATCGAGGCGCTGCGCCTGCGCGACGCCCCGCCCGCGCCG
>NZ_JAPNNL010000030.1 GCF_027620315.1 Nonomuraea corallina | reverse complement strand
GGACCAGTGGGCACGCGGACGGAGGTCCCGTCTCGGGGGGGCGGGCGGGGGGGGTGCCCCCCCCCCCCCCCCCCGCGCCGGAAGGCCTCGCGCTCGGTCGTGTGCACCAGGTGACCGGCCTCGATGACGACCAGGCGCGCGCCGGGGATGCGCGCGGCCAGCAGGTCGGCGCGGAACGGGCTGGACTTCCCGCCCGAGATGACCAGGGTGGGCGCGGTGATCCGGGCCAGCCCGTCCAGCCAGGCCGGGTCGGGGTGCGTGAACTGCCGTTCGGTGTCGTGCATCATCCGCCAGTCGAAGCCGGTGGAGCCGTCCTCGACCAGGGCCGGGCGGTCGCGCATCGGCTCCGGCAGCGGGGAGTCCTCCACCACCAGCCGGCTCACCAGCCCGGGGTGGCGCATGGCCAGGTGGTAGGCGACCATCCCGCCGAGCGAGTGGCCGATGACGGTGGCGCTGCCGGCCCCGTGCAGGCCGAGCAGGGCGGCGACGTCCTCGGCCATCTCCGGGATGGGGTACGTGCCGGGGAAGTCACTCGCGCCGTGGCCGCGCAGGTCGGGGACGAGCACGTGGTAGCGGGCGGCGAAGTGCTGGGTGAAGCCGTTCCAGTCGTTGTGGTCGGCCGTGCGGCCGTGCAACAGCACCAGCGCCGGAGCCGCCGGGTCCCCTTCCTCCCGGTAGACCAGCCTGATCCCGTTAACGTCGGCTTCGCGTATCACAGCTGGACCCTACGGCACCGGGATGCGCTCCACCCGCAGCGAGAAGACCTCCTCGCGCGGCACCACCACCTCGTAGGCGCCGTGGTCGACCATCCAGTAGCCCAGCGCCTCGGCCTTCATCCCGCTGTGGCCGGTGTAGGCGATGTGGAGGCCGTCCTCGTCCTCGTCCAGCACGATGCACGGCTCGCCGCCGAACGCGCCGACGGTACGGATGAGCACCAGCCATTCCAGCTCGGCGCGGGCGACGGTGCGCCGCCAGTAGCCGGAGGCGGGCTCGAACCCGTCGAGCTCCTCCTCGCTGAACAGCACCACCCGGTCGCCGGGGCCGGGCGCGGCGGGCAGCGTCAGCTCGCCGAAGCGGGCGACGAAGCCGGAGGCGACCGGTGTGATCTCCTCGCTCATGCCGCGGGCCGCCAGGTCAGGCCGTCGTACTCGGCGAACGGCCGCTCGCCCGAGCGGGAGACGTGTACGATCCGCGCGCCCGCCGGGATCGGCATCGGGACCGTGTGGAACTGCGGCACCACGTGCTCGCGCGAGGTGGTGAACCCGTTGCCGGCGAACGGCGGCCCGTCGCTCCAGTCGCCGCCCATGTGCGGGCCGTACGGGACGGAGTAGGTGTCGATGTCGCGGGCGTGCCAGCGCAGCACGTACAGCTCGGGGACGTCGGCGGTCAGCTCCGAGCCGTCGAAGGACAGGTCTAACCCCTGGTGGTAGTCGCGCGGCGTGGTCAGCCGGGCACAGTCCTGCACCCGGTAGACGTAGCCGGAGATGACCGTGCGCTTGCCCGACAGGTAGGGCACCAGCAGACGCGGCGGGACCACCTTCTGCATCTGCGTTCCGCTCATGATGACCACTTTACGATCTGTTGACCCCGAGAACCCGATGTTCGAGGCAGGGCAGCGTCGCCCTGACCCGGGCGGCCGCCTCCGGGTCGAGCTCGACCACCTGCACCCCGGCGGAGGTGCCGAGATCGGCCCGGACCACGCCCATCGGATCGACCAGCATGCTGCGCCCTACCCCGAAACCGTCGGATGACTCGGCCGGGTTGGGCGCCTGGCCGACGGCGGCGGTCCACATGGTGTTCTCCAGGGCGCGGGCGCGCACCAGCGTCACCCAGTGATCTTCCTTGAGCGGCCCGGAGCCCCAGGCCGCGATCACCGCGAACAGCTCGGCGCCCTGGTCGACCAGCGCCCTGGTCAGCTCGGGGAAGCGGACGTCGTAGCAGGTGACCAGCCCCACCCGCAGGCCGGCCAGCTCCACGACGACCGGCTCGGCGCCGGGCGCGACCAGCTCCGACTCCTTGGCCCCGAACGAGTCGAACAGGTGGATCTTGCGGTAGGCGGCGCGCAGCTCGCCGGAGGAGTCGAGCGCCACGGCGGTGTTGTGGACCAGGCCCCGGCCGGGCTCGAAGACGCCCGCGATCACCGCCACGCCGTGCCGCCGGGCGGCCTCGGCCATCCCGGTGACGAACGGCCCGTCGAGCGGCTCGGCCAGGTCGGTGATGCGCTTGCCGTAGCGGGTGAGCGTCGCCTCCGGGAAGATCGCCAGATCCGCGCCCTCCGCGGCGGCGAGCGCCTCGCGCACCCGCGTGAGGTTGGCCGACGGATCAGGTGACACCGGGATCTGGCAGAGGGCGATTCTCGTCACGGCCCGACTCTAACCGGTTCGGCACGTATCGAAACCAGGTGAGCATGCGCCAGACCCATTCCAGCGGGCCGTAGCGGAACCGGCCCAGCCACCACCGGCTGAACAGCACCTGCGCGACCAGCGTGACGCCCGCGACGGCGAGCACCGGCCAGCGGCCGGGGCCGGCGTCGATCAGCCCGCCGGTGAGGAAGATGACCAGGGTGCCGGTGACGTAGTTGGTCAGCGCCATCCTGCCCAGCGGCTCCAGCACCGCCGACAGCCACGGGCGCAGCACCAGCAGCACCCCCGTCGAGTACGCCGCGGCCCCGGCCAGCGCCGCCACCGTGTAGAGCGTCCAGTCGCCGCTCGTCACCGCCGCCCCCATGAGCAGCACGCAGGCCAGCGCGCTCACTCCGAAGCCGGGCAGCAGCAGCTCACGCGACGGGCGCAGCTGCATCAGCGCCATGCCGACGAGGAACATCCCCGGGATGAGCAGCACCCCGCCCCCCGCCATCACCCCCCAGGCGGTCACGCCCAGCCCGAGCAGCAGCACCGGCAGTCCCGGCCACAGGAACGAGGCGGGCAGCAGCACGGCCAGCCCGTAGAAGGCGTAGTCGGTCAGCACCTCGCCCTCGTACCAGGTGTGCTGGACCAGCCCGAACACGAACAGCCAGCCCAGGCGCGACAGCAGCACCCACCGCCCGGCCCGCTCCAGGAAGAGCACGAAGCTGATGCCGAACAGCAGCGAGAAGATCGGGTAGAAGCGGCTCTGGAACGCGGCCTCGATCGTCGCGTCGATGACCGTGTGGGGCTCGTGGGAGGCGTGCTGCCAGGTGTTGACCAGCATGATCCCGCCCACCGCGAAGCCGCGGAGGGCGTCCAGCTCACGAATGCGCGACAGCGAGCCCAGCCGAATCACCCCAACGCCGTAATCTGAGCTTTGTGACGGAACCACTTGTCTCCCGGATGCGCTCCTTCGGCACGACCATCTTCGCCGAGATGAGCGCCCTCGCCGTACGGACCGGAGCGATCAACCTGGGCCAGGGATTCCCCGACACCGACGGCCCGGCCGCCATGCTGGACCACGCGGTGCGGGCGATCCACTCCGGCGCCAACCAGTATCCACCGGGCCCGGGCGTGCCGGAGCTCAGGCAGGCCGTCTCCGAGCACCGCCTGGAGCACTACGGCCTGGCCTACGACCCCGCCGGTGAGATCCTCGTCACGGTCGGCGCCACCGAGGCCGTCGCCGCCTCGATCCTGGCGCTGTGCGAGCCTGGCGACGAGGTGGTCGCCTTCGAGCCCTACTACGACTCGTACGCGGCCTCGATCGCCCTGGCGCAGGCGCGGCTGGTCGGCGTGACGCTCCGCCCGGACGGCGGCAGGTTCGCCTTCGACCCGGACGAGCTGCGCGCCGCGATCACCCCGCGCACCCGGGTGATCCTGGTCAACTCGCCGCACAACCCGACCGGCACCGTGTTCACCCGCGAGGAGCTGACGCTCATCGCGGAGCTGTGCCGCGAGCACGACCTGGTCGCGGTCACCGACGAGGTGTACGAGCACCTGACGTTCGACGGCGTCGGCCACGTCCCGCTGGCCACGCTGCCGGGCATGCGCGAGCGCACGGTGATGATCTCCTCGGCCGGCAAGACCTTCTCCGTCACCGGCTGGAAGACCGGCTGGATCTGCGCCCCCGCCCCGCTGGTGTCGGCCGTGCAGACGGTCAAGCAGTTCCTCACCTTCACCGCGAGCGCGCCCTGGCAGACCGCGGTCGCGCACGGGCTGCGGCACGAGCGCGCGTGGGTGGCGGCGCTGCGCGACTCGCTCCAGGACAAGCGCGACCGGCTCATGGCGGGGCTGAGCGCGGCCGGGTTCGAGGTGTTCCGGCCGGCGGGCACGTACTTCGTGCAGACCGACATCCGGCCGCTCGGCTTCGACGACGGGGTCGCGCTCACCCGCCGGCTGCCCGAGCTGGCCGGCGTGGTCGCCATCCCCACGCAGGTGTTCTACGAGCACGCCGAGCGGGGCCGCCACTTCGTCAGGTTCGCCTTCTGCAAGAAGGACGAGGTCATCGACGAGGCGGTGACCCGGCTCAAGCGGCTGTCCGGCTAGCTTCCGTCCTCGCCCAGGTCGACGATGGCCGCGACCGGGCCGCCGCCCGACGGTCCCTGGTGCACGGCGGCCACCGACACGAACACCGCCGGGTCGCCCGTGACGGCCGCCGCCACGCCGCCGACCGTCGCCTTGATCTGGCGGTGCCAGTGGACGTCGGAGTCGTCGAGCATGATGTTGCGCCGGCCGCGCACCCGCCCCGACGGGTCCGCCTCGCACTTCATGAACACGTTGACCAGGCGCCCGCCCAGGTCGGAGTGGTGGGGACGGTCGGGCAGCGGCAGGCCCGCGTCGCGGATCGCCGCCCAGATGCCGTCGGCGTCCAGCGCGTCGCGCATGACGTCGTGGCCGATGCGGTAGCGCCCGCCGACCCCGCGCACGTTGCCCACCAGCACGATCTGCGCCCGGTCCAGCTCGACGCCGGACGAGCAGGACGCGACCGAGGAGTAGAGCGACAGGTCCTTGTGGATCTGGTCGGCGCCCGGCATCTCGATCTCGCCCAGGGCGACCGCGATGCCCAGCGCGGTGGTCGAGTTCGACAGGTCCATCGACGGGCCCGTCTCCTCGATCGCGGTGTCCTTGCCGCGGCTCCTGGCCTCGCTGATCGTGGCCAGCGTCAGCAGCGGCGTCTTGGTCTGCACGTAGTGGACGTCGCGCGGATCGTCGATGCCGGCGATCTTCATGGCCTCGCGGACGCCGGCCGCGACCTTCTCCACCATGGCCGGCCGGCCGATGTCCTCGGGCAGGATGACGTCGCTCATCGCCACCCCGACCGACAGCCGGGGCTCGTCCGACGGCGTCACCCGGGCGGGGTCGACGCTCGCGAAGATCGTGGCGTGCGGGCTGAGCACCCCGTCGGTGCCGCCCGACCAGACCAGCGGCACGCTGTGCGGCGCCGGATGCCCCTTGGCGGCCAGCACGTCGCGGAAGGCGCGGTCGGCCAGGATGCGGGTGTAGTCGTTCACGCCGCCGTTGCCCTCGGTCTTGCCGATCACCGCGAGCACCCTCCGCGCCTCGATCACCCCGTCGTCGATCAGCCGCTCCAGCCCCGAGGCGTCCGTGACGCTCTCGATCGGCACCTTGCGCACGTCAATCGGATCCGGCATCCCGCGCCCCTTCTCACCTGTGCAGCCGCGTCGATCGGCATACCCGGAGATCACACTAATGACGCAGGAAACGGTCCTTCACTGGCAATGTCTGCCAACTAGCCGCCCAGGTTGCGGTAGCGGTCGAGCCGGGCCGCCTTGCGGTCGGCCGGGCTGCGCCGCTGCAGCATGGCGATCTCGTACTCCAGGGTCCGCCCCACCCGCTCGGCGAAGGCGCGGTGCTCGTACGCGGCGTCCGGCCGCTCCGGGATCACCCGGTCCACGATGCCGTCGCGGCGCAGGTCGGTGGCGCGCACCCGCTGGGCCTGGGCGATCTCCGGGGCGAAGTCGACGCTGCGGTACAGGATCGTCGAGGCGCCCTCCGGAGGCAGCGGCGACAGCCAGGCGTGCTGGGCGCTCAGCACCCGGTCGGCCGGCAGCAGCGCCAGCGCCGCGCCGCCCGCGCCCTCGCCCAGCAGCAGGCAGACGGTCGGCGCGTCGAGCGTGACCAGCTCGGCCAGGCAGCGGGCGATCTCGCCCGACAGGCCGCCCTCCTCGGCCGCCTTCGACAGCGCCGCCCCCGCCGTGTCGATCACCGTCACCAGAGGCAGCCGCAGCTCCGCGGCCAGCCGCATGCCGCGCCGGGCCACCCGCAGGCCGCCGGGGCCGAGCGGCGAGCGGGCCCGCTGCCCGCGCCGGTCCTGCCCCAGCACCACGGCCGGGGCCGCGCCGAACCTCGCCAGCGCCAGCACCAGCCCCGGCTCGTTCTCGCCCGCGCCGCTGCCGCTCAGCGGGGTCACCTCGGTGGCCGCCAGCTTCAGCAGCTCGCGCACGCCCGGCCGGTCGTCGCGGCGCGACCGGGTGATCGCCTCCCACGCCTCGACCGGCCGCAGGTCCTCCTCCGGCTCCTCGCCGGCCGGGACGCGCTCGCCGCCGGCCGACAGCACGCCGAGCGCCCGGATCGCCACCTCGCGCACGTCCTCGGCCGGGACGACCGCGTCGATCAGGCCGTTCTCGTACAGGTTCTCCGCCACCTGCACCCCCGAGGGGAAGGCGTAGCCGTACAGCGACTCGAACACGCGCGGACCCAGGAAGCCGATGAGCGCGCCCGGCTCCGCCGCCGTGACGTGGCCCAGCGAGCCCCACGAGGCGAACACCCCGCCCGTCGTCGGATGCCGCAGGTAGACCACGAACGGCAGGCCGGCCGCGCGGTGCGCCTGCACCGCCACCGTGATCTTGATCATCTGCACGAAGGCCAGCGCGCCCTCCTGCATCCGGGTGCCGCCGGAGGCCGGGGCCGCCAGCAGGGGCAGCCGTTCCCGCGTGGCCCGTTCGACCGCCGTGACCAGCCGCTCGGCCGCCGCCACCCCGATCGACCCGGCCATGAACGAGAACTCGCACGCCACCACCGCCACCCGGCGGCCGCCCAGCAGCCCCTCCCCCGTCACCACGGCCTCGTCGTAGCCGGACTTGGCCCGCGCCGCCGCCAGCTCCTCGGCGTAGGACGAGCCCGGCTCGGCCGGCTCGGCGGGCGGCACGTCCCACGACCGCCACGACCCCTCGTCGAGGACCGTGTCGATCATCGTGCGCGCGTCCGGACGGCTCACCATCTCCCCCTCGTGTCGGTCTCCCCCGTGACGGCTGACCGGATCATCGCTCACGCTCGTCGAGCCAGCGCAGCACGGCCTCCTCGTCCTGGCCGAGCATCGGCGGCGCGGTGTGGCGCACGTCCGCCGGGCCGTCGAAGCGCAGCGGCGGGCCCGGCAGCTCGATCGGGCCCAGCACCGGGTGCTCCACCTCGACCAGCAGGCCCTGGGAGCGGGTCTGCTCCCAGGCGTACACCTCGTCGATCGTACGGATCGCCCCCGCCGGCACCCCGGCCTCGCCCAGCGCGGCCAGCCAGTGGGCGCGGTCGTGGGCGGCCAGGGCCTTCTCCATGTCGGCGATCAGTTCGTCCCGGTGCGCAAACCTGTCTCTATTGCTGGCATATTTCGCTACATCCGGATCAATGTCGAGAAGGGCGGCCACCTTTCTCCACTGACCGTCGTTCGCCGCCGCGATCTGCAGCATGCCGTCGGCGCACCGGAAGGCGCCGTACGGGGCGATCGAGGCGTGGTGGTTGCCGTTCGCGCCCGGCACCTTGCCGCCCACCGTCCAGGCCGTGCCGTGGTAGGAGTGCACGCCGGTGACCGCCGCCAGCAGCGACGTGCGCACCACCCTTCCCCGGCCCGTGCGCTCCCGCTCGTACAGCGCCGACACCACCCCGTACGCGCCGTGGATGCCGGCCAGCAGGTCGGCGATCGACGCGCCGACGCGGTAGGGCTCGCCCGGAGACGGGCCGGTCAGCGACATCAGCCCGGCCTCACCCTGGGCGATCTGGTCGTAGCCGGGACGGCCGCCCTCCGGCCCGTCGTGGCCGAACCCGGTGATCGACAGGATCACCAGGCGCGGGTTCAGCTCGTGCAGCCGCTCGGTGGTGAAGCCCAGGCGGTCGAGCACGCCGGAGCGGAAGTTCTCCACCAGCACGTCGCTCTGGCGGACCAGGCGCTCGACGAGGACCTTGCCCTCGGGGGTCTTCAGGTCGATCGCGATGGATTGTTTGTTGCGGTTCGCCGCCAGAAAATATGTTGATATGTCGTGATTTGGGCCGACGAACGGCGGGCCCCAGCCGCGTGATTCGTCACCCCCGCCGGGATGCTCCACCTTGATCACCCGCGCTCCCAGATCCCCCAGCATCTGAGCGGCGTGCGGGCCGGCCAGCGCCCGCGACAGATCCAGCACCACGACGTCACCGAGGGGTCCGGGCACCGTCAACCTCCCATGTCGAGCCTCAACGCCGGCCTCCGACGCCGGCCTCCCCCGCCGACCTCCGGCATCGGACTTCGACCTCGGCCTGGCGCGGGCGGTCGGAGCGGGAGCACATTGTCTCAGCCTCGACACCCCCGTCATCTACCCTGGGGCCGTGCGATCCCTGGCCCGCCGCATCCGGACGCTCCCGCCGTCGTGCGGGCCCGTACGGCTGGTCGCCGTCGACGGCCCGGCCGGGTCGGGCAAGACCACGTACGCCGACGCGCTCGCGACCACGCTCGGCTGCCAGGCCGTGCACGCCGACGACTTCCCCGTACCCTGGGACGAGGGCCCGGCCACCTGGTTCGCCGCACTCTTCGACCAGGTCCTGGAGCCGCTCCGGCAGGGGCGGCCCGGCGGGTTCAGGCGCTACGACTGGGTGCGCGGCGCGTACGCCGAGCCGGTGGCCGTCCCCGTCGCCCCGGTGCTGATCATCGAGGGCGTCGGCACGGCCAGGAAGTCCGCCGCCCGCCTGCTCGCCTACGCCGTCTGGCTGGAAGCGCCTGACGACGTCCGGCTGCGGAGGGTGCTGGAGCGCGACGGGCCCGGCCTGGAGGAGCGGTGGCGGGAGTGGTTCGCGGCCGAACGCGCCTGGTTCGCCGCCGACGACACCCGCTCCCGCGCCGACCTGATCGTCTCCACCGCGCCGCCCGGCGGCGGGCTCACAGATGATGGACCGTGTTGAAGCCGAGCAGGCGCGGGTGGCCGTCCTCGGCGTCCCACGTCGACACCGACGCGTTCAGGATGGGTGCGAACGCCGCCAGGCCGGGCAGGTCGGTGTCCGGCGTCGCGTCGAGCACGTGTCGCAAGACCAGCACTACCGCGTCGTGCGCGACGATCAGCACCCGCCGCCCGTCCGCGTGCTCGCGCAGGTCGTCCAGCACGCCGCGCAGCCGCGCCGCCACGTCGCCGAACGACTCCCCGCCCGGCGGCCGGTAACGGTACTCGCCCTCGGCCCGCCACCGCGCCCGTTCCCCGGGGAACCGCTCGGCGATCGCGGCCTCGTTGTACGGGGCCAGCGCGCCCCACTCCCGGTCCCGCAGCCGCGCGTCCACCGTGACCGGCGGCTCCGCGCCCCAGGTCGCCCGCGCCACGGCCCACGTGTCGAGCGCCCGCCGGTACGGGGAGCACCACACCAGCTCCGGCGCCTCGCCCGCCGGCAGCCGCGCCAGCATCGCGCCGAGCGCCGCCGACTGGACCCGGCCCAGCTCGCTCAGCCCCACCTCGTCGTCGCCGCGCTCGTACACCAGAGGGCGGGCTCCCGCGCGGCGGTAGGCGACGTTGGCCTCGCTCTCACCGTGCCGCACCGCGAGGATGCGCCGTGGGCCCATGCTCCCCATCTTGCCAGGACCCTCGCAGCCGCCGGCACGCTCACCTGGTAGACCACGCCCATGCCCGGCATGCCGGTCGGCGTGACTTCTTCGGTACGGGCGTCGTAACGGACGAGCTCGCCCGCCTTTACAAAGTAGACCCGACGCTGGTCGTCCGGCGGCGAGAGGGTGCGGTCAGGCGGCGAGCACCTTGGCCAGGGCCTCGGCGACGTCGGCGGCGCCGGCCGGGTCGTCCATGAGCATCGACTGCCGCACCCACACCACGCTCGTGGCGGCCTCCTCGGCGACGGGGCACGGCTCGGCCCTGGCGCCCGCCTCCGTGAGCGCCGTCATCGTGCCCAGCGGCGGGTATCCGGCGTCCAGCGGCACCCCCTCGGCGGCCATGGCCTTCAGCAGGAAGTCGCGGTCGACGGGAGCGCCGATCCGCAGCATGACCAGGTGCCGCGAGTCCCGCGTCGTGCCCGGCGGGGGTCCCAGCATCGTCACCGGCAGCCCGGCCAGCTCGCGTCCGAGCGCGGCGCAGAAGGCGGCGCGGCGGGCGAGCTCGTCGTCCAGGCGGTCCAGCCACGGCAGCAGGAGCGCGGCCTGGATCTCCGTGAGCCGCAGGTTCCAGCCGACCGAGGGATGGCCGTACCACTGGCCGCCGCGACGGCGGCCCACGTTGCACACCGACCAGATCCTCTCGTGCACGCTCTCGTCCCGGCAGACGACCAGCCCGCCCTCCCCCGCCGTCATCGCCTTGCTCGACTGGAAGCTGAACACGCCCGCGTCGCCCAGCCCGCCCACCGGCCGGTCCTTGTAGGCGGCGCCGTGGGCCTGGGCGGCGTCCTCCGCGACCGCGAGGCCGTGACGGGCGGCCAGCTCGATGATCGGGTCCATGTCCGCGGGGCTGCCGGCGAGGTGAACGGGCATGACGGCCGCCGTCCGGGGGGTGAGCGCCCCTCGTACGGCGTCCGCCGACAGATGGAGGTGGGCCGGGTCCACGTCCACGATCACCGGTACGGCGCCCGCGAGCAGCACGGCCGTGGCCGAGGCGACGAACGTGTAGGCGGGCATCACGACCTCGTCGCCGGGGGCCACGCCCAGTCCCTTGAGGGCGGCGAACAGGCCCAGCGTCGCGTTGCCGACGGCGACCCCGTACGGGACCGAGCAGGCGCGGGCGAACGCGGCGGTCAGGTCCGCGACCGCGGCGCCGCCCTGGGTGGCCCCCCACTGCCCGCTCTCCAGCACCTCCATCACGAGCCGGCGCTGCGCCGGGTCGAGGGGCGGCGGCCAGGACGGCCACGGGGTGTCGCGGACCGGGGTGCCGCCATGCAGGGCGAGCGTCATGGGAGTCCCTTCTTCGACAGCGGGGCTTGGGCAGGGCGCCTCTGCCACCGGGCTCCCGCTGGAGAGGCTCAGGAGCAGGGTCGGCAGGCGGGCTTCGGGAGGCGGGCTTCAGGAGGCCGTTCAGAGGACGGCTTCAGGAGGTCAGGTTCAGGAGGTCAGGTTCAGGAGGCGGGCGAGGTTGGCGCCCTGGATGAGGGCGCGGGCGGCGGGCGTGAGAGGGGCCAGGGCGAGGCGGCCGTAGCCGATTCTGAGGTCGAGGAAGCATGCGTCCGAGCCGAACACCACCCGCTCCGGCCCTGCCAGCTCCGCCAGCCGGGCGATCCAGCGGCCGGTCGACTTGGAGCCGCACACCTCCAGGTACACGTTCGGGTGGTCGGCCACCAGCCGGGCGGCGCGGGCGAACCCGTACGGCCACAGGCCGGTGTGACCCATGAGGATCGGCACGTCGGGATGCCGGGCGGCCACGGTGGCGAACTGCTCGGGGTCGCTCCACGGCGATTCGGTCTGGCCGTGGGCGAGCACCGGCAGGCCGAACTCCCAGACCGGGTCGTACCTCGGGTCGTCGAGGCGGCAGTGGTGGACGTCGGGGTGGAGCTTGACGCCCCACACGCCGTCGCGGGTCAGGGGGGTGCGGTGGTGCGGGTTGTGGACCTGCCAGACGCCGAACCGGCCGGGGTGCCGTTCGGCGATCTCGCGGGCCAGCCGGTTGCCGCGCTCGGCGTCGGGACCGACGGCGAGCAGGTGGCTGATGCCCATGGCGGTGACGCCGATCCGGTCCATGGTGGCGACCAGGCCCTCGGCGGTGGGGTCGGGGATGAGGAAGTCGGGCCAGGTGCCGACGTGACCGTGCGCGTCGAGGATCATGAGCGGCCTCCGAGCAGCCTTTCCAGGGAGCCCGCCGCGATCAGGTCGGTCTCCTCCGGGGTCAGGTCGAGGTGGTCCAACAGGAAGCGCGGGCCGCAGTCGTCGGCCACCGGGGCTCCGGTGCCGAACACCAGCCGTTCCGCGCCGAACCGCTCGGCCAGCCACTCCACGCCGCCCTGGGTGTTGACGGTCCCGATCTCCACCCAGACGCCCGGCGCCTCGGCCATCAGCTCGGCCAGGGCGCGCAGGCGCCGGTAGCCGGGGTTCAGCACGAGGATCCGCAGGCCGGGCAGCCGCTCGGCGAGCGTGCGGAGCTGGCCGGTGGACGTCTCGTCGAGGTCGACGGCGACGACCGGCGCCGTTCCCGCGCCACTGCCGGCCCCCGTGCCAGCGGCCGGCCACGCACCCGGACCGGCGGCCGACCCCGCGGCCGACCCCGCGACCGGACCCGCGACCGGACCCGCGACCGGACCCACAGCCGGACCGGCAGCCGAGCCCATGTCCGAACCGGTGTCCGGACCCGGGGGCGGATCGGTGAGGGCGGTGAGCCAGCGCAGGGCGGCCGGGCCGGTCAGGTCGAAGCGGTGGCGTTCCGGGCAGAGCCGCACCATGCGCGCCCCCCACGCCCGCACGGCGTCCGGGGTGGCGGGCGCGCACGCCCCCGGCACGCCCGGCACCACGACGGGCACCGGGACGAGCCGGGGGTCGCCGAGCGCGAAGAGGGCGTCGTTGCCCGCCTCCGCGTCGGAGTAGAGGCTGAGGGTGTGCGTCACCAGCGCCCTGGTGATGCCCAGGCGGTCCAGGTCGGGCGTCGGGTCCACCGGCAGGTCGTCGAACGGCACGGGGCCGACCAGCCGGTGGGCGTCCACGATCAATTTCGGCACAGACCGAAACCTAGGCTCCGGGCGCGGGGATCGTCAAGGGCGGGCAGCGCGGGTCCAGCCGGAGCCGCGCCAGGTCACGCCCCACGATCGCCCAGGCGTTCCAGGAGCCGGGCTCGAAGTGCAGCTGCGGGTTGGTGAACCACTCGTCGCCCATGCCGGTCGCCAGCAGCGTGGCGCCCCGCTCGGCGTCCAGTTCGTAGGCGTTGCCGCCCTCGCGGAACACCGAGGCGAAGACGCGGCCGCGGTGCACGGTCAGCTCGCCGTACCCGGACAGCCTGCCCTGCTGGACGACCTGCCGGGTGGCGAGGTCCAGGGCGATCCAGGCGCCGGAGTCACGCTTGTACGACGCGTACAGGAGCCCGTCGTGCACCTTGACGTCCTGGAACGTGCGGTGGCCGGGCATCGGGTCGGCCTGCCAGAGCACGGTGCGGGCGCGCAGGTCGAAGGCGGCGATGGAGGCGGTCGGCGCGCTGGTGCCGAACACGTCGCCGGCCAGGTACACCACGCCCTTCTTCTCGTCGAGGGACAGGCTCATGAGGTTCTGGCCGGGGATGACGTTCTGGTACACGTCAACCTCGCCGGTGTGCGGGTCCACGACGGACAGGGCGCCGGGGACGCTCGCCGACAGCGACGACGTGGCGACCAGGAGCTTGTCGGAGCGGGGGTCGTACTCGATGTCCCACGGCCGCTTCTGCTCGTGACCGAGGTGGCCGACGCTGCGCACCTCGTCCGTGCGGACGTCGACGGAGATGATCTCACCGGTGGGGTACATGGCGGCGTAGATCTTGTTCCCGTGCCTGACCAGGTCCTTGGGCTCGCCCGTGACGCGGATCCTGCGCTCCTCGCCGGTGCGCAGGTCGCGGACGTCCAGCGCGAAGTGGCCGCCTCGGTAGACGGCGCGGCCGGGGACGACCAGCATGCTCTGCGTCCGGTCGGCGCCGACCGGCATGCCCGCGTCGATCAGGTCGGTGAACGCGGCGGTGCCGGCGCGCGTGTCCAGCTCCCACAGCGCGCCGCTGCCCGCGAAGGCCAGCAGGGTGTCCTGGCCGCTCACGTGGAGCAGGCGGGTCTCGTCCTCGTAGGACGGCGGGGCGGCCACCCGGGTCAGCGCGGTGTCGCCGGTCCGGTAGCGGTAGACGGTGCCGTCGGGGCGGGAGGCGGTGTAGACGGAGCCGTCGCCGACCGGCGTCACCGCGTCGAGCAGCCCGGACCCGACCGTGACCCGGCGCAGGTCCGAGCCGTCCTTGCGGACGTCGATCAGCTCGCTTCCGGCGACCGCCACGACCCGGTCGCCGTTGACCGTGACCGCGCCGAACGCCGCGCCGGCGGTGGCGAGCTGCGTGATGGCGCCGCTGACGCGGTCGATCCGCATGAGGAGCTTCTTCTCCAGCAGACCGGCGTAGACGTAGCGGTCGTCGGCGGCCACCGCGCGGACGTAGTGCTCGCCCGAGGCCAGCACGCCGAACCTGCGCACGGCGCCGGTGCCCGGGACGTACTCCCACACCCGGCCGTCGGAGGAGGTGCCGGCGTAGAGCGTGCCGTCGGGGGCCGCGGCCAGGCTCCACACGAAGCCGCCGGCCGCGCCGAAGGAGTGCAGGTGCGCCACCTGTCCGGTGGCGATGTCGAAGCTGTAGAGGTCCGGGACCGGGTACGTGCCGACGTACACCTTGCCGCCGGACACGGCGACGGCCCAGCCGCCCTCGGGCTCGCCCGTGGCGGGGCCGTCGGGCAGCGTGACGCTCCTGAGGACCTTGCGCGTGGCCAGGTCGAGCTCGGCCAGGACCGGCGGCTTGGGGCCGCGGCTGACGAGGTAGGCGCGGCCGTCGTGGACGGCGGCGCCGACGATGGCGGCCGTCAGCGAGGAGGGCCCGTACGTGGTGACCGCCGGGTCGCCGCAGCGCGACGGCGCGGCGGCGGGAACGGATGCGGGAGCGGCGGCCGAGACGGGGGCCGCCGGGGAGACGAGCGCGGGTAGGAGACCCGTCATCACGACGAGCAGGGATCGGAGCATGCCCGGACCTCGATCATTGGTGCCTGATTTTGGCCCAGACCGTAACCTTATGAGCATGGATTCGTCAATGGCATGATGGCGCGCATGACGATTGAGGAGGGGACCGCTATGGCCTTCGACGCGTGGCGTCTGATCGGCGGCCTGGAGGTGGCGCTGGACGTGGACGTGCTCGTCGGAGCCTATCCCGACCGCGACGGGCCGCCCGGCACCCCCGAGGCGGTGGGCGGCCTGCTGGCCGGGCACCGCACCGCGACCGGCGCGGTGGCGAGCCTGCGGGCGGCGCTGTTCGACATGCGGTCGGGCAACGACGAGGTGCTGGCCCTGGCCGGCGTTCCGCGCTGGCTGCCCGTCGGCACGGTGGACCTGCGCGACCCGATCGGCGCGGGCCGCGAGCTGGACCGGCTGGCGGGCGCTGGGGTGAGGGCGGTGCGGCTGTTCCCGGACGAGCAGGGCGTCGAGGCGTCGTTCCCGTCCGTCCGGCACGTCGCCCGGCGGGCCGCCGGGCTCGGGCTGGTGGTACTGACCGGCGGGGACGTGCGCCGCTTCTGGCAGCCGTTCGCCGGGCTCGGCGCCCGGGTCGTCTTCCTCGACACGCACTTCTACCATCTGGGCGATTTCCTGGTGGCGGCGCTGGAGGAGCCCGGGTTCCACACCTCGACGCGGCTGCTCAACTCCCCCGACGCGCTGGAGACGGTCGCCGCCGAGGTCGGCGCGGAGCGGCTGCTGCACGGCACCCGCGCGCCGCACTACGAGCCGATCGTGCCGCTGCTCCGGCTGGCGACGAGCGGGCTGAAGCCGGACGAGGTCGCGGCGGTGGCCGGGGGCAACGCGAGGAGGCTGCTTTCATGATCATCGACGTGCACGCGCACTGGGGGCCGTGGTTCTTCACCATGGACGTGGCCGCGGCGAGCCTGGCCACCATGGACCGCTACGGCATCGGCAAGGCGATCGTCTCGGCCACCGAGGCGGTGATCTACGACGCCCCGGCGGGCAACCGGGCGCTGGCCGGGGTGCTCGACGGGCAGGACCGGCTGTACGGGTACGTCACCGTCAACCCGCGTCGGCTCGGCGAGGCGGCGCGTGACCTGCGGGAGCTGACCGGCCCGTGGGTGGGGGTCAAGATCCACACGGACTACACGGGATCGCCGGTGACCTCGCCGCGGCTGCGGGCCGCGCTGGAGCTGGCCGCGGAGGCGGGCCTGCCGGCGCTGGTGCACACCTGGGGCGCCTCGGTCCTGGACCTGGCCCAGGTGTGCCTGGACGTCCCGGGGCTGCGGGTCGTCGCCGGGCACATGGGCGCCGACGGCCACCGCCACGCCATCGAGGCCGCGAACGCCTGCGACCGCCTCTACCTGGAGCCCTGCTGGTCGCACGCCCCGGCCGGCCGGATCGCCGAGGTGGTGGCGGCGGTGCCGGACCGGCAGCTGCTGTTCGGCACCGACGCGACGCTGATCGACCCGTCCTCGGCGTTCGGCGCGGTCGCCGCGGCCGGGCTGACCGGCGAGACGGCCGAGCGGGTCGCCTGGCGGAACGCCGTGGAGCTGTTCGGAATCTAGACATTACGGACCAGCCCGTTATAGCGTGCGGTCACCATTCACCAGGGAGCCGCACATGATTGCCCGCCGTCGATTCCTGCAGGCGGCCGCCGCGTCCACGGTGGCCGCCACCCTGCCCGCAGCCCTGCCCGCAGCGCCCGTCCACGCAGCGTCCGCCCCCGAAGGGACCCTCACCGAACTGGGCCCCGCCAGCGTCGCCAGCCCTCTCGGCAACGCCGAGATCGTCGGCGGCGTGCTCTACGCCGGATCACGCGGGCTGTCGCCCAACGTGGTCGGCGCGTACGACCTCGCCCAGGATTCGGTCACCACCCATGTCGACATCCCCACCGGCATCGGGGTGTGGGCGATGTGCGCGGTCGGCACCGACGTCTACGTCGGCACCCACTCCAGGTCCGACCTGTACAAGCTCGACACCGTGGCGGCCACGCTGACCAAGGTCGCCTCGGTGCCCGACCACTTCATCTGGAGCCTGGCCGCCTCCCCCGACGGCAAGGTCTACATGGGCACCTCGGAGCCGGGCAAGGTCAAGGAGTACGACCCGGCCACGGGCGCCGTGCGCGACCTGGGCCAGGCCGTGCCCGGCGAGCCGTACGTGCGCGCCGTCCAGGCCGACGACCGCTACGTCTACGCGGGCGTCGGCGCCAACGCGCACCTCATCGCCATCGACCGGGCCACCGGCGAGCGGCGCGACCTGCTGCCGCCCGAGCTCGCCGACCGCGACTGGGTGTCCAGCATGCACATCTCCGACACCCACATCGCCGGCGGCATGAACTCCCTGGCCGAGCTGCTCATCCTGAGCAAGACCGACCCGTCCGACCACAAGGTCGTCAAGGCGACGGCGCCGGGCGAGAAGTACATCGTCTCGGTGCTGATCCACGGCGACCACGTCTACTTCGCCGGCCGTCCCTCGGGCACCTTCTACGGCTGCCGGCTGGACACCGGCGAGCTGGAGGTCCTCGGCGTCCCGTACTTCGAGGCCGCCACCCACCGCATCCTCGCCCACGACGGCCGGATCTACGGCGTGCAGGACAACGCGGTGTTCGTCTACGACCCGGCCACCGGCGCCATCGACTACCGCAACCTGGTGCAGCGCGGGTTCAGGGCCGCGGCCGAGCAGCCGATGTCCGTGCACAGCGACGGCCGGCGTGTCTACGTCGGCGGCAAGAGCGGCGCCGACATCCACGACCTGGCGACAGGCGAGGTCACCAGGCTCGCCATCCCCGGCGAGCCGAAGACCATGCTCACCCTCGGCGGCACCACCTATCTCGGCGTCTACACCCAGGCCGCGCTCTACGCGCACCGCGCCGGCGAGCCCGAGGCCGAGCTGCTCCTGCGCGCGGGCAACCAGCAGGACCGCCCGCGCGACCTGGACTACGACGCCAGGACCGGCCTGATCGTGATGCCGTCCCAGCCGGAACCCGGCCACATGAACGGCGCCCTGACCCTCTACTCCCGCCGCACCGGCAAGGTCACCGTCCAGCGGCCCGTCATCGAACGCCAGACCGTCTACTCGGTCGCCACCCGGCACGGCACCGCCTACCTCGGCACCCTGATCCAGGAGGGCCTCGGGCTGCCCCCGGTCACCACCACGGCCCGTCTGGCCGCCTACGACCTCGTCCGGCGCAGGCTCCTGTGGGAGCTGGAGCCGCTGCCCGGCGCCCGGTCGATCGTCTCGCTCTCGCTCGGCGCCCTGCACCTGTACGGCATCTCCAGCACGGGCGAGGTCTTCGAGTTCGACCTGCTGCGCAAGAAGGTCACCAGGAGGCTGACGGTCAGCACCCATCGTGGCAGCGACCTGCACGTCGTCGGCCGGGTGGCCTACTGCACGGACGGCGACAAGGTGTACAAGATCGACCTGGTCACGTTCACCGCCGAGCCGATCGCCGAGGGCCTGGCCGGGGAGTGGTTCGGCGGCGAGCCGAAGCTGGCCCTGGACCCCTCGCGCAAGGCGCTGTACGGGCTGAAGGGCCGCAACCTGGTCCGGATCGCCATCTCCGGCCGCCGGTGATCCTGGGGTTTCGGATGATCCACGGGTGATAGGACGAGGGGATGCGATATCCATCCCCTCTGCAGCCCGGTGACCGGATCGGCGTCACCTCCCCGTCCAGCGGCGTCGACAAGACCCTGCACGACCGGCTCAAGGTCGCGATCCGTACCGTCGAGGCGCGCGGCTACGAGGTGGTCGTGGGCGACTGCATGGACGGGGCCGGCCACGTCAGCGCGCCCGCCGCCGAGCGGGCGCGCGAACTGACGGGCATGCTCACCGACCCCTCGATCAAGGCCGTGGTGCCGCCGTGGGGCGGGGAGACCGCCATCGACGTGCTGCCGCTGCTCGACTGGGACGCGCTGCGCGCGGCGGAGCCGACCTGGGTGGTGGGCTACTCCGACCTGTCGACGATCATCACCCCGTTGACCCTGCTGACCGGCGCCGCGACGATCCACGGCAACAACCTCATGGACACGCCGTACCGGGTCCCGGAGGGGCTGCTCGGCTGGCTCGACATCGTGGCGCTGCCGCCCGGCGCGGCGTTCACCCAGACGCCGCCGGGCCGCTACCGCGCGCAGGGCTTCGACGAGTGGCAGACCTTCCCCGAGGCGGACGAGTTCACCCTCGACACGCCCGGCGGCTGGACCCGGCTGGACGGCGACGGCCCGGTGCGGGCCGAGGGCCGCCTGATCGGCGGCTGCGTCGAGACGCTGTGCAACATCGCGGGGACGCGGTACGCCGACACCTCGTCCCTGGCCGCCGACGGGCTCGTGGTGTACGTCGAGGCGGCCGAGCACGACGCCGGCACCATCTGCCGCAACCTGCACGGGATGCGCCTGGCCGGGTTCTTCGACGGCGCCACCGCGATCCTGGCCGGCCGCACCCGCGCACCCGGGCTGCTCACGCTCTCCCAGCACGAGGCGGTGCTCGACGCGCTCGGCGGGCTCGGCGTGCCGATCCTCGCCGACGTCGAGTGCGGCCACGTCCCGCCGTACCTGCCGCTGGTCAACGGCGCCCGCGCGCTGGTCACGCACGACGGCGAGCGGGGCGAGATCACCCAGACGCTGGCGTGACCCGTCCCTCCGCCGGTGGTCCGGCGGACCGCAGCACGGTCTCGCGCTCGCCGGCCGGCAGGGGCGGGCCGTACGGGTCGAAGGCGTGGCTCGCCGGGACGCGGCCCTCGGCGGCGGCGAGCCAGAGCATGCGCTGGACGTAGCCCTCCATGGGGTCGGTGAACGTGGCCGTCGCCAGGCGGTCCAGGCGGGACGAGGCGTCGCGGAACGCGCGCAGGCCGGAGCCGGCGAAGGCGCGCAGCACGTCCGCGGTCAGCTCGACGTGGGCGGCGGCGATGCCGACCAGGGCGGCCTGGGCGCCCCACAGCAGCGAGGGGGCGAACATGCGGTCCTCGCCGGTGATCGCCAGCCTGTCCGCGTCACGGGTGAGGGTGAGGGCGCGCTGGCAGCCCATCGCGTCCGAGAGCAGGGCCGTCTTGAGGCCCGCCACTCCCGGGTGGGCGAGGAGGTCGCGCATCGCCCCGGGCGGACAGGGCCGGGTGTAGAGGTCGAAGGCGATCATCGGCAGGCCCGCCTCGTGCCAGACCGTTTCGTGCCAGGCGAGCCTGTCGCCCGGCGGCGGGAACACCAGGACTCCGGCCGCGCCCAGCTCGGCGGCGACCCGCGCCTCCCCGGCGGCGCTCTGTGCGGTTCCGTCTGCGGCGCCTCCCACCCCGACCAGGACCGGGACCCCGGTGGCGACCGCGCGCCCGATCACGGCGGCGCGGACGTCCGGCGCGAGGAAGGGGCCGCGGCCCGTGTGGGCGAGGACCGCCAGCGCGTCCGCGCCGTCGGCGACGAGGGAGGCCAGGTAGCGGCCGGTCACGTCCGGGTCCACCTCGCCCGCCGCGGTCATGGGGGTGGCCGCGGCGGCGATCAGCGCGCCGCGGAGACGGTCGCGGAGGGTTCGAGCGGAGATGTGCACATCTCGGAGCCTATTTGAACCCGGTCATCGCGATGCTGTTCACCAGATACCGCTGCAGCAGGAAGAACACCAGCAGGCACGGGACCACCGAGACCGTCGCCGACGCCATGAGCATCGACAGCTGCATCTCCTCGGTGCGCAGCGTGGTCAGCCCCACGGTCAGCGTTCGGGTGGCGTCGCTCTGGCCGACGACCAGCGGCCAGAGGAAGTCGTTCCAGTGCCACAGGAACACGAAGACGCCCAGCGTGGCCATGATCGGCCGGGTCAGCGGGACCACGATCGTCAGATAGACCCGCAGCTCGGACGCCCCGTCGACCTTGGCCGCGTCGAACAGCTCGTCCGGCAGCCCCAGGATGAACTGCCGCATCAGGAAGACCGCCTGCGAGTTGGCCAGCGTCGGGACGATCAGCCCCCAGAACGTGTCCACCCCGTCCAGGCTGTTGACCAGCACGAACGTCGGGATGAGCGTGGCCTGGAACGGCACCATCATGGTCGCCAGGAACGTCCAGAACATCACGTCGCGGCCGGGGAAGCGCTTCTTGGCGAACGCGTACCCGGCCATCGACGCGGTGAGCAGGATGACCACCACCGACACGACGGAGTAGACGATCGAGTTGACCGTCCACTCCACGAACCCGGACGCCGACAGCACGCTGGTCAGGTTGTCCAGCGTCAGCGTCTCGGGCCACTGGGCGGGCAGCGTCGGCCGGCCGGCCGGTGTCAGCGCCACGACCAGCATGGCCAGGAACGGCGCGAGGGTCAGCAGCGACAGCACGGCCAGCAGCGCGGCGAGCGGCCACCGGGCCCTGCGGCGCGGCGCCCGTCCGCTGGCCCGGTCGCGGTCGAGCAGCCTGGACGGCGGCCTGGATGCGGTGAGCGTCATGTGTTCCCCCGGTCCAGGAAGCGGCGCTGGATCAGCGACACGACCAGCACGATCGCGAACAGGACCACGCCCCAGGTGGCGGCGTAGCCGAAGTTGTTCGCGCGGAAGCCGTGGTCGTAGATGCCGTAGATGAGCGTGTACGTGGCCCGCGCCGGGCCGCCGCCGGTCATCACGTAGATGGTGTCGAACACCTGGAAGGCGCCGATCGTCTCGATCACCAGGACGAAGAAGATCGTCGGTTTGAGCAGCGGCAGCGTGATCCGGCGGAACTTCTGCCAGGGCCCGGCCCCGTCGACCGTGGCCGCCTCCAGGTAGCTGGCCGGGATCGCCTTGAGCCCGGCCAGCAGGATCAGCATCGAGTAGCCGAACCCCTTCCACACCGACACCACGGCCAGCGCGGGCAGCACCAGCGACGCCTCCTCCAGGAACACCACCGGGCCGAGGCCCAGCTTGCCGATCAGGCCGTTGATCAGTCCGTCGAACTCGTAGATCCAGCGCCAGATGATGCCCGCCAGCACGAAGCTGGTCACGTACGGCAGGAAGAGCATGCCGCGGAACAGGCCGCGCATGAACACCACCTGGTTGAGCAGCAGCGCGGTGCCGAGCGCCACCAGGAGGGTGAGCGGCACGTAGATCGCCGCGTACACCAGCGAGACCCGCAGGCTGCGCCAGAAGTTGACGTCGCCGAGCAGCCTGGCGTAGTTGTCCGCGCCGACGAAGCTCCACTCGCCGCCGATGTTCCAGTTCGTCAGGCTCATGCCCGCCGCCCCCAGGGAGGGGAAGATCCGGAAGATCAGGAAGAGCACGAGCATGGGCAGCACGAACAGCAGCCCGGTGACCGGGTCACGTAAACGATGACGCACGGCGTTCCTTTCTCTTGCGCCGCCGCTGACCGGCGGCTCTGTCAGCCGCCGTTGGCCAGCAGCGCGTCGGCCTCCTTGGCCGCCGCGTCGAGGGCCTCCTTGGCGCTCGCCTGGCCGAGCAGGGCCGCCTGGACGTGCGGCGCGATGAGGCTCATGACCTGGCGGGCCTGGGGGTGGGTGTCTCCGGGGAAGGCGTACTCCAGGGACTTGGCGAACTCCTTGGCCTGCTCCGACTGGTCCGGGACCGTGACGTCGGTGCGGGCCGGGAAGAAGCCGGACTCCTTGGCCAGCTCGCCGGTGACCTCGGGCGAGGCGAGGTGGGCCGCGAGCTTCTTGGCGGCGTCCTTGTTCTCCGAGTGCTTGGCCAGCACGACCCCGCCGGGGATGCCGAAGGCGACCCGCTTGGCGCCTTCCAGCGGCAGGCCGATGCCGACGTTCTCCTCGCCGATGGCGGCGCCGAGCTGGACGGCCTGCCCGGCGGTGGCGGCGTGGTACATGGCGGTCCTGCCCGCCGCGAGCGGGCCGCCCTCGATGTCGTTGCCCTTGCTGGCGGCGTTCTCCGGCAGGCCGCCGGCGGCCTTGAGGTCGAGCAGGAGCTGCAGGCTCGCCACGCCCTCGGGGCCGTTGAAGGCCACGCTCTTGCCGTCGGCGGCGAACACGGTGCCGCCGTTGGCCCACAGCAGCGGGTAGAAGCTCTGGTTGAGGCTGACCTCGGGCTTGCCCGGGTAGTCCAGGATGGCGACCTTGTTCGCGGCCAGCTTGGGCGCGGCCGCCTTCAGCTCGTCCAGCGTCTCGGGGACCTTCTCCACGCCCGCGTCGGCGAACAGCTTCTTGTTGTAGAGCGGGGCGGTGATCGTCTGGTAGATCGGGACCCCGTAGAGCTTGCCGTCCACGGTCAGCGCGGCCAGCGAGCTGGGCAGGTAGGAGCCCTTGGCGTCGGCCACCACGTCGTCGACCGGCTCGATCGTGCCCTGCCGGGCGTACTGCGGGATCTGGTCAGGGCCGAGGACGACCAGGTCGAAGCCCTTCCTGGAGACCAGGGCCGTGGTGACCTTCTCCTGGCGGCCCTCCCAGGGCTGCTGGTCGACGACGACGTCGACGGCCGGGTTCTTCGCCTCGAAGTCCTTCTCGACCTTCTGCCAGAAGGCCTGGCTCTTGGCCTGGTCGGCGATGACCGGGTACATCCACAGCGTCACCGTGCTCTTGTCCGAACCGCTGGACGATCCACACCCCGCGGCGGCGACGCTCAGCGCGAGCGCGACGCCCAAGGTCGCTGTCTTCCTCATCGGTGGCACCCTTCCCTTAATACCGGTCCTGACCGAAACCTAGTAACGCGAGCTTCGCGGGTCAATGCCCGATACCCGACCGTGACGAGGACGCCGCCATCTCGCGCGCGATGAAGCGGACGTGTTCGGCCGTGTAGTTCTCGTTCCAGTCGATGACCAGCAAGGTCTCGGCGACCATCCGCTCGGCCTCCGGGCAGGCGTGGGAGGTGTGATCCCGCAAAGGGTAGCGAGACCTCCCGTATATCGGTCCTTGCCATACCGGGGCGCGGTGCAGCGGTTCCTCCAGGTATCCGGCCCGCGCCGGTATCCCGGCCGCCCGCAGCCGTCCGGCCAGCTCCGCCGCGCCGCCGCCGGGCAGCACCACCGGGAAGAGCCACCACGCGTGGCCCTCCGGGCGCGGCAGCCGCACGCCGGGGATCCCCCGCAGGGCTTCCAGGAGCTGTACGGCCGTGCGGCGGCGGGCGGCCACCACCCCGGGCAGCTTGGCGAGCTGGGCCCGCGCGACGGCGGCCTGCAGTTCGGTCATGCGGTAGTTCAGGCCGAAGGTGGCGTGCGAGCGGCCGGCCGCGCGGTCCCAGCCCTTGTCCGAGAACAGCCGCATCCGGCGGGCCAGCTCGTCGTCGCCCGTCAGCGCGAGACCGCCGTCGCCGCAGGTGATGTGCTTCCACTGCTGCAGGCTCAGGCAGGCGACGTCGCCGACCGTCCCGGCCAGGCGAACCCCGGCCCCGCCGGCCGTCCCGCCACCGTCCGCGCTGCCGTCGTCCGGCCCGCCACCGTCCGCGCCTGCCCCGGACCGGTCCGTACCGGCTGGGCGGGCGGCGTCCAGGGGCGGCAGCTCGGTGAGCCAGGCCTGGGCGCAGTCCTCGATGAGCGCGAGCCCGTGCGCGTCCGCCAGGGCGCGCAGTTCGTCCACGCGCGCCGGCGCGCCGAACAGGTGCACGGCGATGATGGCCCGCGTGCGCGGCCCGATGAGCGCCGCGACGGCGGCCGGGTCGAGATTGCCGTCCGACGGATCGACGTCGGCGAAGACAGGGACCGCGTTCTGCGCCAAGATGGGGGCCACAGTGCCGAAGTCCGTGATCGGCGTCGTGATGATCTCGTCGCCGGGGTCGGGCGCGGCTGCCACGACGGCGAGATGGAGGGCGGCGGTGCCCGAGCTGCACGCGACCGCGTGGCGCACACCGTGCAGCTCGGCGATCTCGCTTTCGAGCGCCCGCGCCTCGGTGCCCCAGACGGAGCTGAGCATGCCCGAGCGGATCACCCGCTCCAGGGCGGCCGCCTCCTCGTCGCCGAGCGTGCGGCCGTCCGGCTCGGCCATGGACGGGAACTTCATGGAGCACCTCACAGGATACGATTGCGGCCTTGACCGTAATGAAGGAAAGGGGGACGCGGGTGGCGATCGTCATCGGTGTCGTCGGCCCGCACGACCTGGTCGACCAGGTCGCGGCCACCTGCGAGGAGCAGCCGGGCCTCAACGCCCTGCGGCTGGACTACGACCACGAGTCCCAGGCGCCCGCGATCGTGGAGGCGCACACCTCCGCCGTCGAGGGCTGGCTGTTCACCGGCATCGTGCCGTACATGCTCTCGCGTGACGCCGAGGTGCTCTCCCGCCCCGCCGCGTTCGTCGACTACACGGGCGCGACGCTGCTCAGCGCCCTGGTACGGCTCCAGCACGAGGGCGCGGACGTGACCCGGCTGTCCATCGACACGCTGCCGGCCGCCGACGTCACCGCCACCTTCGCCGAGGCGGGGCTGCCCACCGATGAGCTGCGCACACTCCCCTACCGGCCGGAGATGACCTCGAAGAAGGCCGTCGCCTTCCACCGGCGCGGCCCCGCGCACCCGGTGATCACCTGCCTGAGCTCGGTCCACGAGGCTCTCCGCGGCGACATGCACGTGCTGCGGCTGGCCCCCTCGACGTACTCGGTGCGGGTGGCGCTGCGCCAGCTCCTGCTGACCGCGGAGGGACAGGCCCAGGAGGACGCGCAGATCGCGCTCGGCCTGATCGAGGTGGAGAACGACGAGGGCCTGCTGCGCGAGGCCGCCGCGCTGGGCGGCACCGTGGCCGCCTTCCGCGGCGGCACGCACCTGCTGGTCACCACCCGAGGTCCGCTGCACGACGCCACGGCCGGATTCACCGGGCTGCCGCTGATGGCCCGCCTGGCCACCCAGAACCGGGTGGTGCGCGTCGGGTTCGGCCTGGGCCGCAGCGCCGCCGAGGCGGAGAGCCTGGCCCGCCGCGCGCTCTCGCGCGCCCGCCGCATCGGCGACGTCGCGGCGGTCCTGTCGCTGCGCGCCGACACCGACATCGTGCTGGAGTCGGTGACCGCCGGGCCGCCCGGCGAGCAGAACCTGTCGGTCATCGCCCGCCGCGTCGGCCTGTCGGTGCCCACGCTGGAGAAGCTCCTGGAGGCGCGCCGGGCGGCCGGCGACGAGCCGCTGACGACCCGGGAGATCGCTGACAGGCTCGCCGTCCAGCAGCGCACCGCCCGCCGCATGCTCCACCGCCTGGAGCTGGCCGGCCTCGCCGAACGCACCGGCAACCTGACCAGCGGGTCCAGCGGGCGGCCGCTCACGCTGTACCGGCTGACGCTGTGACGGCCCGCGGTCGCCACCGGGGCCCGCGGCGCGCGGCCGCAGCCTGGGAAGCGGCCGCCGACCGGCCCCGTCACGCCAGTCCACGGAGCCCTCAGGCCAGCCAGCGGCTCAGGCCCTCGGCGACGAAGTCGTCGTCCCTGAGCCAGGGGTAGGCCGCCCACACCCGGTCGATCTCCGCGAGCTGACCGGGCGACAGGTCCTCCGCCGGGTCCAGGCACCAGCGTCCCGCCAGCAGTCCCTGGCGGCGCAGCACCTCGTGGATCCCCGGGATGCACCCGTGGAAGCCGTTGGCGGTGTCGAAGATGGCCGCGTTGGCGTCGGTGAGATGTCCGTCGAGGGTCAGCAGCCGCCGGACGGCCGAGTCGTCGCCCGCCCTGGCCCGCTTGGCCTCCTCCAGCAGCTCGACCGCGCGCCGCACCCAGACCGCCCACTGTCCCAGCAGGCCGCCGACGAACTCGACCTCCACCTCCCGCCCGTCCACGACCACCCGGTGCGGGGTGATCAGGTCGGCCAGGATGTGGTCGTCGTTGCCGGTGTAGAGGGCCACCTCGGACGCCCGCCCGGCGCGCACGACGCCGTGCAGCACGTCGAGCGTGCGGTAGCGGTCGAACGGCGCGACCTTGACGCCCACCACCGACTCGACCGCCGCCAGCCGGGTCCAGAAGTCCCGTGACAGCGGCCGCCCGCCGACCGCGGGCTGCAGGTAGAAGCCGATCACCGGCAGCACCTCGCCCACCGCCCGCGCCCGCTCCACCAGCGCGTCCTCGCCGAGCTCGGCGTACGGGCTCAGCAACGTCATGTGGTAGCCGAGCGACCGGGCCAGCTCGGCCTCGGCCACGGCCTGGGCGGTCGGGCCGGTGGCGCCCGCCACCAGCAGCACCTCGCGGTCCGACTCCCTGGCGGTTTCAGCCGCCAGCTCCAGCACAGGCGCCAGCATGCCGGTGCCGTGGATGGCGAACTGCGTGGTGTGCACGCCGACCGCGAGGCCGCCCGCGCCCGCCTCGACGTAGTAGCGGGTCAGGGCGCGCTGGCGGCGCTCGTCGAGCGCCCGGCCCTCGGTCAGCGCGAGCGGGTGCGCCGGAATGACCAGTCCGCGCCTGAACAGGTCACGCGCGGACGTCTGTGCCTCTGGAACCGTGCCGAGCACGTGAGTCTCCCTCGTCATGTCGTTTCCGCCGGTCTCAGAAGCGGCCGTCGCGGCGTTCGAACCTGGTGGGCTTGCCCAGCAGCGGCCCGCCGCCGGCCACCCAGCCGGCGATGTGATCGATCAGCTCCAGCGGCGTGATCCCGGGATAGCCGAACAGCCGGTGGCACCGCGACGCGTCCGACAGCAGCGCCGTGGGGGCCTCCTCGCCGGTGAACACCGGGTCCACGCCCAGCCGCGCGCCCAGCTCCAGCGCGGCCCGCCGTACCGAGATCAGCTCGGGTCCCGTGACGTTGAGCACGTACGGCGGGGTGGCGGCGAGCAGCAGTGAGCGGAGCGTCACCTCGTTCGCGTATCCCTGCCACACCACGTTGACCTGGCCGGTGGTCAGGTCGACGGGCTCGCGGGCCAGGATCTTCTGCGCCAGGTCGACCAGCACGCCGTAGCGGAGCTCGACGGCGTAGTTGAGGCGGATCAGCGACATCGGGGTGCCGTGCAGCTCGGCGTGGTGCGCGAGCACCCGCTCACGCCCGAGGCAGCTCATCGCGTACTCGCCGACGGGGCCGGCGGGGTCGTCCTCGACGCTGCCCCCGCTGGTGACGGGCACGAGCGGGTAGACGTTCCCGGTGGACAGGGCGGCGATCCGGCTGCCGCGGAACCGGTCGGCGACCCGGCCGGGCAGGTACGTGTTGGTGAACCAGGTGGCGTGCTCCCGCCCCTGGGTGCCGAACTTGGCGCCGACCAGGAACACCACGTTCGGCGCGTCGGGCAGCTCGCGCAGCGCCCGCTCGTCGGCCACGTCGGCGCTCACCACGGTGGCGCCCTCGGCTGCGAGCGCGTCGGCGAGACCGGGTTCGGAGAAGCGGGAGACGGCGACGATCCGCCGGTCTCCCTTGGTGGCGTTGAGCGCCAGCCGCACCAGGCTGGGGCCGAGCTTGCCCCCGGCGCCGAGGATCATGATGTCGCCGTCCAGCGCGGCGAGGTCCGCCACGAGCCCGTCACTCGGCCGCGCCAGCCGCTCCTCGAGTTCCGCTGTGGTCCGCACCCGGGGTCCCCCCTTGTCCGTTATTTACGGTCCAGACCGTAACCGGGAGGGACTCCCGCTGTCAACGGGCGGCCAGGTGTTCCCGCGCCGAGACGAGGACGTCGAGGATGGCCCGCGTCTCCGCCCACGGCACCGGGCTGGGCGCGCCGCCCACCATCTCCAGGAACGCCTCGATCGTCCCCGCGTACCCCAGACGCCGCACCGGGTCGTCACCGGGCTCGATCACCACCTGCTCGTCGCCGCCGCGCCGGTGCACGGTGACGGCGTACGACTCCTCGTCGCTCACCCCCAGGATCTCCACCACGCCCGTGACCCCGCTCCCCCACCGCAGCGCCAGGACCCCGGTGTCCTCCGACCGGAGCGTCCCGTAGTGCCGGGTCGCGCCGGCCGCCCCCGCCAGCCGCACCTCGGGGCCGAGCAGCGCCACCAGCAGCTCCACCCCGTGCACGCCCATGGTCACCAGCGTCCCGCCGCCTTCCGAGGGGGTGTCCTGCCAGGCGTTGTAGCCGGTCGCCCAGAGCCCCACGTCATGCCGTACGGTCGCGCGCACCGACAGCACCCCGTCCTGATCCGCCTTCCACCCGGCGAACCCCGGCGCGAACCGCAGCACCGACCCCGACAGCACCCGGTCGTGGATCGGCAGCCGGTCCAGCCGGTCGAGCTGGTCGCGGGTGGCGGCGGCCGGCTTGTTCACGAAACACGCCGCCCCCGTCTCCAGCACCGCCGCGAGCGCCTCGGGCACCCGGGGATTCGGCACGGTCAGCACCACCCCGTCAGGCCCGCCCGCCAGCGCCTCCTCCAGGCTCGCCGCCACCCGCGCCCGCGGATGCTCCTCGGTGAACCTCCGCAGCCGCTCCCCGTCCGGCTCCCACACCACCAGCTCGGCGTGCCCGGCCAGGGTGCGGGCGTCGGTGTAGGGATGGCTGGTGGCGAGCCCGGCGAGAGCGATGCGCACGATGTCCTCCGATGTCGCGTTTCACGAAACGCGCCCCATCATGACAGCCGCCGATTCCAGGTGACACTGCGTACGCAGGCGGGTACGCTTGGACCTGCCGCCTCCTACGGGGGGATGGGAAGTGAGCCCGGGTGGACCGCCGGACGACGGAAGCCCGGGCTTCGCGCTTTTCACCGCACGTCGATACGCCGAACAGCCAGGTCACCGCTCACCAGGTTCCAGAACCGCTCGTCACCGCGTTCAGCACGCGAGAGCGCGCCCGCGACGATGTCCGGGAGCCACAGGAGCGGCTCGGCCGCCGGGTCGCACCAGGACAACCTCAGCCTCGGCGGCATCGAGTGACGCCCCTGAAGCACCGCCACCAGCTCATGGTCCCGCAGGTCGAGCTCACTGTGGCGACGCTCAAAGACCACGTCGAGCACATGGTGGCCGCCCATCTCCCAGAGCAGGTGCTCCACACACTTGCGGCGCGCCCGTTCCTGACGTCTCCCGTCCAGCCCTGCACCCACGACGACGACGCCCATCGGCCTCATCGCCGCCACCGCCTCGGCGAGCAGGGTGCGCCGCTTGTCGTTCTCGTCACGCCAATGCAGTTTCCGCTGGCGTCGCAACAGCAGGGATCGCAGGGCGGCGCGGTGACGCTCGGCCTCCGCGGGTGCCACGAGCACCGCCGCGAGGATATAGAGGCCACTCTGAAGAAGCATGGACTCATCGACATAGGCGGAGAACGGGGGGGTCATGAGGGCACATGGTAGCCCCGCCCTTCACCCGGCGTGATGCGACGACTACAGTTCGTCCACCTCCGCGAAGGCGCGGCCGCCCGACAGTTTCGGGTAGCCCAGGCCGCGGTCGAAGAAGCGGCCGGACGGGGGGCGGAGGCGGGCGCGGAGTTCGGCGGTGCCCTGTTCGTCGATGCGGTCGCCGTCCAGGACGACGCCGTAGTCGCCGAGCGCGCCCGCGATCGAGACCTTGCCGTCGCGGACGTCGGCCGCCACCGCGCGGGGGTCGCGGTCGTACGGGGAGCCCCAGCCGCCGCCGCCCGTGGTGCGGATGCGGATGAGCTCCCCTGCCTGGACGGGGTGGTCGTCCACCAGGCCGTCCATCTCCTTGCCGGCGATCTCCACCCGGAAGGGCCGGCCG
The DNA here is from genome assembly GCF_027620315.1 of Nonomuraea corallina. Lineage (GTDB taxonomy): Bacteria > Actinomycetota > Actinomycetes > Streptosporangiales > Streptosporangiaceae > Nonomuraea > Nonomuraea corallina. The sequence continues at coordinate 20,622 of NZ_JAPNNL010000030.1, read as the reverse complement.
GCGAGCCCGCCGTTGACGCCCCAGCAGGACAGGATGGACCGGTCGGCGATCGACATGTAGGAGGCGTCGCGCAGCATCCGGATGTGCTTGTCGTAGCCGAGCCCGCCGCGGAACATGCCGGGCCCGCCCGAGTCGCAGGCCAGCCCGAGGCGCTCGACCCTGAAGGGCCATCGGGCCTCGGCGAACTCGACCGGGATGTTGCGCGAGTCGGGGACGATGTGGATGGTGTCCTCGCCGTCGGCGTACCAGCGCCCGCCGGAGCCGCCGCCCAGCACCTCCCGCATCAGGTAGGGCTGCCCGTCGGCGTCCGTGCCGTACACGCCCGTGTAGCGGATCGTCTCCTGGTCGGCGGGCATGCGCCCGCCGGTGGCCTTGGCCAGCACGCCGGCCAGCACGCCGAGCAGGCGCAGGATGACGAAGGTGCGGGCGTTGGTGGGGGCGGGGAAGACGGGCGTGAGCAGGGTGCCCTTCTCCGGGAAGATCATCTTGATCAGCGGCACGACGCCCTCGTTGACGTCGAGCTCGGCCATCCGCTCCGGCGTGTCGGCCAGGTTGCGCAGGATCGGGGCCAGCCACTTCTTCAGGAAGACGCCGTCGGCATAGTCGCCCGCGTGGTTGATCGGGCCCTTGGCCTGCGGGGAGGTTCCGGTGAAGTCGATGGTGAGCGGCGCGTCCGCGGCGTGGTCCACCGTGAGCGTGATGCGCTGGGCGTGCAGGCGGGGCTCGTCGACGCCGTCATGCTCGGCGTAGTCCTCCCAGACGTACGCGCCCTCGGGGATCTTGGCCAGCAGCTCGCGGCGGAACGTCTCGGTGGTCTTGCCGATGATGGCGTCGAAGCACGCCTCGACCTCCTCGCGCCCGTACCGGTCGAACAGCTCGCCCAGCCGCCGCGCGCCCATGAGGCAGGCGGAGCACTCGGCGTCGAGGTCTCCGGCGAGGGAGTCGGGCATGCGGGAGTTGCGGGTCATGATGCGCAGCGCGGCCTCGTTCGGCACGCCCTGGTCCCACAGCTTGATCGGCGGGACCATCAGCCCTTCCTCGTAGGCCGAGCGGGCGTGCGAGGGCATCGAGCCGGGCACGGCACCGCCGATGTCGTCGTGGTGCCCGAACGCCTGCACGAACGCCACCACCTCGTCGCGGTGGAAGACGGGCACGGTGACGCACAGGTCGGGCAGGTGGCCGATGCCGCCTTCCGACAGGTAGACGTCGTTGTGGAAGTAGACGTCGCCGGGCCGCATCGTCTCGATCGGGAAGTCGCGGACGATCGGCTGGACGAGCGCGCTGTAGGAGCGGCCGGTCAGCTTGCGCATCCGGCGGTCGTGGATGCCGGCGCGGAAGTCGTGCGCGTCGCGGATCATGGGCGATCTGGCGGTGCGCGCGATGGCGGTCTCGACCTCCTTCTCCACGGAGGCGAGGGTGCCCTCGACGATCTCGATGAGGATCGGGTCAGTCACGGCGGATCTCCACGTTGCCGAACTCGTCCACCGTGGCGGTGAACCCTGGATGCAGGGGGATGGTCGAGCCGTACTCCTCGATGACGGCGGGGCCGCGCACGACGGTCCCGGCCTCCAGCGCGGCGCGCTGGAGGATCGGGGTGTCGTGCGGCTCGTCGAAGATCACGCGCCTGCTCGCCTCGACCGGCTCGACCTTCGGGTACGGGTCGCGCCGGATCACCGGCCGGGTGATGGGCCCGATGCCGGAGACGCGCAGGTTGACCCATTCGACGGCGTGGCGGGCGTCGTCACGGTAGGCGTACCCGTACAGCTTCTCGTGCGCGTCGTGGAAGCGGCGGGTGACCTCCCGCAGCCAGTCCTCGTCGAGCGGGCCGGCCGGGGCGGGCACGCGGACCTCGTACGCCTGCCCGTAGTAGCGCACGTCGGCGCTGCGCGCGAAGACGGGCTCGTCGAAGCCCTCGCGTTCGAGCTCCTCGGCGGCCTGGCCCTCCAGCTCGCCGAAGATCTGCGCGGCCTTGCTCAGCGCGAGGTCGCGGGTCACGTACGTGCGCACGTAGTCGTTCTTGACGTCCACGGTGAGCAGGCCGAAGGCGGAGACGTTGCCGGGCTCGGGCGGCACGATCACCGCGGGCAGGCCGAGGATGTCGATGAGCCGGCAGGCCAGCAGCGGCCCTGACCCGCCGAACGTCACCAGCGGGAAGTCGCGCACGTCCAGCCCGCGCTTGACCGTGAGCTGGCGGATCGCGTTGCTCTGGTTGAACGCGCTGATCTCCAGGATGCCGGTGGCGGTGCGCTCGGGGGTGAGACCGAGCTTGTCGGCGAGCGCCTCGACGCCCATCCGGGCGGCGTCGTAGTCGAGCGGGATCTCGCCGCCGAGCAGGTGCGGCGGGATGCGGCGGAGGTAGACGTGCGCGTCGGTGACGGTCACCTCGGTGCCGCCGCGCCGGTAGCAGAGCGGGCCGGGGTCGGCGCCGGCCGAGCGGGGGCCGACCTTGAGCGTGCCTTCGGGCGAGATCCACGCGACCGAGCCACCGCCGGCGCCGACGGTCACGATGTCGATCATCGGGATCTTGCACGGGAAGCGGCCGACGCTGCCCTCGGTGGTGACGGACGGGTCGCCGTCGACGACCACGGTCACGTCGGTGGAGGTGCCGCCGCCGTCCAGGGTGATCACGCTCTGGTGGCCCGCCGTGGCGGCGATCAGCGCCGCGCCGAGCGCGCCCGCCGCCGGGCCGGACAGGACCGTGGTGATGGGCTGGTTGACGACCTCGCGGGCCGACAGCACGCCGCCGTTGGACTTCATCACCGAGAACGGGCGGCCCAGACGGCTGGACAGATTGGCGATGTAGGCCCGCATGGCGGGCTTGACCGCGGCGTCGACCAGGGTGGTGACGGCCCGCTCGTACTCCCGGTACTCGCGCAGCACGTCGCTGGAGAGCGACACGACCGCCTCGGGGAACTCGCGGGCCAGCACCTCGCGCATGCGCCGCTCGTGGGCGGGGTTGGCGTAGGAGTGGAGGAAGCAGACACCGAGCGCGGTGACGCCGCGCGTACGGTACCAGCGGGCCACCTCGACGGCCTGGGCCTCGTCGAACGGGCGGACCTCCGCGCCGCGGTGGTCGAGCCGGCCGCCGACCGTCCTGACCAGGTGGACGGGCACGATGCGGGGCGGCTTGACCCAGAAGTAGGAGTTGCCGTAGCCGTCGGGGACGCTCTGCCGGCCGATCTCCAGGATGTACTCGAAGCCCTCGGTGGTGATCAGCCCGAGGTTGCCGATGCGGTCCTCCAGCAGCTGGTTCGTGGCGACGGTGGTCCCGTGCACGATGGCGGACACGTCGAGCTCGCCGAGCTTCTCGATGCCCGCGATGAACCCGTCGGCCGGGTTCGCCGGGGTCGAGGGGGTCTTGGTGGTGACGATCTCACCGGTCTCCTCGTCCACCGCCACCACGTCGGTGAAGGTGCCGCCGGTGTCGACTCCGATTCGGACGCTACGCATGGCTCCTCAGCTTCGGCGCCGGCCGAGCACTTCGTCGACGACCCGGGGCGCGTTCTCCGTGCCGACGTAGGCCGCCAACCGGACCACGAGCTCCTGGGCCTTGGCGAGTTCGGCCTCGACCCTGGCCTTACCCGACTGGCCCGCCTGCACGCCGAAGTAGGCCCCGATGATGGTGCCGACCACGCCGGCCACACCCGCGAACAGGGCGGCGGACTCCCCGGTGGCGTACACGGCCGCGCCGAACGCGACCAGGGTCGCGACGATGCCCGTGAGCACCACGAAGAAGCCGTACCGCCAGCGCGCCGCGTCGGCCTGCGCGGCGGTGAGGTCGTCCGGCGTCATCATGGCGTCGAGCGTTGGGGGTTTGTCGGTGACCACGTAGATCCCTCCTGATATTCCAGAGGAGAAATCTCCCATGAGGTCCGGGAACAAGCCAAGCGCTAAGGTGGCACCCCGTGACTGAAGTGTCCGCTCTGTCTCCCGTGCCCCGTGGATCCCGTGATGCCCTGTTGAAGTTCTACTTCGGGCCGATGGACTGCGGAAAGTCCACCCTCGCCCTGCAGATGAACTACAACCACGGCCGCCAGGGCAGGCGCGGGCTGGTGCTGACCAAGCACGACCGTTCCGGCGAGCCCCGCGTGACCAGCAGGATCGGGCTCGGCCTCGAGGCCGTCGAGGTGGTGGACTCGATGGACCTGGTGGAGCTGGTCCGCGGGCACGACCGCGTCGATTACCTGATCTGCGACGAGGCGTGCTTCTACACGGTGGAGCAGATCGAGCAGCTCGCGGATCTGGTGGACGGGCACGGCGTCGACGTGTACGCCTTCGGGCTGGCCTCGGACTTCCGCTCGGTCCTGTTCCCGGCCGCGCAACGACTGTTCGAGCTGGCCGACGAGGTGTGCCGGCTGCAGGTCGAGGTGCTGTGCTGGTGCGGGCGGCCGGGACTGCTCAACGCGCGCGTGGTCGGCGGCGAGATGGCGCGCACGGGCGAACAGGTGGTGATCGGCGACACCGACGCCTCGCCGGTGCGCTACCAGGTGCTGTGCCGCCGCCATCACCGGGCGGGGCTGCTCGGCGAGGGCACCGGCGTCTGAGACGGATCGCCGCTCAGACGGCGCACCGGCCGTCGTCACAGCCGTCGGCCGGGGCGCCGAGCCGCTGGATCGGGGTCTCGCCGACGCGGCCGGCCACCTCGTCGATCGCGGCCGTCATCGTCTCGTACGGCTGCGCGCCCGACACCGCGAACTGCTCCTCGAACAGGAACAGCGGCACTCCCGTGACGCCCAGCCGCCGGGCCCGGGCGATCTGCTCGCGGACCTCGGCGGCGCCCTCCCCCGTGTCGCGCACGCCCGCCTCGGCGGCGAGCTGGGCGAGCACCGCGGGATCGCCGACGTTCAGGCCGTCGGTGAAGTGGGCGCGGAACAGCCGCTCGGCCATCTCCTCGCCCCGGCCCTGGCCGGTGGCGACCGCGATGAGCCGGTGCGCCTCCAGCGTGTTGGCGCTGATCGCCCGGTCGAAGCGGAGGTCGAGACCGTCCCCGGCGGCCACGCCGGTCACCCTGGTGGCCATCTGCCCGGCGCCGGGGCCGAACTTGCGCTCCAGCGCCTCCAGCAGCGGCTCGCCCTCGGCGGGCGCGTCCGGGTTCAGCTGGAAGGGGCGCATGGTGACCTCGATGGAGCCGCCCCTGTCGCGGAACGCCCGCGCCGCCCGCGCGAACCGGGCGTGCCCGACATAACACCAGGGGCAGGCGACGTCAGAAAAGATCTCGACCTTCATGTCCGGGACAACCGCGCGACCGCTCCGGCCATTCCTGCGTCCCGCCTCCCCCAGCCGGTACGGGTCGTGCCGCGTCAGCCCGAGGACAGCTCCCCCCGCCGGTACGGGGTCACGCCGCGTCAGCCCGAGGACAGCTCCTCCAGCCGGTACGGGAGATAGGACGAGTCGTCCACCAGCGCGGAGGCGCCGCGCCACCAGCCGAACCACTCGCCGCTGCGCCACATCCAGTCGACCCGCTCGATCGCGGCCACCACGTCGCCGACGGTGTCCCAGCGCTCGCCCAGCTGCCCCGCGGCGGCGCCGTGGCGCAGCGCCCAGTCGCGCAGGACCCGGGCCGCCGCGGGGTCCACCCGGCGCGCGTACGGGTCGGGCTTCTCCCCCGGCAGCCGGTGCGGCCCCAGACCGGCGGCCACCCCCCAGCTCCACTGCGCCTCGGCGGGACGCGAGTAGCGCAGCGACTGGATGTCCAGGTTGGACCCGAGGGTGTCGTCGGGCCTGCGCGTCACCACCGCGTCGAGGCGGCCGCCGGCGTCGAAGTGGAGCACCAGCCGCTGCCCCGGCCGGACCCCGGGCGGCAGGTCGAAACGGTCCTCGGCCTGCCACGAGTTCAGGTCCACCGCGGCGACCGGCTCGCCCCACAGCTCGTCGGCGGCGTCGTCGCAGATCCACGCGGCCAGCATCTCCAGCGCGGTCAGGTCCGTCCACGGCTCGATCGCCACCGCCGTGCGCAGCACCTCGTCGGGCGCGGGCAGCTTGCCGCCCCTGGGCCGCGTCCACCACTGCTCGCCCAGCTCGCGGGTGCCGACCAGCAGGGCGGCGAGCGCGGCCAGCTCGGCCGAGCGACGCGTCAGCGACGCGCCCAGCGCCAGCCCGACGCAACGGTCACAACGCTCGTCGCCGATGACGGGCCGCGCGTCGGCGATCAGCGCGTCGGCGGTGGGGTGGTCCTCGCCCAGCAGGTTGCGGACAACCCGCCGGGCCTCGGTACGCGCGTCTTCAGCATGAGCCTGCCGCATACCGCCACGCTACGCCGGGAGATCCTTTTCCGCGAGAGTCTCCGGGCGCGGCCGTCACCGCCTCCACCACCGTGCCGGGGCCGTCCGAGCACGGTTGGGGGGCTACCGGCGGGCGCGGCCGAAGAGCCAGCCGATGGCGGCGCTGCCCAGGGCCACCCCGGCGCCCATCCCGAAGGCGGCCAGCATCACCCACGGCGGCGTCTCCGTACGGCGCCTGCCGGCGTCAGGGGGACGCTCGTAAGCGACCCCCGCGACGGCATCCGGCGGGGTCTCGGCCGTGGTCGCCGCGACGGCCTCCGCCCGGGTTTCCGGGGCGGTGCGGAGGTGGCGTTCGACGGCGGCGAAGAACTCGCCGGCCGTCTTCCTGGCCACCGAGCCCAGCATGCGCTGCCCCACCCCGCCGATCATCCCGCCGATCACGGCGTCGGCGTCGTAGTCGACCCTGGTCCCGCCGTCGATCTCGCTCAGCCGTACCAGGACGGTCGCGTCCACGGTCCCCGGGGCGCCCTGGCCGCGCGCCCGCAGCACGAAGCGCTCGGGCGCCGTCGGCTCGGCCAGCGCCACCTCGCCCTGGTAGACCCCTTTCAGCGAGGCCACCCCGGCGTTGACGGTCATCCGGTACGTGTCGGGCCCGCACTCCTCCAGGCGCTCGCACCCGGGGATGGTGCACACCAGGACCGACGGATCCTGCAGAGCGGCCCACACGCGGTCTCTCTCGACGCCGATCACGGCGCTGCCTGCGACTTTCACACCGTCACTCTAGAAAGGCGCGGCCCGCCGGGATAACGGCAACACCTGCCCAACGTCCGCGCGCCGCCCTGTGATCACCGTCCACCTGGGGGCTTACCCGGAAATCAGCCCGGCGGGTGACGCGGCGGGGCCGGTCGGCGCGGCATCGTTGCAGAGGCTTCGCGGAGGGCCGAGGGGGCCTGTGTGACGAAGATCGCACCACGTTGCTCTACACGCTGTAGTACTACTTTGGGTAGATGTACTACACGCCGTAGAGCTCGTCGACCCGATGAGGGGACATGGACGCACTTGATCTCGCACGGTGGCAGTTCGGGGTGACCACCGTGTACCACTTCCTGTTCGTGCCCCTGACGATCGGCCTGGGCATCTTCGTGGCCGGACTGCAGACCGCGTGGCACCGCACCGGGAAGGAGCACTACCTGCGGCTGACGAAGTTCTTCGGCAAGCTCTTTGTGATCAACTTCGCGATGGGCGTGGTCACCGGCATCGTGCAGGAGTTCCAGTTCGGCATGAACTGGTCTGAATACTCGACGTTCGTCGGTGACGTGTTCGGTGCGCCGCTGGCCATGGAGGCGTTGCTGGCGTTCTTCCTGGAGTCCACGTTCATCGGGTTGTGGATCTTCGGCTGGGACCGGCTGCCGAAACGCCTCCACCTGGCCTCGATCTGGCTGGCGGCGCTGGCCTCCAACCTGTCGGCGTACTTCATCCTGGCCGCCAACGCCTGGATGAAGCACCCGGTCGGCTACGAGGTGGTCGACGGCAAGGCCAGGATGACCGACCTGTGGGCGGTGCTGACCAACTCCACCGCGCTCGCGCAGGTGCCGCACGTGGTGTCCGCCGCGTTCGTGGTGGCGGGCGGGTTCATCCTGGCGGTGTGCGGCTACTGGCTGCTGAGGACGCGGGCGGAGATGTGGCGCGGCGCCGCCAGGGCCGCGCTGGTCATGACGGCGATCGCGGGCGCGGTCGTCGCGGGCACCGGCGATTTGTCCGCCAAGCTCATGTACGAGCAGCAGCCGATGAAGCTGGCCGCCGCCGAGGGCCTGGAGCGCGACACCGCCGGGGCCCCGTTCACGATCGCCCCCGGCATCGAGATCCCCAAGGTGCTCAGCTTCCTGTCCACCAACGACCCCGACGCCGTCGTCCAGGGCACCGAGGACCTGCAGCGCCGCTTCGAGCAGGAGTTCGGCCCCGGCGACTACCGGCCGGACCAGACGGTCGTGTTCTGGTCCTTCCGGCTCATGATCGGATTCGGCATGGCGACCGCCGGGCTGTCGGTGCTGGGACTCTGGCTGACCCGCCGGCGGCGGCCGATGCCGGCCTGGCTGTCACGGCTGTTCCTGCTGGCGTTGCCGCTGCCGCTGCTCGCGGTGACGGCGGGCTGGCTGCTGAGCGAGATCGGCCGCCAGCCGTGGACGGTCGCGGGCGAACTGCTCACGGCGGCCTCGGTCTCCCCCGGCGTGAGCCTGGCCGAGGTGGCGATCTCCCTGACGGTCTTCACGCTGCTGTACGGCGCGCTCACCGTGGCCGAGATCGTGCTGCTGGCCCGGCACGTACGCAAGGGACCCGAGGAGATCCAGCACGCTCCCGAGGCCGAGAAGCTCCAGCCGTCGCTCATGTATTGAGGTGCAGACCGTGATCGACCTGTGGTTCATCATCATCGCCTTCCTGTGGACGGGCTACTTCGTCTTGGAAGGGTTCGACTTCGGCGTGGGGCTGCTGGCGCCGTTCGTCAGCAGGAACGGCGAGGAGCAGCGGCAGAGCCTGCAGACCATCGGCCCGGTGTGGGACGGCAACGAGGTCTGGCTGATCACCGCGGTGGGCGCCATGTTCGCCGCCTTCCCCGCCTGGTACGCGGGCATGTTCAGCGGCTTCTACCTGCCGGTGCTGCTGGTGCTGGTCGGCCTGATCGTGCGCGGCGTCGGCCTGGAGTGGCGCGGCAAGGTCGACAACCCCACCTGGTGCGATTTGGGCATCGTGGTCGGCAGCGCGATGCCGGCGTTCGTGTGGGGCACCGTCTTCGCCGACCTGCTGTACGGCAGCGCGGCGGTGGCGCTGCTGGGCGGCGCGTTCTCGCTGTCGGTCTTCCTGCTGCACGGCGCGGTGTTCCTGGCGCTGAAGACCGGCGGACCGGTGCGGCGGCGGGCCAGGTCGGCGGCCCTCGGGCTGAGCGCGGTCACGCTGCCGATCGGCGTGGTGGCGCTGGCGGGCATGGGCACGATCCCGGCCCTCGCCGCGATCGCCGCGCTGGCCGCCGCGCCCGCCCTGGTGTGGCGCCGCCGCGAGGGCTGGGCCTTCGTGGCCATGGCGGGCACGATCGTGCTGGTCTCGGTGTCGATCTTCGCCGAGCTGCGGACGGCCCCGCTGCCGGGGCTGACGCTGGCCGAGGCGGCCTCCGGCCCGTACACGCTGACGATGCTCAGCTGGATCGGCCTGATCGCGCTCCCGTTCGTGCTCGGCTACCAGGGCTGGACGTACTGGGTCTTCAGGAAGCGGGTCCGCCCGGTCGCGGCCGCTCAGTAGCCGGCTCCGGCTTCGTTGCCCGGGGCCGGGGTCTCGCTGACGCGGTGGTCGGTCAGGTGGAGGTCGCCGTCGAGCGGCACCTGCAGGGCCTCCAGCACCTCCAGGTCGCCGAGCACGGTCCACTTGGGCCCGACGAGGTGCGGCTTGTACTCGGGGGCCTGGTCCATCCAGTCGTTCTTGCCGCCCTCCGTGGCGAAGGTGCTGACGAAGAACTCGCCGTCGTCCGTCTTGCAGTAGCCGGTGCGGATGTCGGTGGCGTCGACCTGGATGCGGGGGGCGCAGCCGACCTTGTCGGCGAGCTGCTCCACGGTGAGGGGCTGCGCCTGTGCCTGTTGCCGGCCCGCGGCGACGTAGCCGCCGTCCCCTCCGCCGGGGGTGCACGCGACGAGGAGCCCGGCCAGCAGCGTGTAGGCGGCCAGACGTGGATAAGTCGTCATGTGCGAAGGTACGCAGCGGTCGCGGCGCGGGTTCACCCGGCTCAGCGGAGAATGACGCAGCCGCGTGCGGCCAGGTCGCGCAGGGCGGGCGGGTCGCCGTCGAGCTTGTTCCAGCGCAGGTCGAGCTTGTCCAGGGCGGGCGGCAGCGCGGGCAGCCGGCGCAGCCGGTTGTTGCGCAGGTCGAGATGGCGGAGCCGGGTCAGCCCCGGCAGGGCGGGCAGTTCCGTCAGCAGGTTGTCGCGCAGGTCGAGGACGCGCAGCTCGGTCAGCCCGGCGACGGACGGGGGCAGGGCCGTCAGCCGGTTGCCCCTCAGGTGCAGCTCGCGCAGGCGGCTCAGGCCGCCGATGCTCGGGGGGATCGATTCCAGCCGGTTGCCGTAAAGCCTGAGCTCGACCAGGGACGCCATCCGGCCCAGCGTCTCGGGGAGCGCACGCAGCCGGTTGTCGGTGAGGCCGAGGTAGGCGAGGCGGTCCAGGCGCCCGAGGGCGGCGGGCACCTCGGTGAGCAGGTTGTCGCTCGCGTACAGGTAGTCGGTGAGCGGCAGGTCGCCGAGCCGCGCCGGGAGGGAGGTGAGCCGGTTGTGGCCGACGTCGAGCATGCGCAGCGAGGTGAGACCGGCGACGGCGGGAGGCAGCTCGGTGAGCGCGTTCTCGGCGACGTTGAGCGTCTCCAGCCGGGTCAGCCGCCACAGCGCCGCGGGCAGCTCGGTGAGCCGGTTGCGGCCCACGGACAGGTGACGCAGCCGGTCGCCGAGGCGCTCGGGCAGCCGCTCGACGGCGTTGCCGTACAGGGAGAGGGTCTCCAGGCCGGGCGGCAGGCGCGGGACCTCGGTGAGCAGGTTGCCGTCGGCGTGCAGGGCGCGCAGGGCGGGCAGGCGCGACAGGTCCGGCAGGGCGCGCAGGCGGTTGCCGTCGAGGCGCAGTTCCTCCAGCGCGGGCAGCTCCCCGGCCCAGGCGGGCAGCTCGGTGAGCCCGTTCCAGGCCAGGTCCACGAGCCGGACCGCGGCGTCGCGGGCATCGCGGGGGTCGCGGGGGTCGCGGAGGTCGCCGTGCTCGGCCGTCGGCATGGCGCCGATCATGCCATGCCGGGCCCGTCAGGGGTCGCGGGGGTCGCCGGGCCGGGCCGGGCCGGGCCGGTCAGCCGCGCAGGTCGAACAGCTCCGACGGGGAGATCGGCATGCGGTCGATCTCGATGCCCTCCGCGTCCTCGATCGCCGAGGCGATCACCGCCGACACCGGGATGACGCCCGCCTCCCCCGCGCCCTTGATGCCCAGCGGGTTCAGCGGCGACGGGGTCTCCAGGTGGCCCGTCTCGATGTGCGGGATCTCGGTCGCGTACGGCATGAGGAAGTCCATGAACGAGGCGTTGACGAGCTGCCCGTGCGGGTCGTACACCATCCGCTCGTACAGGGCGCCGCCGACGCCCTGCGCCACTCCGCCGTGGATCTGCCCCTCGACGATCATCGGGTTGATCAGCCGCCCGCAGTCGTGCACGACCGCGTACCGGACCACCTTGATCTCGGCCGTGAGCGGGTCGGTCTCCACGACGGCCGCGTGCATGCCGGCGGCGAAGGTGGAGCGGATCGGCGAGTAGTAGTCGCGGCCCTCCAGCCCCGGCTCGTCGCCTTCGGCGACCGGGGGCCGGTCGGGCGAGGAGGCGCCGGCGAACTGGGTGGCCTTGGCCGCCTCGTCGTCGAAGGCGTACCGCAGCGGGTTGGACAGCACCGCCACCGTGGAGAGCGGGACGGCCGCCGTCGGGTCGCCGACCACGTGCACCACGCCGTCGGTGATCTCCAGGTCGGCGGGGTTGGCCTCCAGCGCGTCGGCGGCGATGCGCAGCGCCTTCTCGCGCACCTTGCGGCAGGCGAGCGCGATCGCGTTGCCGCTCATGACCGCGGCCCGGGAGGCGAACGTGCCGACCGCGTACCCGAACCTGCGGGTGTCGCCGGTGACCACGGACACCCGCTCGATCGGCACGCCCAGCTCGGTGGCGGCGATCTGGGCGAACACGGTCTGGTGGCCCTGGCCCTGCGAGGTGAGGCCGGTGGAGACGTGCACCCGCCCGTCGGAGGTGACCTGCACGTGCCCGCCCTCGTACGGGCCGACGCCGGTGCCCTCGACGTAGCAGCCGACGCCGATGCCCCGGTTCGGGGCGGGCTCGAAGTCGTCCCAGCCGATCAGTTCCTTGAGCAGGCGGAGCATCTCGGGGTAGTTCCCGCTGTCGTAGATGAGCGGCCGGCCGTCCTGGAAGGTCATGCGCTGGTCGTACGGGAACTCGTCGGGCTGGATGAAGTTGGCGGCGCGCACGTCGGTGCGGTCCTTGCCCAGGTAGCGGGCGATCTTGTCCATCGTCCGCTCCATGCAGAACACGCCCTGCGGGCGGCCCGCGCCCCGGTACGGGGTGACCTGGACCGTGTTGGTGTAGACGGAGGAGAACTCGACCCGGTACGCGCCGAGCTTGTACGGCCCCAGCAGCTGGGTCGAGGTGACGATCGGCACGATGATCCCGTACGGGGTGTAGGCGCCGTGGTCGTGCAGGATGCGCACGTCCAGGCCGAGCACCCGGCCCTCGTCGTCGAACCCGACCCGCACGTGCTGCACCTGGCCGCGCTCGTGCGCGGAGGAGACGAAGTGCTCGCGCCGGTCCTCGGTCCACTTGATCTCGCGGCCGAGCAGCATGGCGGCCCACGGCACCAGGATCTCCTCCGGCCACGGGTGCACGATCTTGACCCCGAAGCCGCCGCCCACGTCGGGCGCGATCACCTCGACGTTGGTCAGCGGCAGGCCGAGCGCGGCGGCGACGGCCATCCGGACGCTGGTGGAGGTCTGGGTGCTGGAGTAGACGCGCAGGTCGGAGCCGTCCCAGCGGGCGTACACGCCGCGGCCTTCGAGCGGGGTGGCGGCGCTGCGCTCGATGTCGAGCCGGAACGACAGCGTGTGCGGGGCCGAGTCGATCAGCTCCTCGGCGCCCAGCCCGGCCGCCGAGGGCACCTCCTGCACCAGGCGGGCGCCGATGTTGCCGGGCACGTCCTCGTGCACGAGGTGGCCGCCCTGCACGGCGTCCTCGACGCCGACGACCGGCTTGAGCGGCTCGTAGTCGACCTCGATCAGGGCGCAGGCGTCCTCGGCGAGGTAGCGGTCGGCGGCCACGACCATGACGACCGGCTCGCCGACGTGCCGCACCACCTCCTTGGCCAGCGGGTGGGCGGTGCGGCCGTGGGTGAGCGCCGGATGCGGGATGAGCAGCGGCAGCGGCCGGCCGACCCGCTCGGGCAGGTCCTCCCAGGTGTAGATCGCGATCAGGCCGTCGACGTCGAGCGCGGCGGTGACGTCGATGTCGCGGACGCGGGCGTGCGCGTGCGGGGAGCGGACGAACGCGGCGGCCGCCGCGCCGGAGCCCAGGTCGTCGAGGTAGCGGCCCTGCCCGGTGAGCAGCCGGGGGTCCTCGCGGCGCCGCACCGGCTCCCCGAACAGCCTGGTGGTCATGACTCCTCCGCCTTCAGCTCGGCGGCGCGGCGCACGGCCTTGACGATGTTCTGGTAGCCGGTGCACCGGCACAGGTTGCCGGAGATGCCCTCCAGCACCTCCTCGTCGGTCGGCTCGGGGTTCTCCTCCAGCAGCGCGGTGACCGTGCAGAGGAAGCCCGGCGTGCAGAACCCGCACTGCAGGGCGTGGCAGTCGGCGAAGGCCCGCTGTACGGGGGACATCCCGTCCGGCCCGGCCAGCCCCTCCACGGTGGTGATCTCGTGGCCGTCGGCGGTGGCGGCCAGCATCAGGCAGGAGCGCACCGGCCGGCCGTCGAGCAGCACCGTGCAGCAGCCGCACACGCCGTGCTCGCAGCCGACGTGGGTGCCGGTCAGGCCGAGGTCGTGGCGCAGGCAGTCGGACAGCAGCCGCCTGCCCGGCACCCGCACGCGGTGCGCGGCGCCGTTCACGGTGAGGGTGATCTCGTGTTCCCGGCTCATCCCGCCGCCTCCCTGGCCGCGTCCTTGAGTGCCTGCTCGGCCAGCACCCCGACCAGGTGGAGCCGGTAGGCGGCCGAGGCGTGCACGTCGCCGTCAGGCTCGGCGCGCTCGCGCACGGCCGCGGCGACCCGCGGCCAGGCGACGGTCGCGGCGGGCCGGCGCTCGCACGCCTCGGTCACGTCGACCACCGCCGGCACCGGGCCGACGCCGACGCAGCCGACCCTGGCGGCGCTGATGTGCAGGTCCTCGTCCAGCGTCACCACCGCGCACACCCCGGCCAGCGCGTAGTCGCCGTGCCGCCTGGCCACCTCGCGGAACGCGGTGCCGGTGCGCGGCGGCAGCGCGGGGAAGAACGCGGAGACGGCCAGTTCGCCGGGCTCGGCCGCGGAATCCATCGGGCCGGTGAAGAACGCGCCCGCGGGCACGTCCCTGGTCACCACCCCGTCAGCCGGGCCGTCCGCGCGGCGGGCCAGCCGCACCGAGCCGTCGAGCACGGCGAGCACGGCGGGCAGCTCGGCGGACGGGTCGGCGTGCACGAGGCTGCCCACGACGGTGCCCCGGTTGCGGATCACCGGGTGGGCCACCAGCCGGAGCGCCTGGACCATGAGCGGGTGCGGAGCGGCCCGTTCCACCTCGGCGTGGCGGGCCAGCGCGCCCACGGTGACCCCGCCGGGACCCGCGTCGATCGAGCTCAGCTCGCCGAGCCGGTTGATGTCGACCAGGTGGTCAGGGGCGGCGATCCGCATGTTGAGCATCGGGATGAGACTCTGGCCGCCGGCGAGCACCTTGCCGCCCGCCCCCGCACCGGCCAGGATGTCCAGCGCCTCGCCGAGGTCGCGGGGGGCGTGGTACTCGAACGGCGGCGGCTTCACCCGGCCTCGATCCTGACGGGTTCGGGGGTGCGGCGGGCGATGACCCGTAGCAGGTGCCAGCCGCCCACCACCACGATGGTGCCGAGCGCGATGCCCTCAAGCCTGAAGTCGCCGCTGATCAACTGCTTCACCGGTCCGATGGCCAGGATGATGCCCGCGCCGATCGGAACCATGTTGACCGGATCGGCGAAGTCCACCCTGTTCTCGATCCAGATCTTGGCGCCGAGCAGGCCGATCATCCCGTACAGGATGACCGTGATGCCGCCCAGCACGCCGGACGGCGTGGCCGAGACCAGCGCGCCGAACTTCGGCATCAGGCCGAACCCGATCGCGATGACGCCGGCGATGTAGTAGGCGGCGGTCGAGTAGACCTTGGTGGCGGCCATGACGCCGATGTTCTCGGCGTAGGTGGTGGTCGGCGAGCCGCCGACCGAGGTGGCGACCACGGTGGCGACGCCGTCGGCGGCGATCGCCCGGCCCATGTACGGGTCGAGGTCCGTCTTGGTCATCTCGCCGACGGCCTTGACGTGGCCGATGTTCTCCGCGACGAGCGCGATCACGGCGGGCAGGACCAGCAGTACGGCCGAGGTCTCGAAGCTGGGCCAGGTGGCGGGCGGCAGCCCGAACCAGTCGGCCTCGGCCACCCCGCTGAGGTCCACTCTGAAGTGCGCGGCGACCTGCACGGCGCCGTCGTCGTAGGCGGGCACCATGCCGAAGAGCCGGTCGGCGGCCCAGGAGAGCACGTAGCCGGCGACGAGCCCGACGAGGATGGCGATGCGGCCGACGAAGCCCTTGAAGGCCACCACGACGACGAACGTGATCAGCATGGTGATCAGCGCCATCCACTGGTCCTGCGGCCAGTAGACGTCCGCGACCACGTACGCCAGCCCGAACCCGATGAGCATGACGACCGCGCCGGTGACCGGCGGCGGGAAGATCTTGTTGATGATCTGGACGCCGAGGAAGTGGACCGCGAGGCCGATCAGCGCCAGCACGAACCCGGCCACCAGGATCGCGCCCACCACGACGGAGCTGGCCTCGGGCGAGTCGCCGCCGAACAGCGCGCGGATCGCCAGCACGCCGCCCACGAAGGAGGCGCTCGTGCCCAGGTAGCTGGGCACCTTCCCCTTGACGATCAGCAGGAACAGGATCGTCGCGACCCCGGACATCATGATCGCCATGTTCGGGCTGAGCCCCATCACGATGGGGAAGACGAAGGTCGCGCCGAACATCGCCACGACGTGCTGGGCGCCGAACCCCACCATGCGCGGCCAGCTCAGCCGTTCGTCCGGCCTCACCACCTCGCCGGGAGCCAGATGCTTGCCGTCGCCGTGCTTGGTCCACCCGAATGCCATGTGAACCCCTTTTCCACCGGGCCGCCTGCTTGGCGGGCACATTAGGCCAGCAGGCGTGCTGGTACACGGGCATGATCTGCCAAATCTGGCCGGTTGACCAGTGGTCCGGTCGCGCACATCCGCCGACGGGCCCAAGTGATCGTCTCGGTGCCCAGGCCGGGGTCAGTGGACGCGGATCGCGAAGCCGTCGCCGGTGACGACCTGGCCGGCGCGGATCTTGGCCGTCTTGCGGAGCTCCACCTCGCCGTCCACCTCCACCATGCCTTCGGCGATGAGCATCTTGGCCATGCCGCCCGTCTCGGTGACGCCGCAGTATTTGAGCAGGTCGCACAGCGGGATGTAGTCGGAGCGCAGTTCGAAGTCCACGCCTGCCAAGCCTAGATGCCGCGCATGCGCAGGACGTGCAGGGCCAGGGTCAGGTTGAGGCGCAGGTGCGGGTCGTCGGTGAAGTTGCCCAGCAGCCGTTCCAGCTTCCCGATGCGGTAGCGCAGGGTGTTGTAGTGGAAGTGCAGCCGGCGCGCGGTCTCGGCGACGTTGAGGTTCGTCTCCAGCAGGACCTGGAGGGTGCGGCGCAGGTCGGCGTTCTCGGCGTCGTCGTCGGAGGCGAGCGGGCCGAGCGTCTCGCGGACGAACGCGTGCAGCTCGTCGGTGTCGTTGACCAGCGACAGCAGCCGGTAGACGCCGAGCTGGTCGAAGTGCGCCACCGCGCCGGGGCCGTGCAGCTGCCGGCCGACGCGGGCCGCCTTGAGCGCCTGGGAGTAGGCCTCGGGTAGCGTGTCGGGGCCCCGGCTGGGCCGGGAGGTCCCGGTGGAGAACGTCACCGGCGGCGAGTCGGCGAAGGCGGAGGCGGCGTCCCTGGCGACGCGGGCGGCGTCCACCGACGCGTCCACCACGGCCACCACCTCGTGGGAGAAGCCGGCCACGGCGCCGCGCGGGTCGTGCCGCCGCATCGCCGCCGTCCAGGACGTCACCAGCCGGTCCTGGGCGGTGCGCTCGTCGCCGTCCGGGTCCAGCTCGGCCACCAGCACCGTCACGGGCCGCTCCAGGTCCCAGCCGAACGCCCGCCCCCTGGCCGCCACCCGCTCGATGGAGCCGGCCCTGCCGGTGAGCACGTCGCGCAGGAAGTCGGCGCGGTACTTGCTCTCGACCGCGTGCACCGCCTCCTGCCGGGTGACGGCGAGCGCGGCCACGGTGGCGGCCCGTTCCAGGATGCCGACGTCGCTGTCACAGATGGACCCGGCCGGGCTGTAGGCGACGATGCGGCCGTGGTGGTGCCCGCCCGCGATCACCGGCACCGACGCCGAGACGCGCGGGCCGGACGCCGGCGCCCCGGACGGGGCGGAGGAGCCCTCACGGCCGACGATCTCGCGCAGCGCCGCCTCGTGCGGCCCGGCCGAGGCCAGCACCCGGCCGCGGCCGTCGACGGCGGCCACCGAGACGTCCAGCAGCGCCGCCACCTCGGCGGTGACCTCGTCCAGCCCGCCGCCGGCCAGCACGACCTGCACGAGCGCCCGGTGCGCCTCCTCGGCGCGGACGAGCACGGCCGCCTGGCGGTTGAGGATGTCGGTGAGCACCTGGTTGAGGATGTCGTCGAAGCCGACGTCGTTCGGCAGCAGGATGAGCGGGAAGCCGAGCCGGTCCGCCTGTTCGACCATCTCCGGCGGCAGCTCGTCCACGTACCGCCCGAGCTTGATGGCCAGCGCCGCCAGCCCCCGGTCGTCCAGGTCGGTCACCAGGCGGCCGAGCGACTGCGGCGTGTTGCGCAGCGGATAGCCGGTGGTCAGCAGCAGCTCGTGCGGCTTCACCCAGGCCAGGATGTCGGGCACCTCCATGACGTTGAGGCGCTGCACGACGCGGCCCAGCCCGCTCTCCCCCGCGAGCAGCCGGGCGTCCGCGAGAGTCGACACGCCCAGCAGCTCTCCGACGGAGACGCCGTGGATGATCGTTCCGGTGCTGGCAAGACGAACCGGGGGCTCCATGGACAGATTCTCTACCGACATACCGTCTGTCAGGAAGAGCCAGTCTTCCCGCTGACTGTTGGCAAATTTCTCCGTACGGGGGGTTGCCGGGACCGTTCTACGGTCAGGTCCAAGGTCGATGGGGAGGTCCGGTGACGGTCGGCACTCACGCGAGGCGGGTACGCACACACGTCACGGGCGCCGCGAGCGCCGCGGTGCGCCCGGTCCTGGAGTCCCCGAGGCGGCCCGCCCGGGTGCTCGCCGTGTTCCCCGTGGGCGTCTACCTGGAGATCAGGACCGAGCTGGAGCCGTCGGTGATCGCCGTGGTGACCGGGGCCGCCACCCGGCTGCCGAACGCGGTGCTGCTCACCGGAGCCCTGCCGCGGGTCACGATGGGCGACGAGGCGTTCGTGGGGGACGGCTCGGTCGACCTGGGCGGGCTGAGCCTGCGCGCCCGGCGCTGGTGGGATCCGGCGCCGCCGCTGGGCGAGGTGGACCCGGCGGCCCTGCCTCCCCCGTCTGCGCTGGCCGGGCGCGGCACGCCCGGCCTGGCCGGCAACGACGCGGTCGAGCTGCTGGCGGCGAGCTGCGCCTCCGGATGGCTGCTCGGCGCGGTGACCGCGGCCGAGCGGCTGGTCGGCCTCGGCCCCGGGCTCACGCCGAGCGGCGACGACGTGCTGGCCGGGCTGCTGGTGACGCTGCGCCACCTGGGCCGGGCGACCGGCACCGCGCGGGCGCTCGACCTGGCCGGGTGGCTGGCGGCGACCGTCACGTTCGACGCGCGCACCCGTACCACGCCGATCTCCGCGACGCTGCTGCACTGCGCGGCGCGCGGCGAGTCCTGCCCTGAGGTGATCGCGGCGCTGCGCGGGCTGGCCGGCCGGCAGCCGCTGGAGCCGGCGCTGCGCCGCCTGTGCGGGCTCGGCCACACCTCCGGCGCCGACCTGGCGCAGGGCGTCGCCATCGGGCTGGAGACCGTACGGGCGCTGAGCGGGCCGGCCGCCCGGGGAGGACGGGGATGAGCGACGCGGTCTTCCTGCGCAAGGGCGTCTACCACGACTCCGTCGCGCTGATGCGGGTGAGCAGGGCGCTGTCCGGGCTGCCGGGGACGGAGGTGGCCGTCGTCGCCATGGCCACCGAGCTGAACCTGGAGCTGGCCCGTGACCTGGGCTTCGCGCTGCCCGCCGCGGACCCCGGCGACCTGCTCGTCGCGCTGCGCGGGCCGGACACCACGACGGCCGAACAGGAGCTGGACCGCCACCTGGCGGCCCTGTCCTCGGCCGGCCCCGGGCCGGACGGCGAACAGCCGCCGCTCACCACCCGCTCCGCCGCCCGGCGCGGCGCAGACCTGGCGCTGGTGTCGGTGCCCGGCGAGCACGCCTTCGCCGAGGTGATGGACGCGATCGAGGCGGGGCTGCCCGTCATGGTGTTCAGCGACGGCGTGCCGGTCGAGCGGGAGCGGCTGCTGAAGGAGCGCGCGGACGAACGCGGCGTGCTCGTCATGGGCCCCGACTGCGGCACGGCCGTGGTCGGCGGCGTGGGGCTGGGGTTCGCCAACGTGCTGCGGCCGGGGCCCGTCGGGCTGGTGGCCGCGTCGGGGACCGGCGCCCAGCAGGTCGGCTGCCTGCTGGACCTGGCCGGGGCCGGCGTCAGCCACGTGCTCGGCGTCGGCGGCAGGGACCTGTCGGCGGAGGTGGGCGGCCGGTCGACGGTGCGGGCGCTGCGCATGCTGGACGAGGACCCGGCGACCGAGCTGATCGTGCTGGTCTCCAAACCCCCGGACCCGGGAGTCGCCGAGCGGGTGCGGCAGGTCGTGGCGTCGCTGCGCACGCCGGTGGTGGAGGCGCTGCTCGGCTCCGGCGCCGACCTCACGACCGCCGCGGAGGCGGCGCTGCGCGCGCTCGGCCGCCCGGTGCCCGCCTGGCCCTGCTGGGACGGCTCCGGCGGGACGCCGTCGGACACCCGGCACCCCAGGACCCCCGGCGACACCGCGGGCGGCGACCCTGCCCGGCCCACCGTCCGGACGGCCGGGGGCGGGCCGCTGGTCGGCGTGTACTCGGGCGGGACCCTGTGCGCCGAGGCCGCGCTGATCGCCGGGACCGGCGAGTTCACCGACTACGGCGACGACGCCTACACCCGCGGGCGCGCCCACCCGATGATCGACCCCACCCTCCGCCTGGAGGCCCTGCGCCGGGTCCCGAAGGACGCCGTGGTGCTCATGGACGTGGTGCTCGGCCACGCCGCCGACCCCGACCCCGCCGCCACGCTCGCGCCCGCGCTCGCCGCCCTGCCCGCCGCCGCCGTGGTCGTCGCGCTGATCGGCACCGAGGCCGACCCGCAGGACCTGCGCCGGCAGGCCGCGGCCTTCCGCGACGCCGGAGCCACCGTGTTCGCCTCCAACGCGCAAGCCGCCCGCCACGCCGCCCGACGTGCCGCGGCGATCCACTCAGCGTCGATCCACTCAGCGTCGATCCATCCCGGGGACCTGCCATGACCCTGCTCGACGGCCCGCCCCGCGTCATC
>NZ_JAPNNL010000003.1 GCF_027620315.1 Nonomuraea corallina | reverse complement strand
CCTGAGCACGGGGGCCGGGTGCTCGGGCTCGGCGCCGCCGGCCGCGGGGACGTCGGACCACGAGACGACCTCGCCGCCCGAGTAGGTCTGCCTGGTCGGGAACACCAGCTGGCCGACGCCCTCGGGCAGCCGTCCCATCGACACCTCGAACTCCTGGAACTCGCCCTGGCCGATCTCGCCGCCCGACCAGACGACGGTGGTGACGGCCTCGGTGAGCTCACCGAACTCGGTGGTGACGGGCTTGGGCAGCTTGCCCTCGGTGACCTTGACGGTCCAGCCGGGCACCGGCTTGACCGAGACGAACGCCAGCGGGTGGTCGGTCGGGAACGACACCTCGACCTTGGTGGTCTTGGCGTCGTCGCGCTCGTTGGGCACCCGGAAGGCGACCTTGGTGAACCCGCCCGCCTCGGCGGTGCCGGGATTGATCGTGACATGGGCCAGCGCGGGCAGGGCCGGCGCGGCGACGACGACGGTGGTGGCGGCGAGCACGGTCGCCGCACGCCTGAAGAAGGACATGGCGGAACTCCACTTGACGGTAAGGGGAAAAACGGATGTCAGCAGGTCAGGCGGGAAGCGGAGGACCGCGCCTGGCCAGGCTGTGACGCAGGGCCGGGTCCGGCGGCACGGCGCGGGCCCGTACGACGGGGGCGAGCGGCCGGGCGGCGGCGGGCGCCGGGGCGGGCCGGGGGAACAGGAGGCGGCGGGCCAGGCGGCGCAGCAGCGCCCAGAGCGCGGACTCGCCGCGCGCCAGCCACCAGCCGGTGAGGAGCGTGGCCGTCAGGTGGGCCGTCAGCATGCCCAGCGCCTCGCCGAGCCCCTGCCCGTGCAGGTGCGCCGCGACGTAGCCGGTGCCGTCACCGCCGAACAGCTCGTGCAGCCCGAGCTGGGCTGCGACCAGCAGGCAGGCGACCTGGGCCGGTGAGCGCTCCCGGCCGCTCAGGGCCGCGGCGGACGCGAAGACCGCGAGGACGCCGGCGGTCAGGGCCCAGGGCTCGGGGCGGGCGCCGCCGCTCAGCCAGTGGGCGAGGGCCGCGAGGAGCACACAGACGGCGGCGAAGGCCGTCGTCCTGATGAGCCGGAGAGGCAGGTGTGCTCGCATGCGTGAGCCCATGGTGCCACGGGCGGGACGGCCCGGGAGGGGGCATGCGAGAAGCCGGGCAATGACGGGGTGATTCACGGTATTTGTCGCTAAGGTCGTGCCAGCCACGTCGACATGAGGTGAGAGCGTTGCGGCACTTTGGTGGGTTGCTCGTCGGGCTTGTGGTGACGGCGGTCGTGCTGGGAGGTGGGGGCTGGGCCGTGCAGCACACGGTGGTGAGCGGCCAGACCGCCCCGCAGGGCGGCCCGTCACTGTGGATCGCGCTGGGCTCCATGGCCGCCGTCGGGCTCGTCGTGGGCCTCGTGGTGGCGGGCAGCATCTCGCCCCTGGCGACCTTCATCCCGTCCATGGTGCTGCTGGCCTGGACCGTCGTGTACGCGCTGGACAAGAACCGGGCGCTGACCCTGCTGCCCGACGGGCCTTCGGTGAACCAGATCGTCAGGGACACCGTCACCGGCGCCAAGACGCTGCTCGGCAGCGGGGTGTTCGCCCTCCTCGGCGTGGCGCTGTTCGTCCCGGTGCTGATGCCCTCGCGCTGGGCGCGCCGCTACGACGATGACGACGAGGACTACGAGCAGCAGACCCAGGAGGGCGGCTACTACTGACCGCGCGATCTACTTTGTAAAGGCGCGGGCGCCGTGGAATGGGCTGGAATCGGTCAACTGGCGGTCAGTCCTTGGCAACGGGCCAAATGGCGCCCGGGGAGCAGCGGGCATACCCACCGGTAAGCAGAAGCGCCGATGGTGTCCGGAAAGGCGATGAGATCCTTACTCACGGGTAGAGCGATGTTCTGGCAGGGAATCAACGTGCCGGAGGACCCGATATGCAACTGGACAGGGATGTCGCTCCCCAGTACCCGCTGAGCTGGCAGGCCCGCGCCCTGACCGGTCTGATGCGGCACACGCTCAAGCCGGCCTCCCACCTGTTCCTGCGCCACGCCCTCGCCCTGACCGCCGCGTCCCAGCTCGGCGAACTGGTCAGGCTGCTCCCTGTCGGCCAGACCCCCGAACACGTCAGCGTGGTCCCCGCCGCGTTCTCGGCCTGCGAGGGAGAGTGGGTGCGCGGCGGCGCGGACCTGGACGAGCGCAAGGTCCTCCTCTACCTGCACGGCGGCGGCTACTTCTCGGGCTCGCCGCGCACCCACCGGCCCATCACCTGGCGCCTGTCGGCGGTGGCGGGCCGTCCGGTGCTCGCCCTGGACTACCGCCAGGGCCCGGTGCACAAGCTGGCCGACTCGCTGAGCGACTCCCTGGACGCCTACGACTGCCTGCTGCAACGGGGGTACGAGCCGGAGGACGTGCTCATCGGGGGCGACTCGGCGGGCGGGCACCTGACCCTGGCGACGCTGCTGGCCCTGCGCGACCGCGGCCTGCCGCTGCCGTCGGCGGCCGTGTGCCTGTCGCCGTGGGCCGACCTGACCGACTTCCCCCGCACCGCGAACCGCTGGCAGGACCCGATGCTGCCGGCCGGCCGGGTGCGCTGGCTGGCCCGCCGCTGGACCGACGGGCTGGACCCGTGCGACCCCCTGGTCTCGCCGGTGCTGGGGGACTTCACCGGCCTGCCGCCGCTGATGATCGTCACCGGGTCGACCGAGGTGCTCAGGGACGAGGCCCGCCGCGTCGCCGAGCAGGCCAGGCAGGGCGGCGTACCGGTGACGTACGAGGAGTGGCCGCGGATGCCGCACGTGTTCCCGTTGCTGGCGGACGTGCTGCCGGAGGCGCGGCTGGCGTTCCGGCACATGGGCGTGTTCCTGTCGGCCGTGGCGGGGCTGGAGGAGGCGGCGGAGGAGGACGAGGCCGCCGCCTGATCGGTGATACGGGACGAATCGACCGCAGGGGCGGGGGCAGGGGACGAACGTGCTTTTCTCACGTCGCGCTGACGCTGCAGGGAAGGCAGAGTGTAGGTTAGCCATACCTAAGCAAGGAGCTGTCCGCATGACCGGTAAGCCGACGGATCATCACCGAGGCGTCGTGCTGCGTACCGAGCGCATCGCGCCGCACATGATCCGGGTCATCGTCGGTGGCGACGGCCTCCGCGACTTCGCCACCTCCGGCCACACCGACCACTACGTGAAGATCGTGTTCCCGCACGAAGGCGTCGAATACCCCCAGCCGTTCAGCGTCAAGCAGGTGCGCGAGACCATGCCCCGCGAGCTCTGGCCGCGGCTGCGCACCTACACCGTGCGGGCCTGGGACCCCGACACCCGCGAGCTGACGCTCGACTTCGTCTATCACGGCGACCAGGGCCTGGCCGGCCCGTGGGCCGCCGCCGCCCGGCCGGGCGACGAGGTGCTCATGCTCGGCCCCGGCGGCGGCTACGCGCCGAGCCCTCAGGCCGACTGGCACCTGTTCGCCGGCGACGAGAGCGCGCTGCCCGCCATCGCCGCCTCCCTGGAGGCGCTGCCCGAGGGGGCGAAGGCCTTCGCGTTCATCGAGGTGGCGGGGCCCGAAGAGGAGATCAAGCTGAGCACGCCCGGCGACGTCCAGGTGGTCTGGCTCTACCGGCGCGACCGCCCCGTGGGGGAGGCGCTGGTGGAGGCGGTGCGCGCCTTCGACGTCCCGCCCGGCCGGGTGCACGCGTTCGTGCATGGTGAGGCGGGGTTCGTCAAGCAGCTCCGCCGCCACCTGCGGGTCGGCCTGGGCATCCCGATGGAACACCTGTCGATCTCCGGCTACTGGCGGGCCGGGGCGGACGACGAGTCGTGGCGCGCGGTCAAGAAGGACTGGAACAAGCAGGTCGAGGCCGAGGAAGCCGCCGCACTCACCTGATCTCCGCCACTTCGGCCAAGCGGTGCGGCTCGCACGGTCCCCGGACATGGGTCGGCCGCGCCGGACCGGGGACAGGTCCGACGCGGCCGTTCGCCGGGGGGAACCACCCATGCCCTGGAGGTATCCGGCGAGTTCGCGGGGTCAGTGGGCGAACTGCTCCTCCTCGGTGGAGCCCCTGAGCGCCGTGGTCGAGGAGTCGGGCGAGATGGCCGTGCTGACCAGGTCGAAGTAGCCGGTGCCGACCTCGCGCTGGTGGCGGGTGGCGGTGTAGCCGCGCGCCTCGGCGGCGAACTCCGCCTCCTGCAGGTCGACGTACGCGGTCATGCCGTCGGTCGCGTACCCCTGGGCGAGGTTGAACATCGAGTAGTTCAGCGAGTGGAACCCGGCGAGGGTGATGAACTGGAACTTGTACCCCATGTGCCCGAGCTCGCGCTGGAACTTGGCGATGGTCGAGTCGTCGAGGTGCGCCTTCCAGTTGAAGGAGGGCGAGCAGTTGTAGGCGAGCA
The DNA here is from genome assembly GCF_027620315.1 of Nonomuraea corallina. Taxonomy (GTDB): domain Bacteria; phylum Actinomycetota; class Actinomycetes; order Streptosporangiales; family Streptosporangiaceae; genus Nonomuraea; species Nonomuraea corallina. The sequence goes on along the minus strand of NZ_JAPNNL010000003.1, from coordinate 102,265 downwards.
TCTGGTCGGGGTACTCGGCCTTGATCGCCTCGGCGAACTCGCGGGCCACGTCCAGGTCGGGCGTGCCGGTCTCCATCCAGAGCAGGTCGGAGTACGGGGCGTAGGCCAGGCCGCGGGCGATGCACGCCTCGATGCCGTTGCGCACCCGGTAGAAGCCCTCGGCGGTGCGCTCGCCGGTGCAGAACGCCTGGTCGCGCGGGTCCACGTCGCTGGTCAGGAGCGTCGCGGCCTGGGCGTCGGTCCGCGCGATGACGAGGCTGGGGACTCCGGCGACGTCCGCGGCGAGGCGGGCGGCGTTGAGGGTCTTGATGTGCTGGCCGGTCGGGATGAGCACCTTCCCGCCGAGGTGTCCGCACTTCTTCTCGGAGGCGAGCTGGTCCTCCCAGTGCACGCCTGCGGCGCCGGCGGCGATCATGCCCTTCATGAGCTCGAAGGCGTTGAGCACGCCGCCGAACCCGGCCTCGGCGTCGGCCACGATGGGCGCCAGCCAGTGCGGCGCGTCCTGGCGGCCCTCGGACCAGGTGATCTGGTCGGCGCGCAGCAGCGCGTTGTTGATGCGGCGCACGACGGCCGGCACGGAGTTGGCCGGGTACAGGCTCTGGTCGGGGTAGGTCTGCGCGCCCAGGTTGGCGTCGGCCGCGACCTGCCAGCCGGACAGGTAGATGGCCTTCAACCCGGCCTTGACCTGCTGGACCGCCTGGTTGCCGGTCAGTGCGCCGAGGGAGTTGACGTAGTCCTCGGTGTGCAGCAGGTTCCACAGCCGTTCGGCGCCGAGCCGGGCGAGCGTGTGCTCCTCCTGGACGCTGCCACGCAACCGGACCACGTCCTCGGCGCTGTAGGTGCGCTCGATGCCGGCCCAGCGCGGGTTGTTCTCCCACTCGTCCCGCAGCTGCTCAGCGGCTCCCTTGAGGCGATCGTTCATTGGTTCACTCCTTTGTCGTCCCCTGGGGCTTATGTCGAGTTTGTGCCCTGGCGAGCGGCAGCAACAACCGATCCGGACGAGAAGATTGACGTTTCTTCTCTCAGTAGGAACTACCGGCCGGTATTCGCACGAGAAGAAATAGCGAGTTTTCCCGTTGGACTAGACCACTGGTCAGAGGGGTCGCGGTCGAGGGATCCGGCGGCGTGGAAGCGCTCTCCGGCGTCTAGAAGATGAGCGGATTTTCCGACTAAGATGCGGGCATGGCGTCCTTGCTGGGTGAAGAACCGCTGACTTTGACGCATGAGCTCGATCTCCTCGCGTTCGGGCAGCGCCTGCGTCACCTGCGCAAACAGCGCGGCCTCACCCTGTCCGACCTGGGCGAGCGCGTCAGCCGGGCGCCCAGCCAGCTCTCCCTGCTGGAGAACGGCAAGCGCGAGCCCAAGCTGTCCCTGCTCAAGTCGCTCGCCTCGGCGCTCAACGTCCCGGTCGAGGAGCTGCTGCGCCGCCAGCCGCCCAACCGCCGCGCCCAGCTGGAGATCGCCCTCGAAGAGGCCCAGCGCGACCCCATCTACGCCGGCCTCGGCCTGCCCCGGCTCAAGGTCTCCGCCCGCGTGCCCAACGACGTGCTGGAGCACATCCTCGGCCTCTACGGCGAGCTGCGCGCCCGCGAGGCGCGCGGCACCGCCACCCCCGAGGAGGCCAGGGCCGCCAACGCCGAGCTCCGCCGCCGCCAGCGCGAGCTGGGCAACTACTTCCCCGAGATCGAGCAGGCCGCAGCCGAGGCGCTCGCCGCCGTCGGCTACCGCGCCGGCGCCCTGTCACAGAGCATGATCCAAAGCCTGGTGACGCACTTCGGCTACACCGTGCACACCGCCCAAGACCTGCCGCGATCGGTGCGTTCCATCACCGACATGCGCAACCGCCGCATCTACGTCAAGCACGAGCAGCTCGGCATGCACACCCCGCGCACCATCCTGCTCCAGACGCTCGGCCACCTCGCGCTCGGCCACGCCAAGCCCCGCGACTTCGCCGACTTCCTGCGCCAGCGCACCGAGGCCAACTACTTCGCCGCCGCCGTGCTCGTACCGGAGAAGGCCGCCGCCGTCTACCTGCGTGAGGCCAAGGCCGACCGGGCTCTGTCGGTGGAGGACCTGCGCGACGTGTTCGCCGTCTCCTACGAGATGGCCGCCCACCGCTTCACCAACCTCGCCACCCACCACCTCGGCCTGGTCTGCCACTTCGTGCGCAACGACGCCGGCGGCATCATCTACAAGGCGTACGAGAACGACGGCATCGTCTTCCCCGCCGACGAGCAGGGCGCCATCGAGGGCCAGCGGATGTGCCTGCAGTGGTCGGGCCGGCAGGTGTTCGCCTCACCCGACCGGTTCTCCATCTACTACCAGTACTCCGACTCGCCCACCGGCACGTACTTCTGCGTCGCGCACGTCGACCCGTCGCGGGAGCGCGACTTCGCCATCACGCTCGGCGTGCCGTTCAAGGAGTCGCGGTGGTTCCGCGGCCGCGAGACCACCAACCGCACCAAGTCCACCTGCCCCAGCGGCGACTGCTGCCGCCGCCCGCCCACCCAGCTGGCCGAGCGCTGGGAGGGCTACGCCTGGCCGTCGGCCCGCGCCAACTCGCACGTCCTCGCCGCCCTGCCGCCCGGCTCCTTCCCGGGCGTGGACGAGGCGGATGTTTACACATTCTTGGAACGCCACGCCGTCACAGGCTGACCGGCCCCGGGCAGGAACCAGGGGATGAACGGAGGTGGTGGCATGCTGCCTGAAGTTCAGAGCTGGTTCCGGCGCCGCACGTCCTGCGCGGCGGACTGGCCGGTGGGCGAACTCGCCGAGGCGAAAGGGCAGACCTCCGTCAGTGTGGTCCTACCCGCACGTGACGAGCGTGACACCGTCGGTCACATCGTCGGCGTCATCCTGCGCGAACTCGCCGACGTGGTGGACGAGGTCGTCGTCATCGACTCCTGCTCCACCGACGACACCGCGGCCGTAGCCGCCAGGGCCGGCGCAGAGGTGCACGCCCAGGACGCGATCCTGCCCGAGCTGCGCCCCCTCGACGGCAAGGGCGAGGCGCTGTGGAAGTCGCTGGCCGTCACCAGCGGCGACATCGTGGCGTTCGTCGACGCGGACATCCGCGGCTTCCGGTCCTCGCTGGTGAGCGGGCTGCTCGGCCCGCTCCTCACCGACGGCACCGTCGCCTACGCCAAGGGCTGCTACGACCGGCCGCTCGACGGCGTCTCCAACGGAGGCGGCCGCGTCACCGAGCTGGTCGCCCGCCCGCTCATCAACCTGCACTGGCCCGAGCTGGCCGGCTTCGTCCAGCCGCTCGCCGGCGAGTACGCCGGCCGCCGCACCGCGCTGGAGCGGGTGCCGTTCCTCACCCGGTACGGGGTCGAGTTCGGGCTTCTCGTGGACCTGCTGGACCTGGCCGGCCTGGACGCGTTCGCCCAGGTGGACCTCGGCTCCCGCGAGCACGCCCCGCAGACGACCGAGGCCCTGGGCGGCATGGCGGCCCAGATCATGCTGGCCGCCCATTCCCGGCTGCTGCGCCAGGGCAAGCTCGGCCGCTGCCACGGCCTGTCGTGCCGCCTCGACCAGTTCCGCCGCGACGGCGACGGTCACCGGGTCGTCAGCAGCGACGTCTCCATCGGCGAACGACCGCCCATGTTCACCACGCTGCGGTGCGGCGGTCAGGAGGCGGGGCCGTAGCGGGCGGAGCGGGAGCCGGTGCTGAACGCCCAGTAGCGGTCGCCGTACGACCAGTGCCACCACTCCGTGGGGTAGTTGACGAACCCCGCGGACGTCATCGCCTCGCCCAGGACGTCGCGGTTGCGGCGGGCCTCGGCGGAGATGCCGGGAAAGCCGGTGTAGCACGCCTCGTCGCTCTCCGGCGGCGTGGCGTTGACCTGCGTGCCCATCGGCACCTCCACGCCGGAGGCGGTGCACAGGGTCAGGTCGACCGCCCCTCCGCTGACGTGCGGGGCCACCTCGGGCGGAGAGACGTACCTGCTGGCCTCCACGTGCGCCCGCTGTTCGTCCCAGCCGGGATGGCCGGCCAGGTGCGCGGCCACGGACTCGGCGAAGTAGCGCCGCTGCAGCGGCGCCGGCCGGAACCCTTCCACGATCAGCAGGCGCAGTGTGCGTGGCAGCCGGGTCTGGGCGGCGATCAAGCGGTCGGCCACGCTCAGCCGGACGTGCGCGAACGCGCCCTCCGGGTCGGCCAGGCGCCCGTCGACCCGGACGGCCTCCAGCGTGCGCAGGTCCACCAGGGGTTCACCGCATTCGTCCACCGCCACCTCGGCGATCCGCGGGTCGGACAGCAGCACGATTTCGGGCATGGAAGCCTCCGAGGTTCCAGGGACGCTCCACCTGAGACGCCTGGCCCATGATGCGGCAGGGCGCTTCAAGAACGCTGTAATCGCAGCTCGTCGCACTCCCGACCTTCCTGCAACGGTCCAGGAGGCGGGAGGGTGAGACCAGGCGTGTGGGGCGGCCGCGCCGGGGTAAACGGCAGGACATGGCTTGCCGGATCAGTGAATTGGTGCTCGACTGCCGCGACCCCGAGCGGCTGGCGGCGTTCTGGTGCGAGATCCTCGGCTTCCAGGTGCTCGGCCGGGAGGACGGCGCGGTGGAGATCGGGCCGGAGGAGGGGTTCGGCGGGTTGCAGCCCACGCTGGTGTTCAGCCCGTCGGACGAGCCCAAGCGGGAGAAGCTGCGCCTGCACATCGACGTCAACCCCACCGACCGCGACCAGGCGGCCGAGCTGGAGCGGCTGCTGGCGGCGGGCGCCGTCCCCGCCGACGTCGGGCAGAAGGGCGACGAGCAGTGGCACGTCCTGGCCGACCCCGAGGGCAACGAGTTCTGCCTGCTGCGGCGCCGCCTCTGACGCGGCGGTGCTTCCGGACAGATGCTACTGGCCGGTAGCATGCTGGCGGCGCGAGTCGTTCAGCGGGCTCGCCGGGAACGCCTCAGGGGGAGCGCATGAGCGGCTTCAGTCTGGACCTCAGCCAGGACGTGATCGAGGTGCGGGACTGGGTCCACGACTTCGCGCGTGAAGTGATCCGCCCCGCGGGCGCCGAATGGGACGAACGCGAGGAAACCCCCTGGCCGGTCATCCAGGAAGCCGCCAAGATCGGCCTGTACTCGCTGGACTTCTTCGCCACCCAATGGCTGGAGGACAGCGGGCTCGGGCTGCCGGTCGTGTTCGAGGAGCTGTTCTGGGGCGACGCCGGCATCGGCCTGTCGATCGTCGGCACCTGCCTGGCCGCCGCCGCGCTCTCCGGCAACGGCACGCCCGAGCAGGCGGGCCAGTGGCTGCCGGAGATGTTCGGCACCGAGAACGACGTCAAGCTCGGCGCCTTCTGCGCCTCCGAGCCCGACGCCGGCTCCGACGTCGGCGCCATCCGCACCAGGGCCGTGTACGACCAGGGCGACTGGGTCATCAACGGCGTCAAGACCTGGGCCACCAACGGCGGCATCGCCGACGTGCACATCGTCGTCGCCTCCGTCGACCCCGCCCTCGGCACCCGCGGCCAGGCGTCGTTCATCATCCCGCCCGGCACCCCCGGCCTGTCCATGGGGCAGAAGTTCAAGAAGCACGGCATCCGCGCCTCCCACACGGCCGAGGTCGTCCTGGAGGACGTGCGCGTACCCGGATCGTGCCTGCTGGGCGGCAAGGAGAAGCTGGACGCCCGCCTGGCCCGCGTCCGCAACGGCGAGCGGGCCGGCGAGCAGGCGGCCATGCGCACCTTCGAGACCACCCGCCCCACGGTCGCCGCCATGGCCGTCGGCATCGCCAGGGCCGCCTTCGAGTACGCCCGCGACTACGCCCGCGAGCGGGAGCAGTTCGGCCGCAGGATCGGCGAGAACCAGGCGATCGCCTTCCTGCTGGCGGACATGGCGACCCGGGTGGACGTCGCCCGCCTGATGACCTGGCGCGCGGCCTGGATGGCCCGCCAGGGCAAGCGCTTCGAGCAGGCCGAGGGGTCGATGTCGAAGCTGGTCGCGGGGGAGACGGCGGTGTGGGTGACCGAACAGGCCATCCAGATCCTGGGCGGCGCCGGCTACACCCGCGAGCACCCGGTGGAGCGCTTCCACCGCGACGCCAAGATCTACACCATCTTCGAGGGGACGTCGGAGATCCAGCGCCTCATCATCGGCCGCGCGGTCACCGGCCTGCAGGTTCGCTGAGAACGGCCGCCCCGGCAAGGCGCCCCTGAGGACGGCCAGGAAGCTCCGGGAATCGCCTCGACACCGGCTCACCAGAACGAGCCGCACATCGCCGTCGCCGTCGACGGTCAGGATCTGTGGCGGCTCAAGTTCTGCACGATCTGAACCTGGCCGCGGTCTACTGCGACCAGCTCTACGTCCCCACCCAAGGACGTGTCGTCACGCACGGCTCCCCGGACGACGTCCTCACCCCGCGGCGGCGAGACCTCTTTTCGGCGTGTCCACCGTCCCGCACTGTCGGCATGGCACGCGGGCATGCTCTAAATGCTTGGCTATCGTTGTTGCTAACTTTGTGCAAGTAAGAATTCGAGGGGAATAGCTCATGGGTGACTACACCCTCCCGGACATGCCGTACGACTACGCGGCCCTGGAGCCCGCCATCACCGGCGAGATCCTGGAGCTGCACCACGCCAAGCACCACGCCGCCTATGTCAAGGGCGCCAACGACACCCTGGAGAAGCTGGCCGACGCCCGCGACAAGGGCGAGTTCGGCGGCCTGGTCGGACTGGAGAAGACCTTCGCCTTCAACCTGTCCGGACACGTGCTGCACACGATCTTCTGGCAGAACCTGTCGCCTGACGGCGGCGACCGCCCCGACGGTGAGCTCGGTGACGCCATCGCCGAGCACTTCGGGAGCTTCGAGGCCTTCCAGAAGCAGCTGACGACCGCCACCTCGACCGTCCAGGGGTCCGGCTGGGGCGTGCTGGCCTGGGAGCCTCTCGGCCGCCGCCTGGTGGTGGAGCAGGTCTACGACCACCACGGCAACGTCGGCATGAACACCACCCCGCTGCTCGTCTTCGACGCCTGGGAGCACGCCTACTACCTGCAGTACCGCAACGTGCGCCCGGACTATGTCGAGAAGCTCTGGGGCCTGATCAACTGGAATGACGTCATCGCCCGGTACGACGCCGCCCGCGGCGCCTGACGTCCCCTGCCGGCGACGCCCGCCCGGTCACAGCTTGGTCCGCAGGGCCGGGCGGGCGCCGCTTCTTGCATGATCCGTCTCGCAACACGAGATGTTGGGTGTGACTTTTCGATCGCCCCTATATATGGTGTCCCCTGCAGTCGGTTCGGTCACCCCGCCAGGGTGGCCGAGGCAAGAGGGAACCCGGTGGGAATCCGGGACTGCCCCGCAGCGGTGAGTGGGAACGACCGCCGTCAGAAGCACTGGGCCAACGGCCTGGGAAGCGACGGCCAGTAGGCATCGAGCAGCACGCCCACGAGTCCGAAGACCTGCCGGCCGCGGCCGTACACGAGCAAGCGTGTGCGGCGGCTCCGAGGCCGCGCGGGACGGCCGACGGCACCGGGCGTGAGGGCTGTGCGACCCCTTGCCGGAGCCTCCTGCGCGTGTTCTCGGGACCTGACCGAGTTCACGAGGGGAGAGCGTAGTGACGGTCACCGGGGACCCGATCACCGAGCTGAGCGGCGAGGTGCCCGCGCCGAGGCGGGTCCGGATGCGGGTGCGTAAGCGCAACGGCACGGCCGAGCCGGTCGATGTCAACAAGATCGTCCGGGCGGTGGGGCGCTGGGCGGACGATCTGACCGACATCGACCCGATGCGGGTGGCCACCAAGACGATCAGCGGCCTGTACGACGGCGCCACCACCGCGGAGCTGGACCGGCTGTCGATCCAGACCGCCGCCGAGATGATCGGCGAGGAGCCGCAGTACTCGCGCCTGGCGGCGCGGCTGCTGGCGGGTTACATCGACAAGGAGGTACGAGGCCAGGGCGTGGCCTCCTTCAGCCAGGCCATCCGCCTCGGGCATACCGAGGGACTGATCGGTGATGAGACGGCGGAGTTCGTCGCCACCAATGCCCGCAAACTGGACGACGCGATCGACGTCGCCGGCGACCTGAGGTTCGAGTATTTCGGGCTGCGCACGGTCTACGACCGCTACCTGCTGCGGCACCCGTCCACCCGGCTGGTGGTGGAGACGCCGCAGTACTGGCTGCTGCGGGTGGCGTGCGGGCTGGCCGAGACGCCCGCCGAGGCGATCGGGTTCTACCGGCTCATGTCGTCGCTGGCCTACCTGCCCAGCTCGCCGACGCTGTTCAACTCCGGCACGCGCCACACCCAGATGTCCTCCTGCTACCTGGTCGACTCGCCCCGCGACGAGATCGGCTCCATCTACGAGCGCTACGCCCAGGTGGCGCAGCTGTCGAAGTTCGCCGGCGGCATCGGCATCGCCTGGTCGCGGATCCGCTCGCGCGGCGCGCTGATCCGCGGCACCAACGGCCACTCCAACGGCATCGTCCCGTGGCTGCGCACCCTGGACGCCTCCGTGGCCGCCGTCAACCAGGGCGGCCGGCGCAAGGGCGCCGCCTGCGTCTACCTGGAGCCGTGGCACCCGGACGTCGAGGAGTTCCTCGAACTGCGCGACAACACCGGCGAGGACGCCCGCCGCACCCACAACCTCAACCTCGCCAACTGGATCCCCGACGAGTTCATGCGCCGCGTCGAGGCCGACGCCACATGGTCGCTGTTCGACCCCGACGAGGTCCCCGAGCTGCCCGACCTGTGGGGCCAGGCGTTCGAGGCGGCCTACCGCGCCGCCGAGCAGGCGGGCCGCCACACCCGCCAGGTCAAGGCCCGCGACCTGTACGCGAAGATGATGCGCACGCTCGCGCAGACCGGCAACGGCTGGATGACCTTCAAGGACGCCTCCAACCGGCTGTGCAACCAGGCGGCCGAGCCCGGCAACGTGGTCCACCTGTCCAACCTGTGCACCGAGATCATCGAGGTGTCCAGCGACGCCGAGACCGCGGTCTGCAACCTCGGCTCGGTCAACCTGGCCGCCCACGTCACCGCGAGCGGCATGGACTGGGAGCGGCTGCGCGCCACCGTGCGCACCGCGGTCACGTTCCTGGACCGCGTGATCGACATCAACTACTACCCGAGCGAGCAGGCGGCGGCCAGCAACCCGCGCTGGCGGCCGGTCGGGCTGGGCGTCATGGGCCTGCAGGACGTGTTCTTCGCGCTGCGCCTGCCGTTCGACTCGCCGGAGGCCGAGGAGTTGTCCACGCGCATCGCCGAGGAGGTCTACCTGTCGGCGCTGGAGACCTCCGCCGGCCTTGCCGAGCGGTTCGGCGCCCACCCCGCCTACGCCCAGACCTGGGCGGCACGCGGCAAGCTGCAGCCGGACCTGTGGGGCGTGGAAGGCGTCCAGACCGAGCGCTGGGACGCCGTGCGTGAGCGGATCTCCGTCCACGGCCTGCGCAACTCGCTGCTGATCGCGATCGCGCCCACCGCCACCATCGCCTCGATCGTCGGCGCCTACGAGTGCATCGAGCCGCAGGTGTCCAACCTGTTCAAGCGCGAGACCCTCAGCGGCGAGTTCCTGCAGATCAACAACGCGCTGGTGACCGAGCTCAAGGCGCGCGGCCTGTGGACCGAGCAGGTCAGGGCCGCCATCAGGCAGGCGGAAGGGTCCGTGCAGGGCATCGCCGAGCTGCCCGAGGACGTGCGCCACCTGTTCCGCACCGCGTGGGAGCTGCCGCAGCGCGCGCTGATCGACATGGCCGCGGCGCGTTCGCCGTTCATCGACCAGAGCCAGTCGCTCAACCTGTTCATGAGCGCCCCGACGATCGACAAGCTCTCCTCGATGTATCTGTACGCCTGGAAGTCCGGGCTGAAGACCACCTACTACCTGCGCTCGCGGCCGGCCACCCGTATCCAGCAGGCCACCGTCCCGGTCGTCGGCAAGACCGACGAGGCCCTCGCCTGCTCGCTGGAGAACCCCGAATCCTGCGAAGCCTGCCAGTAATTTCTTCTTCAGGAGAACCTCTGATGTTGCTCGACCCCGGGATGAGCCTGACCCTGCGTCCCATGCGTTACCCGCTGTTCTTCGACCGCTACCGCGACGCGATCAAGAACACGTGGACGGTGGAGGAGGTGGACCTGCACTCCGACCTCAAGGACCTGCCGAAGCTGTCGCCGGCCGAACGCCACCTGGTCAGCCGCCTGGTCGCCTTCTTCGCCACCGGCGACACGATCGTCGCCAACAATCTGGTACTCAACCTCTACCAGCACATCAACGCCCCCGAGGCGCGCCTGTACCTGTCGCGGCAGTTGTTCGAGGAGGCCGTGCACGTCCAGTTCTACCTGAACCTGCTCGACACCTACGTGCCCGATGAGCAGGAGCGGTTCGAGGCGTTCGCGGCGGTGGAGAACATCCCGTCCATCCGGCGCAAGGCCGAGTTCTGCTTCACGTGGATCGACTCCCTCGGCGACCTGCGCAGGCTGGAGACGCGCGACGATCGGCGGGCCTTCCTGCTCAACCTGATCTGCTTCGCCGCCTGCATCGAGGGCCTGTTCTTCTACGGCGCCTTCGCCTACGTCTACTTCCTGCGCTCGCGCGGCCTGCTGAACGGCCTGGCGTCGGGCACCAACTGGGTCTTCCGTGACGAGTCCATGCACATGGCCTTCGCGTTCGACGTGGTCAGCGTGGTGCGCCAGGAGGAACCTGACCTGTTCGACGAGGAGATGGCGGGCCAGGTCAGGGAGATGCTGGCCGAGGCGGTGGAGTGCGAGGCCGGGTTCGCCGAGGACCTGCTCGGGCGGGGCGTGCCCGGCATGTCGATCGCGGACATGCGCTCCTACCTGGAACACGTGGCCGACCGGCGGCTGGCCCAGCTCGGCCTCGAGCCGCTGTACGGGTCGAAGAACCCGTTCGCGTTCATGGAGCTGCAGGACGTCCAGGAGCTGTCGAACTTCTTCGAGCGGCGGGTGTCGGCGTACCAGGTGGGCGTGACCGGCTCGGTCAGCTTCGACGCCGACTTCTGACTACTCCATCACCGATCCGCCGCGGTCGGCCCCGCCACAGCCCCGTCGAGGTCGACGTCCTCGCGGCGAGGATCTGACGACGCGCGCCGTCCCGTGATCGGCGGACCGTCAGTCGAGTGCCAGTCCTGCGACCGGGCTCACCCGGGCGGCCCGGCGTGCGGGGAGAACGGCGGAGAGGAGTCCGGCCAGAGCGGCGACGAGGACGACGACGCCGAGCGACGGCCAGGGGACGTGCAGGGCGGCGTCACGGAGGGCCGGTTTCACGATCGTCTCGCAGGCCGCCCAGGCGAACCCGACGCCGAGCACGGTGCCGAGCACGGCGGCGACCAGCGACAGCAGGACGGCCTCGGCGGCCAGCATCCGCCGGAGCTGTCCGCGGCTGAGTCCGAGCGCGCGCAGCATCGCGTGTTCGCGGACGCGTTCGAGTACGGAGAGCCCGAGGGTGTTCGCGATGCCGATCAGGGCGATCACGATGGTGATGCCGAGCAGGCCGAGCGCTGACCAGGTGTAGATCCGCAGCTGCTGGTCCAGCGACTCCCAGGTGCGCAGGCCGTTCTCGATGGTCGCGCCGACGGGATCGGCCAGCGCGTCCAGGTCGGCGCCGAGCCGGGCCGGGTCGGCGCCGGGGGAGGCGCGGATCCAGACGGCACGCGGTTCGGGGGCGTCGGTGAGCGTGGCCAGCGTCTCGGGCGCGACCACGCCCGCAGGGCCCCAGCCGGTGCCGGCGGCCACCCGCAGCCGGGCTCGCCGGTCGCCGGCGCGCACCGTGACCCGGTCACCCGGCCGCAGGGTCAAGCCCTTGCCGAAGGCGTCGGAATCGAGGCCGATGCTCCCCGGCTCGACCCGTGCGAACGCTCCGCCGTCGCGGGGCACCTGCCCGGCGGCGGGCGCGGTGACGACCGGGATCGGGTCGGGCAGCCCGGCCACCTGGGCCACGGCGCCGTACACGGGGATCGCCCGTTCCACACCCGGAGTGCGACGTATCCGGGTGAGGAGGTCACCGGTGAGCGGACCCTCGGGCGAGGTGAGCGTGAGGTCGATGGGGTGGTCTCTGCCGATCTGCTCGTTCAGGGAGATACGCCAGGTGTCCGTCCCGGTGAGTACGGCGATCGTCAGGGTGAGGCCGACCAGCAGGGAGGCGGTGGTGGTGGCGGTCCGGCGCGGGTGGTGCGCGGCGTGCCGGGCCGCGAGCCGTCCGGTGGGGCCGAGCGGCGCGCCCGCGATCCGGACCAGGCGGGGGACGAGCACCGGGCCGAGGAGCAGCACCCCGGCGAACACCGATCCTCCGCCCGCCAGCATGAGCGCCGTGCTGCTCCCGGCCATCGCCACCCCCAGCAGGGCCGGCCCGGTGACCAGCAGGAGCGCGGCGAGCGCGACTCGTGCCCGGCCGGTGCGCGTGTCCACCCCGGCGTCCGGGCGCAGCGCCGCCAGCGGGCTCACCCGGATCACGCCCCGGGTCGGCGACCAGGACGCGACCATGGTGATCGCCAGGCCGACGGCGAACCCGCCCAGCAGCCAGGGCACGGGCAGTTCGGCGGCGCCCATCGGCACGGCGGAGGCGAGGGCGTCGATCAGGGCGATCAGCCCGTAGCCGAGCCCGGCGCCGACCAGTGTCCCGGTCAGTGACGCGAGCACGCCGACGACGGCCGCCTCGCGGCGTACAGCGCGCACCACCTGCAGCCGGGTCGCGCCGACGCAGCGCAGCAGCGCGAAGTCGCGCAGTCGCTGCGCGAACAGGATGGAGAAGGTGTTCGCGATGACGAGGATCGAGACGAAGATCGCGATGCCGGCGAACGACAGCGACATCACCGACAGGCTGTCGACCCTGTTCTGCACGTGGGTCAGCCGCTCAGCGGTGAACGCCTCCGGTGACAGCGCCCGCGCGCCTTCGGGGAGCGGGCCCACCTCGCCGCGCACCGCCACCGAGCCCAGATGGAGGTGCTCGCGCCACCGCAGCAACTGGGGCCAGGTGACGTACATCGAGGCCTGGGCCGGGGGAGAGGGCGACTCCACGATGCCGACCACCTGGACGTCGGCCGCGGCGGTTCCCGCCCCGATCGTGATCCGGTCGCCGACCGCGAGGTCCTCGGCCAAGGCGGTGTACACGTCCACCGCGGCCTCGCCCGCACGTGAGGGGAAACGGCCCGAGCTGAGTTCCTGCCAGCGCCACACCCGCGAGGTGGCGATCGGCCCCACCGTCGTCGTGTCCGAGAGCTGCCGGCTCCCGGCGTGCGCCGGGAGGGTCGCCCGGCCGATCGCGGACGCGTCGTCGCCGTGCCGCTCGGTGAAGGCGATCACGGCCTCCGGGTCCAGCTCGGACGACGGCCACCTCTCGGGGGAGACCACGTGCTCGGCGTTGCGGTACGGCGCCCCCAGCCCGTCCATGAGCCCGCTTCGCGCGCCGGCGGTGAGCATGCCGACCACGACGACGAAGGCGACGGCGACGGTGACCGCGACCGCCGCCGCGACGTACCTGCGGAGGTACGTGCGCAGCGACGCGAGGAAGACGGTGCGCATCAGGCGATCCGCCCGTCCCGCATGGTGACCACGTGGTCGGCGTACGCCGCCGCGTCCCGCTCGTGGGTGACCATCACGACGGTCTGGCCGAGTTCGCGTGCCGAGCGGCGCAGGTGGTCCAGCACCTCCGCCGACGTGGCGCTGTCCAGGTTTCCCGTGGGCTCGTCGGCGAACAGCAGGTCAGGCTGCGTGATCAGGGCGCGCGCGATCGCGACCCGCTGCTGCTGGCCGCCGGACAGCTCCGCGGGCCGGTGAGCGAGCCTGCCGGCCACGCCGAGGAGGTCGGCGAGCAGGTGCGCGCGCTCGCGTGCCGGGTCGTCGATCCGGTGGCCGCCCAGTTCGAGCGGGAGCACGATGTTCTCGGCCGCGGTGAGCATCGGCAGCAGGTTGAACGACTGGAACACGAAGCCGACGTGCTCGCGGCGGAAGATCGTGAGGGCGTCGTCGTCGAGCGATCCGAGGTCGGTGCCCGCCACCGTGACGGTGCCGCCGCTGGGCTGGTCGAGTCCGGCCAGGCAGTGCATCAGCGTGGACTTGCCCGATCCGCTCGCGCCCATGATCGCGGTGAATCCGCCTCGCGGGAGGTCGAGGTCGATGCCGCGCAGTGCGTGGACCCGGGTTTCGCCCCGGCCGTAGATCTTGGTCAGGTTCCGCGCGCGGGCGGCGACGGCGTCGGGGTTCGCGGCCGTCCGGGGAGACCGCGGGGCCGGGTCACGCCGTGCGCCGGTCACCGCCGGGTCCTGGTTTCGCTGTGAGCCATGCCCGCAGTCAAGGCGGCGCGGTGTTGTCAGCACGTATGCGGTTTCCGATACGCCGGCGATACGCCCGGGCTCCTAGCATCGGGCGCATGCGTGTGCTGATCGTCGAGGACGAGCCCTACCTGGCAGAGGTCATCCGCGACGGGCTGCGCCTGGCGGCGATCGCCGCCGACATCGCCGGTGACGGCGACACCGCGACGGAATTGCTGAGCGTCAACGCCTACGACATCGCCGTCCTCGACCGCGACATCCCCGGCCCCTCGGGCGACGAGATCGCCCGGCGCATCGTGGCCTCGGGCAGCGGCATGCCCATCCTCATGCTCACCGCCGCCGACCGGCTCGACGACAAGGCCCGCGGGTTCGGGCTCGGGGCCGACGACTACCTCACCAAGCCCTTCGAGCTTCAGGAACTCGTGCTCCGCCTCCGGGCGCTCGACCGCAGGCGCGCGCACAGCAGGCCGCCCGTGCGCGAGATCGCCGGCCTGCGCCTGGACCCGTTCCGCCGCGAGGTCCACCGCGACGGCCGCTACGTCGCGCTCACCCGCAAACAGTTCGCCGTGCTCGAAGTCCTCGTCGCGGCCGAAGGCGGGGTCGTCAGCGCGGAAGAACTCCTCCAGCGGGCGTGGGACGAGAACGCCGACCCCTTCACCAACGCCGTCCGCATCACGGTCTCGGCGCTGCGCAAACGGCTCGGCGAACCGTGGCTCATCACCACCGTGCCCGGCGTCGGCTACCGCATCGACGCGGGGGGTGAGGGTGGATAGGGCGCGCGGGATGAGCGTCCGGCTCAAGCTCACCCTCAGCTACGCCGGGTTCCTCATGTTCGCGAGCGCGTTGCTCCTCGCCGCCGTGTGGGTGTTCCTCCTGCGGTACGTGCCCGACGGCTGGCCCGCCCTGCTCCACGTGGCGCCCAACCGCATCCTCCTCCTGGGGGCCTTCGCCCCCGCGGCGGCCGCGGTGATGGCGTCCCTGCTGGTGTTCGGCCTGGTGGGAGGATGGATTCTCGCCGGGCGCATGCTCGCCCCCCTGACCCGCATCACCGACGCCACGCGCCTGGCCGCGAACGGATCGCTCTCCCACCGGATCCGGCTGCCCGGCCGCGCGGACGAGTTCCGCGAACTCGCCGACGCCTTCGACGCCATGCTCGTACGGCTCGAAGCACAGGTCGCCGAGCAGCGGCGATTCGCGGCCAACGCCTCACACGAACTCCGCACCCCGCTGGCGATCTCACGGGCGCTTCTCGACGTGGCCCGCCGCGATCCCGACCGCGACACCGGCGAGCTCGTCGAACGCCTTCACGTCGTCAACACCCGGGCGATCGACCTCACCGAGGCGCTCCTCATGCTCAGCCGCGCCGACCAGAGATCCTTCGCCCGGGAACGCGTCGACCTGTCCCTGGTCGTGGAGGAGGCCGTCGAGACACTGCTCCCGCTCGCGGAGAAACGCGGTGTCACCATCGAGACCTCCGGCGAGATCACCCCGGTGGAGGGGTCGCAGGCGCTCCTGCTGCAACTGGCGACGAACCTGGTGCACAACGCGATCGTGCACAACCTGCCCACGCGGGGAACCGTGTGGATCAAGACCGGCACCGGCCACGAGGCGCTCACCGTCGAGAACACCGGTGAGAAACTGCCTCCAGACGTGGTCCCGGCACTCACAGAACCGTTTCAGCGCGGCACGGGAAGAATCCGCAACGACCACGGGGGCGTCGGGCTCGGCCTGGCGATCGTCGCGAGCATCACCCGCGCGCACGACGGGACGCTCACCGTCGTCGCGCGCCCCGCGGGCGGGCTCAGCATCGCCGTTCACCTGCCCGCGGGTGAGCGATGAGCGTCGGACGGCAAGGCACGCCGATCAGGGGAGCATGGCGAGCTGCCGCCCCTGGGCGACGAGGACGCCTTTGGCGTCCCAGATCTCGAAGTCCTCCTCGTGGTACCCGTTGATCAGGTGACGCGTGGTGGCGCGACAGGCGAGCCAGCCAGGGGCGGGCCGGGCCCGCAGGTGCGCGGTCAGTTCGAGCGTGGCGGACGCGAACTCGCCGACGGCCAGCACGGCCGGAGGCGCGGCATCCAGCAGCAGGGGCAACGCGTCCAGATCGGCGGGGCTTCCGTCCCGGAAGCGCATCCAGAACTCCATGACGGCCTCCTCGGCGGGCCTGCCCTGCCACCAGCCGGGCATCTCGGCGAACCGGAACTCCACCCGTTCGCTGATGCTGACACCGTCCAGCGCCTTGCCGCCGAGCGGGTCGACGCAGTCGGCCGGGTCCGGGAGGGCCGGCGGCTGCCCGGTGACGAGCGTGCGCCCGTCGGCCTGGTCGAGGGTGCCGAAGGTGGCCGTCGCCCGCAGCCGCTCCTTGCCCTCCTGGGACAGCACGACCTGGCCCGTGGCGACCCGCCGCCCGGTCCGGATGATCTCGGTGCGCAGCTCCGCCGGTCCGGCGACCGCCGGGCGCAGGAAGAAGGCGGAGCCGACGAGCGCGTCGGGGAACGGCATCTCCTGCTTGAGCGCATGCAGGCACATCGCCATCAGGTAACCGCCGTTCGGACCGCCGCCGAGCGCATGCCAGCGATCAGTGACGACGCCCGCGTACCGGTTGGCGGCCACGCGATCGGTGCGGGAGTCGGCATCGAACTCGGACATGGACAGTGCGGCCATCGTTCCCTCCGGGGTCGTCACGGGCAGTGGTGATCGTTCCGTCCGGCCATCTTCGCTGCGCACTCCCCGCGAGGTCGATGACCTGTCAGGTAAAGCGCCCCGCCGAGCCTGCCCGAAGGCATAGGTGTGCTGTAGACTATGTGCTGTGTCCCTTAAGCATGCCATCCTCGGCCTCATCGACCTGCGGCCGATGAGCGGATACGACCTCAAGAAGACCTTCGACGCCACCGCCCAGCACTTCTGGGCGGCCGACCGGTCGCAGATCTACCGCACCCTCGGCGTCCTGCACGCCGAGGGCCTGGTGCACGAGGACGTCATCTCCCAGCGGTCCCGCCCGGACCGGCACGTGTACCGGTTGACCGAGGCCGGCTCCGCCGAGCTGGAGTCCTGGCTGCGCTCCCCGCCTCCCACCGAGTCGCCGCGTGAGGAGTTCCTGGCCAGGATCTTCTTCGCGGGACGGGCCGGGGACGCCGAGCTGGTCCGGACGCTCGCGCGCGAGCGCCGGGCGCTGGTCAGGCGGCGGCTCGACGCGTTCCGGGCGATCGAGGCGCCCGCGACGACCCTCGCCGAGCGGCTGCGCGCGCTGACGGTGCGCAACGGCATCGTCCATCACGAGGCCGAGCTCCGCTGGCTCGACGAACTGGAGGAGGCGCTGTGATCGCCGTACGCGAGGACCGTCCCGGCGCCGGTGAGAGCGTCCTGTTCCTGCACGGCGGCAATGTCGCCGGCTGGTCGTGGCACGAGCAGGCCGCGTCGCTGCCCGACCACCACGTGCTGATCCCCGACCTTCCCGGTTTCGGCGCGTCGAACGGCGTGCCCTGGACCACCGTCGCCGGCGTGGCGGACTCGATGGCGGACCTCATCAGGGAACGCGCCCACGACGGACGCGCGCACCTGGTCGGGCTCTCCTTGGGCGCCGTGGTCGGCACCGTCCTCACGGCACGCCATCCCGGCCTGGTCAGCGGCGCGCTGCTCTCCGGCGCCCCGCTGCGCGGGCTGGGCGCGGTGGCCAGGAAGCTGGGGCTGGCCCAGGTCCGGTGGTGGGGTTCGCGCTCGTACTGGCGGGTCATGGCGCGCGCGTTCCGGCTGCCTGAGGACTCGGCCGGCGTCTTCGTCGAGACCGGCCTGGGGATCGACCGCGTCTCGGCGCGACGGGTGTTGCACCAGGTCTACGCGGGGGTGCCGGCCGCCGACCTGGAGGGACTGCGGCGTACGCGGGCGCCGATCCTGATGCTGGCGGGGGAGCGGGAGCCCGGGGCGGTGCACCGGGCGCAGAGCGAGGTGACCTCCCGGGCGCCGGAGTCGCTCGCGCGGACCGTGCCCGGGGTGGGGCACCAGTGGAGCGCCGAGGACCCGCGGCTGTTCCGCCGCGTGCTGCGGCACTGGCTGACCACGCGCCAGCCGGACCCCTGCCTCCTGCCGCCGCGACCGGCCACCGGCCGCTGATCACGGCGGCGCGCACGTCACCAGCCGGCTCTCACCCGGCCCGGCCTCCTTGACGTGCTGCTCCAGGCGCGTCGGCAGCAGTTCGAAGACGGTTCGTGAAGCGTAAGCCGGGGATGTGGCCACGGCAATGCGCCGGCCGCGGATGGCCGGATGAGGAGGCGCGGGACGGCCCGGCGACCTCACGGGCCTGCGGCCGCCGCGCCGGTACGCCGCCCCCGCCACGATCTACGCCGCGTTTGCCCGGCACGGCGTGAGCGGCCCGGCGCGGGCGCCGCATCCGCGCGGCGGCGGGCCCCGGCCGTCCGGCCGGTGATGGCTCACCGGCGAAGTCCTTACCAACGGCAGCGGTACGACCAGCGAAGGCCGGGAAACTACAGGCGAGGACACCGACGACCGGGGATCGGAGGCGAGATGGCCGGCACGATCACCGAGCTCGACATCGAACTCGGCATGCCCTTCATCGAGACCGCCCTGCGCGACTCCACCACCGCGGGCATCCTGCGCGAGGAGCTCGAACGCCTCGGCATGCGGGCGATGCCCGAGCGCGCGCGAGCGGTGAACATCTACAGCGAGGAAAACCACGCGGGCTTCGCCGTCGGGATCCTCCCGTTCGTCTCGGACGACCTCGCGCAGCACGCCGGCCTCAGCGTCTCCCAGGGCGGGTTCGCCGTGGCCGTCCGCGTCCTCATGGAGGACCGTACGTCCATCCGCGCCTTCTCCACGCTGTTCGTCGTCGACGACGAGGTGGTCTCCACCGAGTACGGGGCCGCCGAGCTGCTGGACCAGGGCGCCGAGGCGCTCGTCACCTCGGCGCCCGACGTCGGCACGCGGGCGTCGCTGGCCGAGGTGTCCATCCGGCAGGTGCTCTCGATCTCCGACTTCGCGCACGCGTCGCTTCTGCACGACGAGTCGTCCATGAACATCTACGACTCCGACGAGATGGCGACGCTGCGCGGTCACGGGCGGCTGGCCGCCGAGATCGCGAGCTTCGCGCGGCTGCAGGCCCGTGCCTCGCACGGCGGGGGGAGCTGCAGTTGCAGCACCTCCTGTCACGGCTGCTCCAGCACCAGCACCAGCGCGATCTGACGGAGCGGACCTTGCCCAGGAACGACACGCTGCCGGCGCGGCCATGGGTGCCCGGCTGGTACCGGGTGTCCACCACGCCGTCGGGCACGGTCCGGCTCGACTCGCTGACGCGGTCGTTCGCCCTCGACCACGTGACGCCCGGACTGCTCCAGCGGCTGCTGCCGCTCCTGGACGGCACCCGGATGATCGAGGACATCCGTGCCCAGCTCGACGGCCACGACGCGCATCCGGCACTGGTCGACGACCTGCTGGGCGCTCTGCACACGCAGGGCCTGCTGCGGGAGGGACCTCCGGAGTGCACGGCGCTGACCGCCGAGGAACAGCGGTGGTGGCGGCCGCAGGCCGACTTCTTCGGCCACTTCTCCGCGGCCTCCGACTCGGCCGCGCCGTCCCGGCCGGACGTGCCCGCGTCGGGCGCGCACTACCAGGCGCGCCTGCGGGAGGCCGTCGTGGCCGTCCTGGGGTGCGGCCGGCTCGGTTCCCAGGTCGCCAGGGACCTGGCGACGTCCGGGGTCGGCGAGCTGGTGTGCGTGGACGACGGGCCGGTGGCCGAGGAGGCGGCCCGCGCCGACGCCTGGTACGACCTGCGCCACCGGGGACGGTCCAGCGCCGAGGTGGTCTGCGAACTGATCGGGCAGACCAGCCCGCACTGCCGCGCCGTTCCCGCCGGCCCGGGGACGTGGCAGGACCTGCTGGAACGGTGTGACGCGGTGGTCCTGGCCGGCGACGTGTTCCAGCCGACCGAGCACGAATCCGTCAACAGGGCGGTGATGGCGTCAGGGACGCCGTGGACCAGTTGCCGCACGGTCGGCCTGGAGGTGCTGATCGGGCCGACGGTGCTGCCGGGGCGCAGCGCCTGCTGGACCTGCTTCGACGATCGGCGCCGCAGCCATCTCACGCGCTACGAGGAGGCGGCGCTGGTCGAGCACCTCTGGGGTGAGGGCGCGGCACAGCCGTTCCTCGCCGTGGTCCCCGGGCTGTCGCTGGTGGCTCTCGAGGTGGTCAAGCTCATCACCGGGTTCGCGCCCGCCACGACCGTCGACGGACTCCTCGCGATCGACGTGCTGTCCAGCACCACGACGCTGCATCCGGTCCTGCGCGTGCCGCGCTGCCGGTCCTGCGGCCTGCCGTCCCGGGACCGCCCGGCCCTCCAGGTGTGGGACGTGGAAGGCGTCCAGTGAAGGCTCCACCGGCGGCCCGCCCGGCGTCGGCGGCAACGCCCGGCCCGGTCGACAGCCGCACCGGCATCATCGCCCACGTCCTCGACCTTCCCGTCGGGCCCGGCGAACCGCGGATCTTCAACAGCTCGGTGCGGATGGCCGACAGCGCCGCGCTGGGCGCGGGCTCCTGCTATGACCAGAACGGCGGAGCCGGTCTGACCAGGGAAGCGGCGCGGGCCGCCGCCATCGGGGAAGGGCTGGAACGCTACTGCGCCGCGTTCTCCCAGCCCGACCAGGTCACCGTGGCGACCTGGCGCGGGCTCGCGGCCGGCGGCCATCCGCCGCCGGGGCCCGCGCAGTACGCCCTGTTCCACCGGGACCAGGCCGAGCACGCGCCGCACTTCGGCGACGACACCCCCATCGCCTGGCTGCGGGCGTACTCCCTGAGCCGGGCCGCCTGGTCCCACGTCCCGGCCTGCCTGGTCCATCTGCCGTACCTCCCGCAGGGCCGGGACGTCGAGGAGCACATCGTCGGTCCCGCCGTCTCGACGGGGCTCGCCTGCGCCGCCTCGCGGGCCGAAGCGGTGCTCAGCGGCCTGTACGAGGCGATCGAACGGGACGCCTTCATGATCAGTTGGCTGCGCGAACTGCCGCTCGGCCGCGTCGACCTCCTGTCGCATCCCACGATCGCCGAGGTGTACGCGACCCGGCTGCGCCGGCCGGGGCTGGACTACCACGTCCTGGACATGACGACCGACCTCGGCGTGCCGGCCTTCCTGTGCCTGCTCCTGGACCAGCGGCAGGACCCGCCCATCGCGTGCGCGGGCGGGGCGGCGCACCATGATCCGGCCAAGGCCGTGCTGAAGGCGCTCGTCGAGGCGGCCCAGACGCGGGAATGGGCGAAATACCTGTGCAGGACCCGGGCCGGCACCCCGGCCCCTTCGGCGGACGAGCTCACCACCTTCGAGGATCACGTCTTCCACTACGCGTCAGGAGGGTCCGCGCGGGCGCTGGAGCCGTTCCTGGACCGCCCGATGGTCCCGCTTCCGGCCGCCGGGGAGCCTCCCGCCGACCACCGGACCGCGCTCGACGCCGTGCTCGGGCGGCTGGGAGCGGCCGGCCTCGAGGCCCTCGCCGTGGACCTCACCACCCCCGACGTCGCCGGGTGCGGCTATCACGTGGTGAAGGTCATGGTCCCCGGCCTGCAACCGCTGTACGCGGACGAGAGCCGGCCGCTGCTCGGCGGCCACCGGCTCTACGCAAGACATCCGGAGGCGCCCTGCCCGCGCCCGGCCGGTCCCGGGGACCTCAACCGCGCACCGCACCCGTACCCGTAAGGTGATCATGGACTCGCTGACGATCGGTTCGAGCCTGGCGGAGCTCTACCACGAGAACAGCAAACAACGCCGCCACGACCGGAGCTTCGGCTGGCGGGTGGCGACGGTCGGCAACAGCCCCTCCTTCCAGCGGCTGACCAGACGTCCCGGCAAACGGTACGGCGGCGCCCAGGTGATCGCGCTGCCCCGGCCAGAACCGCTGGACATGCCGCTGCACCAGGCCATAGCCGCCCGCCGGTCGGTGCGCCGGTTCTCCGCGCGGCCTCTCACCGTGCCGGACCTCGCGGCCCTGCTCATGCTGTCGGCGGGGCTGCCCGGCGGCGCCGGTGACGGGGAGCGGACGACCCTGCGCGCCGCGCCCTCGGCCGGCGGCCTGCACCCCACCGAGATCTACGTGGTCGTGCGCGCGGTCGACGGCCTGGAACCCGGCGTCTACCACTACCGCGCCAACGACCACGTGCTGGAGACGCTCGACCTGGACGCGACGGCTCCCGCACGGCTGGCGGAGGCCTCGTCCTACCCGGAGATCCTCGAGACGGCCGCCGCGACGCTGGTGCTCACCGCCGTCTTCGGGCGGACCACGCTGAAGTACGGCGAACGCGCCTACCGGTTCGTGGTGCTGGAGATCGGCCACGTGGCGCAGAACGTGCTCCTCGTCGCGCCCGCCCTCGGCTGCGGCGCGGTCCCGATCGGCGGGTTCGTCGACGACGAGGTCCACGCGATCCTGGACGTCGACGGCGTCGACGAAGCGTCGCTCTACCTGCTGCCGGTCGGCCACCTGCCCCCGGACCCGGACCCGCCCGAGTGGGCCGGCGGGCAGGAGGCCGTCGCCGCCGTCATGGAGCGCCTGTGGTCGAGCGGGGCGGTGCTCTCGGCGCCCGGCCGGCCGGACCGGGGTTCGGCCCGCGACGGGTAAGCACTTCGCCAAGGTCCGGCGCCCGGCCGGGAACAGGCGGAACCATGGGCGACCGTGCGTCACGTCCTCGCCGTCCTGGTCCTGCTCGCCGCCGGCTGCGCCGCCCCGGCCCCCGCGCCCGTCGCCTCCGGGCCCGCCCCGGCGACCGCCTCCGCTTCCGGACGGGCCACGCCCGCCCAGGCGCCGCCCGGCGTGCCCGCGCGGTGGCGCATCACCGCACGCGGCGACGAGCACGAGATCGAGGGCTACGCCGACCGCGTCAGCGTGCTGCCGGGGGAGCGGTTCCGGCTGCTCGTCTCCACCACCGCGCCCCTTTTCACCGCGTCGGCGTTCCGGATGGGCGCCCAGCCGGTACGGGTCTGGCACTCGGAGCGGACCGGCGGCAGACGGCAGCCCGCGCCGCGGACCGTCGAGGGCATGGTGACCGCCGCCCACTGGAAGCCCTCGCTCACCGTCGACACCACCGGCTGGGCCGAGGGCGCCTACCTGGTGCGGCTGGACGCCTCCACGGGCGGCCAGCGGTACGTGCCGATCACCGTGCGCTCGGCCTCGGCCGAGGGCCGGGTGGTCATCGTCAACGCGGTCACCACCTGGCAGGCGTACAACCGGTGGGGCGGCCGCAGCCTCTACACCGGCCCCGGCGGATTCGAGAACCGGTCACGCAAGGTCACCTTCGACCGCCCCTACGACGGCTCGGGCGCCCGGCTCTTCCTCGACTTCGAACGGGAGGCGATCCGGCTGGCCGAGCAGAGCGGCGTGCCGCTGGCCTACCTGACCAGCCTCGACCTGCGGCCAGGGGCGCTGCGCGGCGCCCGCGCCGTGGTGTCGCTGGGGCACGACGAGTACTGGTCGCCCCAGATGCGGGAGGCCGTCACCCGGGCCCGTGACGCGGGCGCGAACCTGGCCTTCCTCGGGGCCAACGCCGTCTACTGGCGGATCGGGCTGCACGGCAGGATGATCATGTGTGACAAGGAGACCCAGTGCCCGCTCTGGCGGCGCTCGGAGCCGGAGAGCGCGCTGGTCGGGCAGATGTACGACTGCTTCCCGGCCGAGGCGGCCTACCGGGTGAGCGAGCCAGGCCACTGGATCTTCGAGGGGACCCGGGGCACGACCTTCCCCGGGCTGGTCGGCGTGGAGACCGACAAGGTGTCGCCCGGCTCGCCGGACGGCGTCCAGGTGCTGGCCGAGTCGCCGGTCGACTGCGGCGGCCGGGCCACCGTGAGCCACAGCACCTACTACGTCGCCCCCAGCGGCGCCGGGGTGTTCGCCTCCGGCACGATGCGCTGGGTGTGCGGCCTGAAGGGCGAGGAGTGCGGCCACGGCGTGACGCGGGCGGCCTCCGCCTTCACCCGGCGCGCCACGCTGAACCTGCTGACCAGGTTCGCCAGGGGCCCGGCGGAGGCCCCGGCCCGGGGATGAGCTTGACCTCGACCATGCTTGAGGAAGCACCGTGGTGCCCATGAGCACGGAATCCACCGCGTACGCCGCGGACCTCGAGGCCATCCACCAGGTCGTCGCCACCGTTGAGCACTCCCAGCAGCACAAGGACCCCGACGAGTTCCTCTCCCTCTTCCACCCCGACGCGGTATGGACGACGAGTGGCGGCAGAGTCCTCCTGGGCCTCGACGCGATCTCCGAATTCACCCGCGCGGTGCTCCCCGCCGCCGACTGGGACGGCAAGGTCACCTACGAGGTGGTCCACGTGTCCTTCATCCGCCCGGACGTCGCGGCGGTCAAGGTGCGCCAGCTCTACTCGACCTCGGGCGAGGAGGGCGCTCCGCTGTACGTGATGTCCAAGCAGGACGGCCGCTGGCTGCTGACCGCCTGCCAGAACACCGGGGTGGTCACCGGCTGATCGATGCCCGGCGCCGGGCCACGCGTCCAGGCGGCTTCACCAGCGGAACGCCCCCTGAGACGCCAAGCAGCCCCCGGCGCCGACGTATGCCGGTCCGGGGGCTTTCCAGCGGCCTGTCTCTGCGGTCGGAAACTAAAGAGGCTTGGTTTCGTACCCGACGCTCATCAGGAAGGGATAGCTGCTGCTGCACCGCGCATAACTGACAGTGCCGGCGGGAGGCACGTTCGGCACCCCCACCCACTTTCCGAAGATGGTGGTCCGCTTGTTGTAGTCATTGGCGCACGTGAGCTTGACCCGTACGAATCCGTAACCGGAGGCGCAGTATGCGTTACGGGTGTTGTCATATCCGTAGCCGGTCGTGCAGTTGCCCGGCGGGGGCGGGTCGGCAAGCGCGGCGCCGGTGAGGGCGATGGTCAGTGCGGCCGCGGACGCGGCGGTCACGCTGAGCACGCGAAGGATGCGCATTCGTATACCTCTTTCATGGGGAGGCGAAGGGAACTGCCTCCTCGAGGCAAGATCTTGTCAGTTCGCCCAGGCACTGGCAAGATCCTGCCGGGATTCGTCAAGGGGAGCGTCAGGCACGTGCCGAACGAGGCGTCCGCTCGGTCGCCGTCCGCGGCGTCGGGCCCAGTCATCTCAAATTCGACACAACGGATATGACGCGCAATCCACTGCTTGTATGGCCGTTTGTCATCGCATCAGAATTACTGGTAAAAGCCATCTCTGATGATGGTCTCCAAACCCTTAGTCGTCCAGTCTTTCCCAGCACCAGAAAGGGCGCGTCGGCGTGCCGTCGGGAAACAGCTTGCGCCAACTGCAAGCATCGTACGCGTACCGGCCGAAAGGAACCGCGCCATTATGTTCACACCCAAAACAGGAAGAGCAGCATCGGTCGTACCCTCCCGGCTGAGGAGGCTCCGCCCGCCGCGGAGGTCGGTGATGCTCGTCGCGGGCTCGCTCTCCACGGCCCTCGCCGCAGCCCTGTCCCCGGCGGCCGGCGCGGACCCCGCCGCGGCCACCCGCCCGGTCCCGCGTCCGGTCCCGCGTCCGGCCCCGGAGCCAACCCCCGAGCCAACCCCCGAGCCGACCCCCGAGCCGACCACGGACCTGGCCCGGGGCCCGGCCGCGAACCCGGCCGCCCGTTCCACCATGAGACCGCGCCCGTGGTCGTGGCCGCGGCAGACCCCGACCCCGACCCCGAGCCCGACCCCGAGCCCCACACCGAGCCCCACGCGGACCGTGACCGTGACCCCGTCCGTGCACGTGAAGCTCAACCTCGAGGACGGCCACGGCCGGTGCCACCCCCGGGTCTTCTACAAGGTCCACGGCCTCTCGCCGACGAACTTCTTCATCCCGCGCACCCGCTTCATCGACGGGCCGGGCGGGACGATGACGGTGCAGGTGACGCGGGAGCACGAGGTCCTCGCCTTCCTGGAGACCGAGTCGGAGCGGCAGATCTCCGTCACCACCGGCGACGTGGTGCGCAACCTGCGCCTGCTGGGGATCCCGCACCTGGAGGAGCGGCACATGGTCTTCGCCGGCCACGAGTACACCCGGGAGATCACCAAGGGCATGTACGGCAACATGCGGTACCGCGTCTTCGGCTACCGCGTCGGCTGGTCCGCCTGGTCGGTGCTCGGCACCTGCCGTCACCGCCTGATCGAGCGCGGCATAGCGAACGTGCCCGCCCGGGTGGAGGGCTGGCGCTACTGGGAGACCAAGCGCCCCAAGTTCAGGGGCCGCGTCCTGTCTCCCAAGTAGGAGTCTGTGAGCGTTCAGCCGCCTGGCGCTGCCGTGGGCGACCAGGCGCGTCCAGCAGCCGGGTCACCATCGGGCAAAGGGTGCTTCCGAGCTGATCAGTGCCGATCGTGCGGCGAGCGGGGCGGGTGCACGATCCGGTCGAGGCGTACGGCGGCGTAGCCGAGGGCGGACAGCGCGGTGACGATCAGCAGGTCGCCCAGGCTCAGGGGCTCGGTGCCCAGGAGTTCCCGCAGCAGCGGCACGTACAGTCCGGCGAGCTGCAGCGCGAACGCGCCGGCGACGGCGAACAGCAGCATGGGGTTGGCCAGCGTGCCGGGCCTGGTGCGGGAGCCGAGCGCGACGCCGAGCTGGGCGGCGCCGAGAGCGAAGAAGGCCATGCTCTGCCAGGGGCGTCCCGTGGCGTGGGCCCAGACGGCGACGCCCAGGGTGACGGCGGTCAGCACGAGCGCGATCCTGATCAGGCGCTGCCACAGGCCGGCTCCCAGGATGCTCTGGCGGGCGGGCCGGGGCGGGACGTCCATGGTCCCGGGCACGGCCGGCTCGCCGCCGAGTGCGACGCCCGGCAGCCCATGGGTCAGCAGGTTGATCCACAGGATCTGGGCGGGCAGCAGGGGAAGCGCCAGCCCGACGAACGGCCCCAGCAGCATCACCGCCAGCTCCGCGGCCCCGCCCGACAGGCCGTAGACCAGGAAGCGGCGGATGTTGGTGTAGACGCGGCGTCCCTCTTCGACGGCCGCGACGACGGTGTCGAGATCGTCGTCGGCGAGGACGAGATCCGCCGCCTGGCGGGCGACCTCGGTGCCGCGCCTGCCCATGGCCACGCCGATGTCGGCGCGGCGCAGCGCCGGCCCGTCGTTGACGCCGTCGCCGGTCATGGCCAGGGTCTCGCCGCGCTCCTGCAGGTCCTGGATGATCTCAAGTTTCTGTTCGGGGGTGGCGCGGGCGTACACCCGGGCTCCGGCCCGATCGCGCAGGCCCGGCTCGCGGCAGTCCACGACCGGGTCGCCGGCGGCGATGATGCCGAGGTCGGTGGCGACGGCGCGCGCGGTCCCGGGATGGTCGCCGGTGATGAGGAGCGGCTTGATGCCGGCCCGCTTGCAGCCGGTGATCGCGGCGGAGGCGGCGGGACGCGGCGGGTCCTGGAGCGCGACCAGCCCGAGCAGCGACAGCCCGCTCTCTCGCGCCGTGCCGGGCACCTCGTCCAGGTCGGCGGCGGCCACCGCCAGGACGCGGTACCCGGCGCGGGCGAGTTCCTCGGCCCGGCCGGCGGCGCGGGCCCGCAGCGCCGGGTCGTCGGTCAGGACGGAGGCGTGCAGCATCGCCTCCGGCGCTCCCTTGCAGATCGCCCGGCCGCGCCCGCCGGGCAGGCGGTGCACGGTGCTCATCCGCTTGCGTCCGCTGTCGAAGGGGTGCTCGGCGACGCGCGGGAAGCGCTCCTGCAGCTCGACAGGGTCCAGGCCCGCTTTGGCGGCGGCGGCGAGCAGGGCCGCCTCGGTCGGGTCGCCGAGCGCCGTCCACTCACCCCCGGGCTCGTCCGGTGGGGACAGCCGGGCGTCGTTGCACAGGACGGTCGCGGTCAGCAGGGCGGCGAGGCTCGCCTCGTCGAGGGACTCGTCCCGGACGACCTCGCCGTCGGGGGCGTACCCGGAGCCGGTGAACTGCGCCTCTCCCGCGGGGGTCCACGCGCGACGGGTGACCATCCGGCCCTCGGTGAGGGTGCCGGTCTTGTCCGTGGCGAGCACGGTCACCGAGCCCAGCGTCTCCACGGCGGGCAGCTTGCGGACGAGCGCGTTGCGCCCGGCCATCCGGCGGGCGCCCAGGGCCAGGCTCAGGGTCACGACGGCGGGCAGCGACTCCGGGACCGCCGCCACGACCAGGCTGATCGCGGTCACCACCATCAGCTCGACCGGCTGCCCCCGGGCCAGCCCCAGGACGAGCACCACCGCGGACAGCGCCACCGCGACGCCGGCCAGCAGCCGGCCCACCCCCACCAGGCGGCGCTGCAGGGGCGTCAGGCGCGCTCCCCGGACCATCATGGACGCGATGCGGCCGCTCGCGCTGTCCGCCCCGGTCGCGGTGACCACGGCGCGGCCCCGCCCCCTCACCACGACGGTGCCGGAGGAGAGCGGGTCGTCGCCGGTCTTGTCCACCGGGGCGGACTCGCCGGTCAGCGACGACTCGTCGACGAGCAGGGCCGCCGCCTCCGTCACCGTGGCGTCGGCCACGACGATGTCGCCTTCGGCCAGCACCAGCAGGTCTCCCCGGACGATCTCGGCCGCCGGGATCTGCCGCTGGGAGCCGTCGCGGATCACCCGCGCCTCCGGGGCCGTCAGCTGGGACAGCGCGGTGATGGCCCGGTCGGCCCTGATCTCCTGCGCGACCCCGACGGAGGTGTTCACGACGATCACGAGCAGGATGACGACGGTGTCGGTCCAGTCGCCCGCGACGACGGTCAGCACCACCGCGACGAGCAGGACCACGATCAGCGGGTCCCGGAGCTGGGTGGCCACGCGCCGCCACAGCGGAACGGGCGGCTTCTGCGGCAGCACGTTGGCTCCGTCCCGTTCCAGCCGCGCGGCCGCATCGGCGGATGACAGTCCAGAGGATGCGGAACTCACCGGGTCCTCCCCTTCGGGCTGCTGATCGTTCGGGGCCTTCGCACCATCCCTCCCTACCTGGTACGGGGCCGCGGGCCACCCGAACCGGAGGCGAAAGTTCCCTCAGGACGGGGTCAAGGGGCGGCCTTGCGGCGGCGCAGCAGCCAGCGGCGGATCTCGTCGGCGCCCCAGACGAGGAACGGGAACGGGACGACGAAGGCCAGCATGTCCGGGGTCAGGGCGGCGGTGCCCAGCAGTGCCTGGAACGGCGGGGCGTAGATGAGCACGGCGGCCAGGGCCAGTTCGAAGGCGATGCCCCACAGCAGCAGCGGGTTGGAGGTGACGCCGACAGAGCGCAGGGAGGCGTGTTCGGTCCTGGCGGCGAACGCGGTGCCGACCTGGCCGGCGATCAGGCCGAGGAAGGTCATGGTGGTCGCCTGCCGGTAGGCGTGGTGCAGCGGGCTGCCGGGCCCGGTCGGATCGCCCGGGTGCCAGCCGGCTCTGAGCAGCACGTAGAAGAACCCGGCCATGGACAGGACGGCGCAGATCACGCCGAGGAACAGCCAGGCGCGCACCAGCATGGCGGGGCGGATCACGCTTTCGGACCGTTCGCGGGGCGGGCGTCGCATGAGGCCCGGTTCGGCGGGTTCGCGGCCCAGCGCCAGCGCGGGCAGGGTCTCGGTGCCGACGTCGAAGGCCAGCAGCTGCAGCACCGTGAGCGGGAGCGGGATGGCGCCGCCCGCGAGGGCGAACACGAGGAACGGGACGATCTCGGGGGTGGTGTGGGCGAAGATGTAGCAGATGAACTTGCGGATGTTGTCGTAGACCTGCCGGCCTGACCTGATGGCGGCGACGACGGTGGCGAAGTCGTCGTCGGTGAGCACCACTGTGGAGGCTTCCCTGGCCACGTCCGTGCCGGAGCGCCCCATGGCCACGCCGATGTCGGCGCGGCGCAGGGCGGGCGCGTCGTTGACCCCGTCGCCGGTCATCGCCACCACGTGCCCCTCGGCGCGCAGCGCGTCGGCGATCCGCAGTTTGGCCTCGGGCGAGCTGCGGGCGAAGATCAGCTGACGGTGTTCGCGCAGCAGCGCGTCCAGGTCGTGCTCGCTCATGCGGTCGAGCTGCTCGCCGGTGACGACGGCGGGCCGCTCGCCGACGATGCCCACCTGCCGGGCCACCGCCGCCGCGGTCAGCGCGTGGTCGCCGGTGACCACGATGATGCGGATCCCGGCGGCATGGCAGTGCGCGACCGCCTCGGCGACCTCGGGGCGCGGCGGATCCTGCATCGCGACCAGGCCCAGCAGGGTCAGGTCGCGTTCGGCGTCCTCGCGCCGCCGGGGCACGGGCTGACCGGGGTCCAGGCGGCGTACGGCCAGGGCCAGCACACGCAGGCCCTGCCGGGCGTGGTCGTCCACGACCTGTTCGACGTCGCGGCGCCGCTCGGCGGTGAGAGGCCGGGCCGCGCCCCCCTCCATGATCGCGGCGCACTGAGGGAGGACCGTCTCGGGCGCTCCTTTGGTGTCCACCCAGGTGCCGCCGTCGCGTTCGTCGACGGTCGACATCCGCTTCAGCGCCGGGTCGAAGTGGAACAGGCACAGCCGTCCGGCGGCGCCGGGCTCCCCGAGCCGGTCGGCGGCCCCGAGCATCGCCACCTCGGTGGGGTCGCCGGTCAGGGTTCCCGCGAGGTCCCGGCGGGCGTTGTTGCACGCCGTCATGACGGAGGCCAGCCCCGCGAGCGCCGGGTCGGCGCGCCGCGCGTCCCCGGACACCGGGGCGTCCCCGAGCTCGTAGGTCCCGGCGGCGGTCCAGACGTGGGTGACCCGCATGCGGTTCTCCGTGAGCGTGCCGGTCTTGTCGGTGCAGATGACCCCCGTCGACCCCAGCGTCTCCACCGCGCTCAGCCGTTTGACCACCGCCCCTCGCCGCGCCAGGTCGCGCACGCCCAGCGCCAGCGCCAGGGTGATCACCGGCAGCAGCCCTTCGGGCACGTTGCCCACGAGCAGCCCCACGGCGAACACCACCGCCTCGGACACCGGCAGGTGTGCGCCGAAGGTCGCGATCGGGACGAAGGCCGCCCCGGTGATGAGCGCGATCAGCGCGATCAGTCGCGACACCTTGCGGATCTGCCGGTCGAGCGGGTTCTCCTCCGGCTGGACGCGTTCCGACAGCGCCGCGATCCGCCCCAGCTCGGTGCGCATCCCGGTGGCGAACACGACCGCCCGAGCCTGCCCCTCGGTGCACATCGTCCCGGAGAACGCCAGGTCACGAGCCTGTAGCAGGCTCACGCCGGTGTCCGCCAGGTCAGCGGAGCGAAAGACCGGCATCGACTCGCCGGTCAGCGTCGACAGGTCGACCTCGATGCCGCCCGAGATCAGCCGGGCGTCCGCCGAGATCCGGTCACCCTCCTCGATCATCAGCACGTCGCCCGGCACCAGCTCGGCGGCGGGCACCGCCTGCGGCCGTCCGTCGCGCAGCACCTTCGCCTGGACCGGCAGGAACGCGGCCAGCGCCTCGACGGCCTTCTCGGCCTGCACCTCCTGGGCGAAGGCGAACACCGCGTTGAGGATGATCACCACCATGACCGCCACCGCGATCGGGACGATCCCCGCCACGAAGGCCAGAGCCGCCGCCGCCCACAGCAGCAGCGCCAGCGGATGGGTGAACTGCCGCCCCAGTGCGCGGGGCCAGTGCCGGCCGCCGCGTCGGCGAAGCTCGTTGGGACCGTAGTGGACCAGCCGCCGCGCCGCCTCTCGCGAGGTCAGGCCGGTGCGCGAGCTGCCCAGGTCGCGCAGCAGCGGCTCCAGCCGCTCGGTCGGGTCGGGCTCCGGCCGGCTCATCGAGCGCGTCCCGGCCGGCCCCAGGGCTCGTGACGACCCCTGAGCACCGGTCTCACCAACGGCGACGCAGTCACCAGGCCCCCTCGCGGATTCGCCGGATCGGGACCCACGGCACGATCACCTGGGTCCGGCGCGGACGCGGTCAGCGCCCTCCTGGCGTACCCGGCCGGAGGTCCTCACCCAACCTCCGGCCCGGCCCTGATTACCGGATCTGGCCGCTCAACCTGGGGAAATGCGGGTAGGGGCAGCCGTGAGACGGGCCCGGATCGGGACGGCCGGGCGGGGGAGTGCGGGGGCGTTGTGATGGGACCGTGGGCTCAGATCAAGGAGACGCATTCGGCCGTGGTGATCCTGCTCGGCGACCGGGCGATCAAGGTGCGCAAGCCGGTGGATCTGGGCTTCCTCGACTTCACCACGCGTGAGGCCCGGCAGGCCATCTCCCACGAGGAGGTGAGGCTCAACCGGAGGCTCGCGCCCGACGTCTACGAGGGCGTCGCCGACGTGCTCGGCCCCGACGGGCGGCCCTGCGAGCACCTCGTGGTGATGCGGCGGATGCCGGACGGACGCCGGCTCGCGACGATGATCCGCGCGGGCGAACCGGTGGAGGCGGAGCTGCGCCAGGTCGCCCGGATGGTCGCGAGCCTGCACGGCCGCTCGCGCCGCGGCCCGGAGATCGACCGGCAGGGAGAGGCGCGGGCGCTGCGGGAACGCTGGACGGCGAGCTTCGCCCAGGTCCGTGAGACCTCCGGCGCCGTGTTCGGCCCCGGGGTGATCGAGGAGATCGAACGGCTCGTCGGCCGTTTCCTCGACGGCCGTGAGCGCCTGTTCGCCGCGCGGATCGCCGAGGGCCGCATCGTGGACGGCCACGGGGACCTGCTGGCCGACGACATCTTCTGCCTGGACGACGGGCCGCGGATCATGGACTGCCTGGAGTTCGACGAACGGCTGCGCTTCGTCGACGGCCTGGACGACGCCGCGTTCCTGGCCATGGACCTGGAGCGGCTGGGGGCGCCTCGGCCGGCCGAGCTGTTCCTGCGCTGGTACACCCAGTTCTCCGGTGACCCCGCTCCGGCCTCGCTGTGGCACCACTACGTCGCCTACCGGGCCTTCGTCCGCGCCAAGGTCGCCGGCGTGCGGTATCGGCAGGGAGACCTCGGTACGGTGCGCGACGCCCGCGAGCTGGCCGAGCTGACGCTGCGTCATCTACGGGCCGGTGCGGTGACGCTGGTGCTGGTCGGCGGCACTCCGGGGACCGGCAAGACCACCGTCGCCGCCGCGGTCGCCGACCGGCTGGGCTACACGCTGCTGAGCAGCGACCGCGTACGCAAGGAGCTCGCCGGGATCGGGGCCGAGGTGCCCGCGCCGGCGCCCTTCGGCGAGGGGATCTACAGCCGTGAGTGGACCGAGCGGACCTACCGCGAACTGCTGTCCCGGGCGCGGAGCCTGCTGCTGCGCGGTGAGCCCGTGATCCTCGACGCTTCCTGGAGCGACGCCGGGCACCGGAAGGCGGCCGAAGACCTGGCGGAGCGCACCTCAAGCGACCTGGTGGCGCTGCGCTGCACCGCCCTGCCGCAGCTGGTCGAGGAGCGGCTGGCCGGCCGCCGGGGCGGGATCTCCGACGCCGGTCCGGCGGTCGCCGCCGCCCTCGCGGCGACGGCGGCGCCCTGGCCCGACGCCATCGAGATCGACACCGGCGCGTCCCCGGCGCAGTCGCTCGAACGGGCGCTGCGGGCGATCCACGGGCCGGAGGCGCCGTGGCGCTTCCAGCGCCCCCGCCTCGAACCCGGGTGACCGGCGGCGGCCGTGAGGTGGGTACCTGAAGGGTGCCGGCCGTCACGTTCCGCATGCGAGGCGAGACGTTCGGCAAGGGGGCAGAGGGCTCCGACCGGGGGCTGGTGAAGGGGGAACGATGGCGGAACAGATCACGGTGGGGGTGGACGGGTCCGTACCGGCCGCCGCGGCGGTCGAGTGGGCGGCCGGCGACGCGCGCCGCCGGGGACGCTCGCTCCACCTCCTGTACGTGGCCGAACTCTGGCCGCTCAGCCTGGGCGAGGTCGACGTGGAGTACGGCGGCGAAGCGCTGCGGGCCGCCGCCGAGCGGGCGCGGGAGGTGGCGCCGGACGTGGCGGTGACCACCGAGGCCCGCAGGGGCAACGCCATCGAGCAACTGGTCATCGGCTCGTCCGCGGCCGACAGCGTGGTGCTGGGCAGCAGAGGACGGGGCGGCTTCACCGGGTTGCTGCTCGGCTCGGTCAGCACCGCCGTGGCGGCGCACGCCGCGGGGACGGTCGTGGTCGTGCGCGGCCCCGCCGAGACCCGGCACGGACGGGTCGTGGTGGGCTACGACGGCTCGGAGTGGTCGCGGACGGCGATGGAGTACGCCGTCGGCCAGGCCCGCGCCCGTCAGGCCGGCGTCCACGTGGTGTTCTCCTGGCAGGAGCCGGTTCTGGCGCCGTACGCCGCCGCCTACAGCGGGGTGCTGGACAGCGCCTTCGAGGAGCAGCGGCGCAGGGCCCGGGAGGCGGTGACGCCGTGGCGGGAGGCGAACCCGGACGTGGAGATCACGGACGAGCAGGTGTGCGCGCATCCCGTGGCCGCGCTCAGGGACGCCTCGGCGTCGGCCGACCTGGTCGTGGTGGGCTCGCGCGGGATGGGCGGCTTCTCCGCGTCCGTGCTCGGCTCGGTGAGCCGGGGAGTGCTGCACCATGTCACCTGCCCGGTCGCGGTGGTGCGCCCGCGGGGGGAGCGGAACGGCTGACCGGGGCGGGCGCTCACCGGGGCGGAAGCGACGCTTCCCGCTCCTGCTTGGTCACCACGTGGGCGTCCGGGCCGGGGAACACCAGGGATTCGTGTTCGGAGTCCGTCCAGCGCACCAGGTAGGGCGGTGACCCGTCCTCGTGGCGTACCTCGGTGATGACGCCGACCCGCCGCGACTCGTGATCGCGGGCGCTCTCGACGACCAGCCGGTCTCCTACCGCTGCCTTCATCGGTGTTCTCCTCTCGACGGTGCCCGCCGGGCCCGGCGGGCGGGTGACGGTTCGCCCGTACTCCCTTCATCGGCTCTGGCGGCCCTCTGGAAACCCCGGGGACGGACCCGCCCGCACCCGTCGGCTACCCCCGTACACCGGCCCGTATCCTCACCTCTACCGGCGACAGCGCGACGAAAGGCCTGGTGAAGCACGATTTGCACTCGTGGGTACCCCTGGGGGTATAGTTCGGGCCATGGAGCTGAACGAGAGCATGGTGGGCGACGCGCTGACCCGGCTGAAGCGGGCCCATGGCCAGCTCGCAGGCGTGATCGCGATGATCGAGGCCGGCGAGGACTGCACGAAGGTGCTCACCCAGCTCGCGGCCGTCTCCAAGGCGCTCGACCGGGCCGGATTCAAGATCGTCGCCACCGGGCTGCGCCACTGCCAGGACGCCCGCGACCGCGGCGACGAGCCGCCCATGAGCGTGGCGGAGCTGGAGAAGCTCTTCCTGGCGCTCGCCTGACCCCCTGCGGCCACGGGCGATCGTGGCCGCCCTTTTTTGACCGGATGATACCCCCTGGGGTATCCAAGGAGTACATCATGGACGTCGTCTCCTTCCGCACGCCCGGCCTGGGCGACCAGACCTACCTGCTGACCCACGAGGGCAAGGGCGTCCTCGTCGACCCCCAGCGCGACATCGACCGGTTCCTCGACGCCGCCGCCGAGCGGGACGTGGAGCTCCGGTTCGTGCTGGAGACCCACCTGCACAACGACTACGTCTCCGGCGCCGAGCAGGCCGCGCTGCGCACCGGCGCCGAGCTGGTGCTGCCCGCCGCCGCCGCGCCCGCCTACCGGCACGTGCCCGCCTACCACCTGGAGGACCTCGACGGCGGCGACGGCCTGACCCTGCGCCCGATCCACACGCCGGGCCACACCCCCGAGCACACCAGCTACCTGGTGCTCCTCGACGGCGAGCCGGCGGCGCTCTTCTCCGGCGGCAGCCTGCTGGTCGCCTCGGCCGGCCGGCCCGACCTGCTCGGCCCCGAGCGGGCCCGGTCCCTGGCCCGCCTGCAGCACGGCTCGCTGCGCCGCCTGGCCGCGCTTCCCCCCGGCGTCGGCCTCTACCCCACGCACGGCGAGGGCTCGTTCTGCACCGTCACCGGCGCCGGCCGGCTGACCTCCTCCATCGGGGCCGAGCGCGCCGGCAACCCGATGCTGGCCATCGACGACCCGGACGAGCTCGCCGACGCGCTGCTGGCCGCCCCCATGCCCATCCCCGCCTTCTACCGGTACATGGGCAGGGCCAACACGCTCGGCGTGCCGCCCATGCCGCCGGTCCGCGTCCCCGAGCTCGACGCCGCGCCCCAAGGCGCCCAGGTCGTCGACATCCGCCCGCGCCGCTCCCAGGCCCGCGGCATGCTGCCCGGCTCCATCGGCATCGAGCTGGACGACGACTTCGGCAGCTGGACCGGCTGGCTGCTGCCCTACCAGGAGCCGATCACGCTGGTCGCCGAGCCGGACCAGGACGTCGCCGAGGCCGTCACGCAGCTCGCCCAGATCGGTATCGACACCGTGCGCGGCGTCGTCCGCGACCTCGGCGAAGCCGCCACGCAGACCTACGAACTGCTGACCCTCGACGCCTTCGTCCGGCGGCTCGCCCAGCCGGACGCCCAGGTGCTCGACGTCCGGATGCCCGCCGAGCGGCGAGAGGCCCGGCTGGAGGGCGCGGTCGAGCGCTTCCTGCCCGACCTGGTCACCCAAGGCATCCCCGCCGAGCTGACCCCCGAGCGGCCCGTGCTCGTCGCGTGCGCCTCCGGCCGCCGCGCGAGCATCGCCGCCGGTCTGCTGGCCCGCGCCGGTCACCGGCCGGTCGTGCTCGCCGACGCGGGAGTCGCCGAGGCCGCCGCCGCGCTCGGCCGGCCGCGCGCCGCCTGACCTGAACGCACACCCGAGCAAGACACAGGAGAAACCCACATGTCCCGCATCGACGCCGCCTCCGCCCGCTCGCTGATCGCGGCCAACCCCGACGTGCTCGTCGTGGACGTCCGCACCCCGGCC
The DNA here is from genome assembly GCF_027620315.1 of Nonomuraea corallina. GTDB lineage: Bacteria > Actinomycetota > Actinomycetes > Streptosporangiales > Streptosporangiaceae > Nonomuraea > Nonomuraea corallina. Next base: position 65,362 of record NZ_JAPNNL010000003.1, on the reverse strand, counting down.
GAGTTCGAGTCCGCGCACATCGACGGCGCCGTCAACCTGCCCCTCGACCAGGTCGACGCGCACCTGCGCCGCATCGTCGCCGACGCAGGCGGACGCATGCTGCTCATCTGCCAGTCCGGCGCCCGCGCCGAGCGCGCGCGGACGGCGCTGGACGCCGCCGGGGTGTCCGACCTCGCGGTCCTGGACGGCGGGATGAACGCCTGGATCGCCTCCGGCGCACCCGTCACCCGGGGCCGGCCGCGCTGGACGCTGGAGCGGCAGGTCCGGCTCGTCGCCGGGAGCGTCGTGCTCGCCTCGGTCCTGCTGAGCCTGTGGATCCCGGCCGCCGTGTTCGTCGCGGCCTTCATCGGCGCCGGCCTGACGTTCGCCGCCCTGACCGACACCTGCGCCATGGGCATGCTCCTGGCCAAGCTGCCCTACAACCGCGCCGGTGGCGCGGACGTCGAGGCGGCCATCGCCCGGATGGCCCGGCGCCCCTCGCGGGACGCCGCGTGAGGGGGCCTCTCCTCATGTCTCCCGTATACCCCCGGGAGTGTCCATGCTCGCGCTGACCATCGCCGCCGCCGTGGTGATCGGTCTGACCCTCGGCCTGTTCGGGGGCGGCGGGTCCATCCTCACCGTGCCGGTGCTGACCTACCTCGCCGGCGTCCCGGCCAAGCAGGCCATCGCCATCTCCCTGTTCGTCGTGGCCGTCACCAGCGCCGTCAGCGCGGCCGGCCACGCCAGGGCGGGGCGCATCCGCTGGCGCACCGGTCTCGTCTTCGGCGCCGCGGGCATGGCGGGGGCGTACGGAGGCGGGCTGATCGGCCCGCACCTGCCCGAGGCGCTCCTCATGGGCGCCTTCGCCGCGATGATGCTCGCCACCGCCATCGCCATGATCGGCGACCGCCGCGCCTCCCGGCCCACCTCCGAGCCGGGGGAGTCGCGCGTCCCTCGGGTGATCGCCGAAGGCGTCGTCGTCGGCCTGGTGACCGGGCTCGTCGGCGCGGGCGGAGGCTTCCTGGTGGTGCCCGCCCTGGTCCTGCTCGGCGGCCTGCCCATGGGCGCGGCGGTGGCCACCTCGCTGGTCGTCATCTCCATGAAGTCCCTGGCCGGCCTGGCCGGATACCTGCAGAGCACCGCGATCGACTGGTCCCTGGCCCTGCCCGTGACCGCGGCGGCCGTGGTCGGCGGGCTCGCCGGCGGCGCCCTGGCGGGCAGGATCGACGCCGACCGGCTGCGCCAGGCGTTCGGCTGGTTCGTGCTGGCGATGGGCGGCTTCGTTCTCGTTCAGCAACTGCCGCCGGGGCCGCTCGGCCGCTGGAGCGCGCTGCCCGCGTGCGCCGCCCTGGCGGTGGCCGCGCTCGGGCTCGCGCTGTGGCGCCGGCAGCGGGCGGCGTCCTGACCGGGCCCCGCCAACGGGAAAAGCCCGAAAGTTTCACCGCCTGTGGGCCGCGGCTCAACGGCCGGGGGAACGTTCCTGTGGCAGGGCCGGAGAACCCGGGGGGCGGCAGTGAGCGACGGACATGCTGGTCGGCCGATAGTGGTCGGCTACGACGACTCGCCCGAGAGCGGGCAGGCGCTGGGCTGGGCCCTCGACGAGGCGCGGCTGCGGGGGCTGCCCGTGCTCGTCTGCCACGCCCTGAACTGGCCCTACGCCCTCAGAGCCGTCCCGAAGGAGACCGTCGCGCAGATCGAGCGGGTCGCCCTCGGCGTCGTGGACGACGGGGTCAGCCGGGCCCGGAAGCTGGCGCCCGAGGTCGACGTCCGGCCGCTGCTGGGCAGGGGCACCCCCGCCGCGGTGCTCCTCGAGGTCGCGCGCGCCGCGGAACTGGTGGTGCTGGGGTTCCGCGGGCTGGGCGGGTTCGAGGGCCTGCGGGTGGGGTCGGCTGCCGTCCAGGTGCCCGCCCACAGTGTCGGACCGGTCGTCGTGGTACGGCCGCTCCTGCCGCCGGACGGCCGGGACGTCCGGGACGTCCGGATCGTGGCCGGGCTCGACGGCTCACCGGCGAGCCTGGCGGCCTTCGACTTCGCCCTGGAGGAGGCCGCGCTGCGCGGTGGCGCCCTGACGGCCCTGTGCTGCTGGGGAGAGCACGGATCCGTCCCGTGGGAGGATCCGCTCCCTTTCGTGAGCTCGCGGGCGCTGCGCAGCGGAGCGGAGGCCCGCTTCCGCGAGGTCGTCACCCAGCTGGCCGGCAGGCACCCCGAGGTGCCGGTCGTCACCGAGTTCGTGACCGAACGGGCCCAGCGTGCGCTGATCGACTCCTCCAAGGAGGCGACGCTCCTCGTGCTGGGCAACCGGGGCAACGAGTCGCCCGCCTGTCTGCTGCTGGGCCGGGTCCTCCAGACCGCGCTGCTCGAAGCCTGGTGCCCGGTCGCGGTGACCCCGGCCACCTGATGCCCGCCGATGCCGGCCCGGCGCCGGGCCGGCGAGGGCTCGCCGGGGAGAGGCCGGGGGGCGGGGTCAGGTTCCGGACGGGCCGACGGGGGCCGACCGCAGGTTCTCGACGCTCCGTACGAGGGCGAGGTTCGCCGCGGTCAGCACGCGCACCTGCTCCTCGAGAAGGTCGATCCGCTTCCTCAGCGTCATCAGCTCGATGTCGGCGAGCGGCGCTTCCATGATCATGCGTCCACCGATCATGATCTTTCACCTCCCTGGTGGTTCCATGGTGACTCCGCCGCAGGCGCCGGGGACAGCGGCGAACGCCCTCACAGCGAAGGACCAACGGCCCTGGCCCGCCCGCCGCCCTGGTGCCGCGCCGTCGCGGTACGGGCCGAAGGTCCACCCCGGACGGGACCGTGGCCTCTGACCCGCGAGCCGCGCCCGCCGGACGATGGGGACATGAGAATCGGAATCAACGGATTCGGCAGGATCGGCAGAGCCTTCCTGCGCCGTGCGCTCCGCACCGACCTGGAGATCGTCGCCGTCAACGACCTCACCGACGCGGCCGCGCTGGCCCACCTGCTCAAGCACGACTCCACGTACGGGCCGCTCGACGTGCCCGTCACCGCCTCGCCCGGCCTGATCGAGGTCGACGGGCGCAAGATCTCCGTGACCTCCTGCGCCGAGCCGGAGCGGATCGACTGGCGCGCGCACGACGTCGGGCTGGTCATCGACGCCACCGGGCGCTTTCGCACCCGGGACGCGCTGGCGGGCCACCTGAAGGCCGACGCCCGCAGGGTCCTGCTGTCGGCCCCCGGCAAGGGCCTGGACGCCACCATCGTCCCCGGCGTCAACGACGCCGCCCACGACCCGGCCCGGCACGAGATCGTGTCCCTCGCCTCCTGCACCACCAACTGCGTGGCGCCGCTGGTCAAGGTGCTGCACGAGCGCTTCGGCCTGGTCCGGGGCTTCATGACCACCATCCACGCCTACACCGGCGACCAGCGGCTGCTCGACGCCCCGCACAAGGACCCGCGCCGGGCCCGCTCCGCGGCCGTCAACATCGTGCCGACCACCACCGGCGCCGCCCGCATGGTGGGCCAGGTCCTGCCGGAGCTCGACGGCCGCCTGGACGGCATCGCCATCCGCGTACCGGTCGAGGACGGCTCCATCACCGACCTGTCCGCCCAGCTCGGCCGCCCGGTCACCGCGCAGGAGGTCAACGACGCCTTCGCCGAGGCCGCCGCCGGCGAACTGCGCGGCATCCTGCGGTACAGCACCGACCCGCTCGTCTCCCGCGACATCGTCGGCGACGCCGCCTCGTGCGTGTTCGACTCCGGCCTCACCCAGGCGAGCGGGGACCTGGTCAAGGTCTTCGGCTGGTACGACAACGAATGGGGCTACGCCAACCGGCTGGTCGAGATGGCCGGGCGGATGGGCTGAGCGACATGAGGATCACCCTGCGCTTCGACGAGCGGTCCCTGGCCCGCACGCGTCACGTGCTGCGGCGCGCGGCGCGTGCCCACGGACTGGACGGGATCCGGCTCGACGACTTCCTGCTGGCGGCCGACGAGTGCGTGGTCAACGCCGTGCGGCACGGCGGCGGGGGCGGCCGGGTGGTCCTGTGGTGCGCGGACGGCGTCCTGCGCTGCGAGATCAGCGATCAGGGGCCGGGCATCCCCGAGCGGGTTCTGGCCGGCACGTCCCTGCCGTCGTCCGCCGCGCCCGGGGGGCGGGGGATCTGGCTGACGCGCCGCCTGGCCGACGAGGCCGAGTTCGTCACCGGCCCCGGCGGCACCGTCGTGCGGCTGGCCATGCGGGTGTCCCCGCCGTCGCGCCCCGGCCCGGTCGAGGCCGCTCGTCCGTCACCGTCCCGGGCGTGACGGGCAGGGGGCGGCTCAGCGCAGGGTTCAGTACTGGTTGGTCGCGGCGTCCTGGGCGAGCCCCTCGTCGAGCTTCTCCGCCGAGACGCCCTTGAGACCCAGATGGTCCTTGGCCATCCGGCCGATGGAGGGCAGACCGCCGCGGTCGGGCCAGGTGTCCGGCTGCCACAGCGACGCGCGCAGGAACGCCTTCGCGCAGTGGATGTAGAGCTCCTCGACCTCCACCAGGACCGCCAGCCGCGGACGCTTGCCCCGCACCGCCAGGTCGTCGAAGAACGGCGCGTCCGCCACGAGCGTGGCCCGGCCGTTGACCCGCAGCGTCTCGTTCATCCCCGGAACCAGGAACAGCAGCCCGACGTGGGGGTTGCGCAGCACGTTGCGGAAGCTGTCGACGCGATGGTTGCCGGGCCGGTCGGCGAGCGCCAGCCGGTGGTCGTCGAGGACCAGCACCGACCCGGCGGGGTCGCCGCGCGGGGAGACGTCGCAGGTGCCGTCGGGGGCCGAGGTGGCCAGCAACACGAGCGGGGAGTGCGCGATGATCGTGCGCGCGTGCTCGTCGATCCGGGCGATGTCCTTGTCCCAGCCGGCTTGCGACGGTTCCCGGACGATCTGCCGCAGCTCGGCCTCGGTGGTCACCGTACGGATCTCGGAAGAATGCACCACCCGACTCTAAGGGACCCAGGCAGCGGCGCCGCGGCCGGATCCGGCCCCCGAGGTGGAGCCCGAGGTCGAGATGACCTACGGTGGAGGGACGAGGGGAGTACTTCCCAAGCGTCGATCCCGGTCAGTACGGACCTGTGGCAGGGTCCTCGGGCGGCCGCCCCATGGGCGAAGGAGACCTCGAACGACTCAACGTTCGAGGAGGACGCATGCCTGCCACGACCGTCCAGCCTGCCGTCGCGCTGGAATCGATCGCCTCGCCCCAGCTGTGGGCGGTCACCATAGCGGGGCTGGTCGTCCTGCTGGTGCTGGACTTCATCGTGACGCGCCGCCCGCACGAGGTGCGCATGCGCGAGGCCGTGGGCTGGTCCGTCTTCTATCTCGCCCTTCCGCTGGTGTTCGGGGTCGGTCTGTGGGCGTGGGCGGGGTCCACCGTGGCGGTGGAGTTCTTCACGGGCTACGTCGTGGAGAAGTCGCTGTCGGTGGACAACCTCTTCGTGTTCATGCTGCTGCTGGCCGCCTTCGCGGTCCCGGCGGTGCTGGCACAGCGCGTCCTGCTCTATGGGATCATCGGGGCGCTGGTGCTGCGGGCCATCTTCATCGCGCTCGGCGCCGCCGCGCTGCAGAGCGGGACGTGGGCGTTCCTGCTGTTCGGCGCCATCCTCATCGTGACCGCCGTGAAGGTCTTCAGGGACGCGGCGAGCGGCCAGGAGCACGAGGTGGACGTCAGCTCCCTCCGCTCCGTCCGGCTGGTGCGCCGGTTCATGCCGGTGACCGACGGCTACCGGGGCTCGCGGCTCATGGTCAGGGAAGCGGGCCGGTACGCGCTGACGCCGCTGGCGCTGGCCATGGTGGCCGTCTTCGCCACCGACATCGTGTTCGCCGTCGACTCGGTGCCGGCCGTCTACGGCGTCACCGAGGACCCCTTCCTGGTCTTCGCCACCAACGCCTTCGCCCTGCTCGGCCTGCGCGCGCTGTACTTCGTGCTGCAGGGCGCCCTGTCCAAGCTCCGCTACCTCAACCACGGACTCTCGCTCATCCTGGCGTTCATCGGCGTCAAGCTCGTCCTGCACTGGGCGCACGGCATCTGGCCCCAGGTCCCGGAGATCCCGACCCCGCTCTCGCTGGGCGTCATCGTCACGGTCCTGGTCACCGTCACGCTCACCAGCGTCCACGCCAACCATCGCGACCAGCGCGCGGAGGCGCGGCCCGGCGACCGGTGAGCGGGCGCCCGCCGGGGAGAACGTCCGGTTTGTCCCCCCAGTGCCGGGGGTAGCCGGGCAACCGTGCCCGTCCCGAGCAAGGACCGTACGGCGGCGGTGGTCGCCGGGGTGCGGCGGATCGCGGTGCTGCGCGCCAACGCGCTGGGCGACTTCCTGCAGGCGCTGCCCGGCATCGAGGCGATCAGGAACGCCTACCCCGGCGCCACACTCACGCTGCTCGCCCGCCGCTGGCACGCGGACTTCCTGGCCGGGCGGCCGGGCCCGGTGGACGAGGTGGTCGCGCTGCCGCCGATCACCGGCGTGTCCACCTCCGAGGACGGCCTGCGCGCCCCGGACGCCCTGCTGGCGCGGCTGCGGGACCTGCGGTTCGACCTGGCGGTGCAGATGCACGGCGGCGGACGCCACTCCAACCCGTTCGTCCTGGCCCTGGGCGCCGGGGTGACGGCCGGGCTGCGGGCATCGGACGCCCCTCCGCTGGACCGGTGGGTCCACTACGGCTTCCACCAGCCCGAGACCATCCGTTATCTGGAGGTCGCGGCGCTGGTGGGCGGGCGCCCCGGCCGGATCGAGCCGGGCGTGACGGTGACGGACCGCGACCGGGCGGAGCTGGGCGAGCTGCCGGAAGGGCTGGTCGCGATCCACCCGGGGGCCAACGACCCGCGCCGGCAGTGGCCGCCGGAATGTTTCGCGGCGGTGGCCGACCGGCTGGGGAGGCCCGTGGTGATCACCGGCGGCGAGGCGGAGCGCGACCTGGTGGCCCGGGTGGCCGGGGCGATGCGGCGGCCCGCCATCACAGCCGCCGGGCGGCTGAGCGTCGGCGGGCTGGCCGCCCTGTACGAGGGGTGCGACCTGGTGGTGGCCAACGACACCGGGCCGCGCCACCTGGCGGCGGCGGTGGGGACGGCGACGGTCGGCGTCTACTGGTGCGGCAACCTGATCAACGCCGGGCCGCTCACCCGGCACCGGCACCGGCCGCTGGTGTCGTGGACGCCCGCCTGCCCCGTCTGCGGCGAGAGCGGGCTCGGCCCGCACCCCCGGCGGTGCCCGCACGAGGTGTCGTGGGTGGCCGACGTCCCGGTGGACGCGGTGCTGGAGGAGGCCGGGGACCTGCTGCGGTGAACGCTCTGCGTCAGTGCGCGGCGGCGGCGGCGACCCTGCGGCGGTGCGCCCGGCCGGTGGCGGCGTACCACTGGGCGGCGACGATCACGGCCAGGAGCAGTTCGACCGCGTCCCCGCCGTAGTACATCACCTGGGACCCGGCCTGGAGATCGGCCGGGGCGAAGGAGGTGCCGGGCGGCGGCGTGCCGTACAGCGACTTGGCCAGCACCGCGTGCGCGGCCCCGCCCGCCAGCAGCGCGCCCGCGCGCCAGGGCAGGCTCCACCGGCGGCGCACCGGGTCCAGCTGGCACACGGCGAAGGCGTACAGCGTGCCGGCGGCCACCACGTGCAGATGGACGGCGGCGTGCAGCCACGCATGCTGGTCGGCGGCCGCCAGCAGCGGCGTGCGGTACAGCAGCCACAGCCCGCCCATGTCCAGCACCACCGCCACCGCCGGAGCGACCAGCCAGCCGGCCGGGCGGGAGTGCGCCACGGCCAGCACGGCGCGCCGCGCCCGGCCGGGGCGCAGCGCGCGCAGCGTCAGCGTCAGCGGGCGGCCGGCCACGAGCAGCACGGGAGCGAGCATCCCGGCCAGCAGGTGCTGCCCCATGTGCGCGGTGAACGGCTGCCCCGGCATCCGCACGGCGAAGGCGGCGGCCAGCAGCGCGGCGCCCGCGACGAAGCTCGCCTGCCAGGCCCACGGCCAGGCGTCGCCCCGGCGGCGCAGCCGGTGCGCGGCCACCACGTATCCGGCCGCCAGCAGCACGGCCAGGCACACCGCCGCCGGCGCCGCCACGGCCAGGCCACCGGCGTGGTGATCGTGCCCCGGTGTCATCGGCGGGCCTCCGTACCCGCCAGGCCGTCCGAGGTCATCGGCCGGTCTGCGTAACCGCCGAGCCGTCTCATCGGCCGGTCTCCGTCCCGTCCCGGCCGGCCGCGCCCGTCCGCCGGCGGGCCCTGGCGGCGAGCACCGCTCCGGCCGCCAGCAGCGCCAGCGCGGCGCCGTTCCAGGCCAGGTCGTACAGCAGCAGGTCCGGCACGTAGCGGATCTGGTGCAGCCGGAACACCTTGTGGTTGATCAAACCGTCGAACAGCTGGAACCCGCCCGCGCCCAGCAGCAGCCCGGCCCAGGCGTGCGCCGCCGACAGCGTCCCCCGGCGGCGCAGATCGGCCCACAGCACGAACCCGGCGACCAGTCCGAGCAGCTCGGCGGTGTGCAGCAGCCCGTCCGACAGCAGGCCCACGGCCGGGGTGGAACGGTCGAAGAAGTGATGCCAGCCCAGCAGCTGGTGGAAGACGATCTCGTCGACCGCCGCCATCACCGCCACGCCGATCAGCGCCGCGGCCGCCATCGACCGGCCGCGCTCCATCGGCGAACCTGAGGCGCTCATCATCCCTCAGGACGCCGCGGACCGGTACGGCGGGGAGTTGCCCGCCGGCCGGTCCCACTCGCAGGCCCGGGTCTCGGCCAGCAGCAGGTCCACGACGTCGGACAGCTGTTCCCGCTGGGCGAACACGCGGCGCTGGCGCTCGGCCGAGCTGCCCCGGGCCAGCGCCTCCTCGGCCAGCTCGGAGACCAGCTCCCAGTCCGAGGTCTCCTCCAGCTGCGGCCGCAGGCCCTGGATCAGGCGTCTGATCACGACCGGCGCGGGGCGCGGCACGCCGCCCACCGGGTCGATCAGCTCGCCTTCCAGCCCGGACCGCGCCGCCTGCCAGGTCGCGGCCCGCACCGCCTCCAGCTGCACCGAGCGCTCGACCCCCTGGCGCAGCGCCTCCAGCTCCCTGGCGACCAGCGCCCGGAACAGCCCCGCGATCAGCACGATGTCGGACAGCTGCGGGCAGGAGTCACAGATGCGCAGCTCCACCGTGGGCAGGTGCTCCGACGGCCGGATGTCGAAATAGATCATCCCGGGGTCGCTGATCACCTCCGACCGGATCAGCTCCTGGACCATCTGCTCGTACTCGGCGGCGGAGTCGAACTTCGAGATCGGGCCCGCGGTGGGCCAGCGCTGCCAGACCAGCGTGCGGTAGCTGGCGTACCCGGTGTCGGCGCCGTCCCAGAACGGGGAGCTGGCCGACAGCGCCAGCAGGGGCGGCAGCCACGGCGTCAGCCGGTGCGCGACGGCGACGGCCTCGTCCGGGTCGTCGACCTGGGCGTGCACGTGGGTGCCGCAGATCAGCTGCTCGCGCGTGAGCTGCTGGTAGTCGTTGAGCATCTGCTCGTAGCGGGGGTCCGGGGAGACCGTCAGCTCGTCCATGTCGACCAGGAGCGGGCTGCCGGCGGCGCTGATGCCCAGGCCCAGCTCGTCGGCCCGCGTGATCAGCCGCGTGCGCAGCTCGCCCAGGTCGCGCGCGAGGTCCTCCAGCCGTACGAAGGGTGCGCTGTTGGACTCGACCATGGAACGCTGCAGCTCGTGGGTGAAGCGATCGGGCGGCAGTCCTTCCAGCAACAGCTCGGCGCGCCCGGCCAGGCGGTGGGTGGAGAGGGAGACCACGTGGAACTCCTCCTCCACCCCCACGCGGATCGCTTCACCTTCGAGATTCACCAGTACCACCTCCGGCCCGTGGGGTTGCGACCCAACCTCTCCCCAGAAATGGGCTCTTCTCACGTGGAACAGGTCACCGGACCCGCCCGAACCCGGAGGTCAGGGCGTGGGCGGGCGCGGTGGGTTTGCCGGTGCGGGGGGCGGGCAGCGGCCGGGGAATGAAGGCGACATTTCGCAAGAGTCGTACAGGGTCGTTCTCCCGACGCCCGAGACGACGGGCCAAGAACCGCACCAGGCGCGCACCCCTCCTCCTCGCGGGGCTGGCCGCCGCCGGAGGCGCCGCGCTGGTGGCGCGGCTGGCCCGCGAGGCGAAGCCGGAGGAGACCACCTGGTACGCCGTCACGGTCCGGGCCGACCCCGCCGAGCTGACCGGCCCTGACCGGCCCGCCGCGCTGGCACTGCTGGCCGAACGGCACGAGCTCCGCATCACCCCCGCGCCGGGCGGGCGAGGCAGCGAGATCGCCGTCCGCGACGCCGGCGGCGACACCAGGGAAGAGGTACGCGCGATCAAGCAGGTGCTGGAGACCGGCGAGGCGCTCGTCGTGGAGGGGCAGCCGGAAGGACACCGGACGCTCCTCGGCCGGGCCGGCGGGCCGGCGTTCCGGCAGCTGACGAGAAGGGGACCGCGATGAAGGCGCTGTGCTGGACGGGCGTGAACGAGGTCTCGGTCGAGGAGGTCCCCGACCCGGCGATCCTCAACCGGCAGGACGCCGTCATCAAGGTCATCGCCAGCTCGGTGTGCGGCTCCGACCTGCACCTGCTGGACGGCTACGTGCCCACGATGGCGGCCGGGGACGTGCTCGGGCACGAGTTCGTCGGCGAGGTCGTCGAGGTCGGCCCCGACGTGCGCGAGCGCAGGGTGGGGGAGCGGGTCACGGTCTGCTCCATCATCGGCTGCGGCGGCTGCCACTACTGCAAGCAGGGCCTGTGGTCGCTGTGCGACAACACCAATCCCAACCCGGGGTTCCTGGAGAAGCTCAACGGGCACGCCACCGCCGGCATCTTCGGCTACTCGCACGCGATGGGCGGCTTCGCCGGCAGCCACGCCGAGTACGTCCGCGTCCCGTACGCCGACGTCAACGCGTTCCCGGTGCCCGACGGCGTGCCGGACGCCGGCGCCGTGTTCGCCTCGGACGCCGTGCCGACCGGCTGGATGGGAGCCGATCTGGGCGAGGTCGGCCCGGGTGACGTGGTGGCCGTCTGGGGCTGCGGCGGCGTCGGCCAGATGGCGGCCCTGGCGTCGCTGCGCATGGGCGCCGAGCGGGTGATCGCCATCGACCGGTTCCCCGAACGCCTGGCCATGGCCGCCGCCGTCGGCGCCGAGACGCTCGACTATGAGCGGGTGGACGTGCTGGACGCGCTCAAGGAGCTGACCGGCGGGCGCGGGCCCGACGTCTGCATCGAGGCGGTCGGCATGGAGAGCCACGGGACCGGCGCCCAGTACGCCTACGACCGCGCCAAGCAGGCCCTGCGGCTGGAGACCGACCGGGGGCTGTCGCTGCGCCAGGCGATCCACGCCTGCCGCAAGGGCGGCACCGTCTCGGTGCTGGGCGTCTTCCTCGGCCTGGTGGACAAGTTCCCGATGGGCGCGGTCATGAACAAGGGGCTGACGCTGCGCGGCGCGCAGCAGCACGGCCACCGCTACATCCCGATGATCCTCGACCTGATGAGCCGGGGCGAGATCGACGCCTCCCCGCTGCTCACCCACCCGCTGAGCCTGGAGGACGGCCCCAAGGGGTACGAGCTGTTCAAACGGAAGGAGGACGGCTGCGTCCGGGCGGTGTTCCACCCCGACGTCCGCCCCGGGACCGAAGCGCCCTGAGGGGGGCGGGCGGGCCGCGTCCCCTCCTTCGGCCGCCGTCCGAGGCGTACGCTCGGAGCCGTCGGGCGCCGGAAGGATGCGAGATGGCCATCGTCGACCTCTCCGATGTGGACGCGGGCATGATCGAGCTGGTCGGCGGCAAGGCCGCCGGGCTCGGCGAGCTGATCCGGGCGGGTGAGCGCGTGCCGGCCGGCTTCTGTCTCACCGTCGAGTCCTCCGTCTCGCGCGACCTCCCGGAGGACGACCTGGCCGCGGCCTACGCCCGGCTCGGCGGCGGGCGCGTGGCCGTCCGGTCCAGCGCCACCGCCGAGGACCTGCCCGACGCCAGCTTCGCCGGCCAGCAGGACACCTATCTCGACGTCGAGGGCGCCGGACCGCTGATGGACGCGGTCCGCGCGTGCTGGGACTCGCTGCACACCGACCGCGCCGTCGCCTACCGCGCCGCGGTGGGCGTCGCCGACGCCGCCATGGCCGTGGTGGTCCAGCGCATGATCGATCCCGTGGTCGCCGGCGTCCTGTTCACCGCCGACCCGGTCACCGGCTGCCGCGCCGAGATGGTCGTCGACGCCGCGCCCGGCCTGGGCACCGCCGTGGTCGAGGGCACCGTCGTCCCGGACCACTACGTCCTCACCCATGAAGGGCCCGTACGTCCCGGCGGCGGATGCCTCAGCCGGGAGCGGCTCACCGAACTGCGCGAGGCGGGGCGGCGGCTGCAGGAGCACTTCGGCGCTCCCCAGGACATCGAGTGGGCGTTCGACGACGGCGGCACGCTCTGGCTGCTGCAGTCCCGTCCGGTCACCACCCTGTTCCCGGCCCCGCCCGACACCGGCGACACGCGCCTCTACCTGGAGTTCGGCCACATCCAGGGCATGCTGCGGCCGATGACGCCGATGGGCGTGTCGCTGCTCAAGATGGCCGGCGGCCTGTGGTTCCGCTCCGTCGGCGCGAAGGTCGACCCGCGCGACCCGATGCCCCGGCTGGTCGCCATCGGCGGGCGGCTCTACTTCGACCTGACCGACTTCCTGCGCAGCAGGAGCCTGCGCACGCGGCTGGGGCCCTCGCTGGAGGTGTACGGGCCGCGCGTGCGGGGCGCGGTGGAGCGGATGCTGGACGATCCGAGGTTCGCGCCGCGGCCCGGCCTGCCGTTCCGCCTCGGCAGCGCCGTCGCGGTGACGCTGCGCCTGGCCCCGGCCGCGGTCGCGGGGATCACCGGTTGCCTGGCCAGGCCGGTCGCCGCCAGGGTCAGGGCCTACCGCGCCCTCGACGAGCTCAGCCGCCGGGCCACGCCGCCGGCCGGGCCGGCCACGTCCGCCCAGCGGCTCCGCTGGGTGATCCAGGACTCCCACCGGGCGGTCATGAGCCCGGACATGCTGGGCATGGTGTGGCCGCTGATCACCGGGGTGATCGTCGGCTCGGCCCCGGCCGGGCTGCTCGCCGGCGTCGCCACGAGGGAGGAGCTGGACGTCGTCCTCGGCGGGATGCCGTACAACGTCACCACCGAGATGGACCTGGCGCTCTGGGAAGTCGCCGGGCGGGCGCGGGCGCACCGGGAGCTGTTCCTGCGCACCCCGCCGGAGGAGCTCGCCGCGCGGTACCGCGTGGGCGACCTCCCGGACGTCGGGATGGCGGGCTTCCTCGACAGGTACGGCATGCGCGCGGCCGGGGAGATCGACGTCGGCGTGCCGCGCTGGGAGGAGGACCCGACCCCGCTGTTCGCCACGATCGCCAACTACCTCCGTGTCGACGACCCCGGGCAGGCGCCCGACCGGCGGTTCCGGCAGGCCGCGGAGAAGGCGGAGCGGATGATCGGCACGCTGTCGCGGCGGGTCCGGCGGGAGAGTCCGGTCCTCGGCCGGCTCGCGGTGTTCCTCATGCGTCGTTCACGGGAGCTGACCGGGCTCCGGGAGCTCGGAAAGTTCGCCTGGCTGCCGGCGCTGCGGTCGGCCCGGCGCGAGCTGCTGCTGATCGGGGCCGACCTGGCCACGCGCGGCCTGCTGGAGCGTCCCGGCGACATCATGTTCCTCGACCTGCGCGAGGCCCTGTCGGCGGTGCTCGACGGCGCGGACCATCGCGATCTGGCCGCGGCGCGCCGCGCCGGGCACGAACGCGAGCTGCGCCGGCACACCGTCCCCGGCGCCCTGCTGTCCGACGGGACCGACGTGGAGGCGCTCGCCCCGCGTGAGCCCGCGGGGCCCGGGGTGCTGACCGGCATGGCGGGGGCGGCCGGCCGGGCCACCGGCAGGGCGCGGGTGATCCGCGACCCGGCCGGCGCGCGCGTCGAGCCGGGCGAGATCCTCGTCGCCCCCACCACGGACCCCGGCTGGACCCCGCTGTTCCTGACGACGGCGGGCCTGGTGACCGAGACCGGGTCGCCCCTGGCCCACGGTCCGACCGTCGCCAGGGAGTACGGCATCCCCGCCGTGATCTGTGTCCGCGACGCCACCCGCGAGATCAGGACCGGCCAGCTGATCACCATCGACGGCGCCGCCGGCACCGTGCGGATCGAGCCCGAGAGCTGACGGGCCCCCTTCTCCCCGCCGGTCGTCGGCCGGGAGCCGCTCGGCTAAGTTGATCTCATGTCCATGCCGGCGATCCCGCTCCCGTCGTGACGGCCCTCGACGAGGCGGCCCTGCTACGGGCCTGCCGGGCGGGCCAGGCCGTCCGGCCGCCGGGCGGGGAGGAGCTCGTCGTCGAGGCCGCGCTCGTCCGCAAGCTGTGCCGGCGCGACCCGGCGGAGATCGACCCCCGCGGCCTGGTGATCGAGAGGGCCAGGATCACCGGGGGGCTCGACCTGACGGGCATGGCCGTCACCTTCCCGCTGCGGTTCGCCGGGTGCGTGTTCGACGAGCCGCTCGACCTGGACGGCGCCGACCTGCACCTGCTGGCGCTCGACGGCTGCACGATCCCCGGCCTCCTGGCCAACGGCCTGCGGGTGCGCCGTGACCTGGACCTGTCCAGGTCACGGATCAGCGGTGATCTGCGGACCCCCGCCAGCACCTCGTCCACCGCGGCCGTCTGGCTCTGCGAGTCCGAGATCGGCGGGCGCCTGCTCTGCCTGGACACGCTGATCGAGTCGGACGGCCGGGCGATCCAGGCCGACCGCGTCATCGTGGGCGGCACGATCCGGCTGCTGCACCGCTTCGAGGCCCGGGGGGCGTTACGGCTGATCGGCGCGCGGATCGCGGGGTCGCTGGACCTCACCGGGGCCTGCCTCACCCGCCCGCAGCAGGACCTGGCGCTGGACCTGGGGGACGCCGAGATCGGCGGAAGTGTGTTCCTCATCGACGACCAGGCCGGCAGACGGCCGCTGGTCCGCGGCCGCATCGACCTCGGCAACACCCGCATCTCCGGACATGTCCTGATCCGTAATGCCACCATCGACCCCACCGGCCCGGTCACCGGCGTCGCCTACAGCAGCGGCCGGAGCACCGGCACCGCCATCAGCGCCCCCGGCCTCACCGTCAGCGGACCCCTTGGGATCGAGGGCGAGTGCCGGATCAGCGGCGGCGTGGACCTGAGCATGGGATCGTTCAGCACCATCCAGATCAGCCGCGAGAGCGCCTTCACCGTCCCCGGCGGCCGCGCGCTCGACCTGAGCAACGCCGAGCTGCGGTCGGGGCTGCTCGTCGAGGCGGGCGCGACCGTCGAGGGCACGCTCCGCCTGGCCGGAGCGCACATCCGGGGCGACCTCACGCTGAGAGGCACCCGCTGGAGCCACCCGGAGGGCAACTCCGCCGTCTCCGCCCAGGGCGCCGTGATCGACGGCATGGTGAACGTGCGCGGGGTGAGGACGACGGGAGGCAGGCTCGGCTTCCGCGCCGCGACGATCGGCGGCGTGGTCAACGCGCGCGGCGCCCGGTTGCGCAACCCCGGAGGCGAGGCGCTCTCACTCGAACAGGCGCTCATCCGGGGCCCCATCCTGCTCGGCGCGGGTTTCGTCGCGGACGGCGAGGTCGTGCTCAACCGGTGCGCCGCGGAGGGCAGGCTCGACTGCGACGGCGGCACCTTCACCGCCGGCATCAGGGCCGTGTCGGCCACCACCCGCGAAGGCATGCGCCTGCGCTGGGCCGACGTGCCGCCGCGGGTCGACCTGACCGGCGCGTCCACCACGGTTCTCGCCGACGACGTGACCCGCTGGCCTTCCGACACGGCGATCTCCGGCTTCGTCTACGACCGCTTCGACGACGCCTGGGACTGGCGGCAGCGCCGCGACTGGCTGCGGTCCATGGACTCCTACGACGCGAGCCCGTACGAGCAGGCGGCCCGCGCGTTCCGCCAGCACGGCCGCCCGGTCGAGGCCGAGCACCTGCTCATGGAGCTGCGCCGGCGGGCTCCCCGGCGGGGCTGGCTCAAGATCCGCGACGCGGTCTATGACGTCACCGTCGGCTACGGCTACCGTCCCAGCCGGGTGCTGTGGATGCTCGGCGCCCTGCTCCTGCTCGTCTACGGCATGCTGCTCACCCCGTCGGTCCAGCAGACGATGCGCGCCACCGACCCGCGCGGCAACGTGTACGCGGCGGACGGCCGGCTGGTCACGGTCGAGGCCGCGACCCCGTCACCGGACGGCACCGTCACCGTGTCCGGAAGGGACCCCCGGCCGGGTCCGTGCGGCGACGGCCAGGTGCGCTGCTTCGACCCGCTCTTCTACACCGTCGACACCGTGGTCCCGCTCCTGTCCCTGGGGCAGCGGGCGACGTGGTACCCCGAGACCCGCACCGGCGGCGGGTCGCTGGTGTCGACGCTGCTCAATGTGGCCGGCCTGCTGGGCTGGCTGCTGTCCACGGTGGTCGTGCTCTCCTTCGCCCGCCTCGCGAGGCCGGCGTGAGCAGAACAGCTGTTCGTCCGTTATAGGTGATTTGCGGGCTTTTGGGAGAAGTCCGACTCGGGGATGAGAAGTGACCACGGACACTGGTCCTGAAGGGAACCCAGGGCCCGGAACCTCGGGCCGCTCCGCGCCGTGACGCGGCTCGACCGCGGACGGCTTCCAGCATT
Organism: Nonomuraea corallina; assembly: GCF_027620315.1. GTDB lineage: Bacteria > Actinomycetota > Actinomycetes > Streptosporangiales > Streptosporangiaceae > Nonomuraea > Nonomuraea corallina. The sequence goes on along the minus strand of NZ_JAPNNL010000003.1, from coordinate 48,776 downwards.
ACAGGGGGACCATCGTGAAAAGAACGCTTCTCGCGGCGGGCTTGGCACTGACCGCGACCGTGGCGGGCACCACCGGCGCCTTCGCCGCCTCGCCCGCGCCCTCACCCTCGCCCAGCCAGAGCCTGGTCGGGACCGGGTGCTCCGCGATCGAGAACAAAGTCTCCGATCTCGCCGACCAGCCGGTGGGGACGGCGCTCGGCCAGGTGCCGGAACTCTCCGCGCTGGCGGAGGCGGTGAAGCAGGCAGGTCTGGCGGACAAGCTCAACTCCGCCGAGGGCATCACCGTCTTCGCGCCCACCAACGAGGCGTTCGAAGCGGTCCCGCAGGAGCAGCGGGACCAGCTCATGAGCGACAAGGAGCAGCTCACCAAGATCCTCCAGTATCACGTCGTCGAGGGGAAGAAGGCGCCCGACCAGCTGACCGAGGGCCCGCTCACCACCCTGCAGGGCGGCGATCTGACCGTGGAGAAGTCCGGAGAGTCCTACACGGTCAACGGCGCGACCGTGGCCTGCGGCAACGTGCAGACGCGCAACGCCACCGTCTACGTCATCGACCAGGTCCTGACACCTCAGTGACCCGCGGACCCAGGGGGCGCGACCGTCCGGGTCGCGCCCCCGTACGGGTCATTCGGCGATCTGGTCCTCAGGCGCGGAGCGGGCGAGCCCGGCGAGCGTGGACAGCGCGCGCGCCAGGACGTCCGCCGGCGGCGAGGCCAGGCCGAGGCGGACGGCGTTCGGGGCGCGGCGGCGGCCCACGGCGAACGCCGCCGCCGGGGTGACCGCGATGCCGTGACGCGCGGCGGCGGCCACGAAGGTGTCGGCCCGCCACGGCGGCGGCAGCTCCCACCAGCAGGAGAAGGAGTGGGGATCGCTGTCCAGGGCGAACTCCCCGAGATGCCGGGCCACGAGCTCCTGCCGCGCGGCGGCCTCCCGCCGTTTGGCGCCGGCCACCGCGTCGACGACGCCGTCGCTCAGCCACCGGCCGGCGGCGTCCAGCGCGAAGCGCATCGGCGTCCACCCGCCGGAACGCAGCGCGGTAGAGACGCCCGCGCCGAGCGACGCCGGCGCCACGGCGAACCCGAGCGTCAGGCCGGGGGCCAGCCGCTTGGAGAGGCTGTCGACCAGCACCGTCCGTCCCGGGGCCAGCGCGGCGAGAGGCGGCAGGTCGGGGCGGAGGAACGACCAGATCGCGTCCTCGATCGCGTACAGGTCGAGCCGGGCCAGCAGGTCCGCGAGCTCGGCCCGGCGGGCCACCGGCATGGTCCGCGACAGCGGGTTGTGCAGCGTCGGCTGGAGGTAGAGGGCGTCGAGCGGGGTCCTGCGGGCGGCGGCCTCCACGGCCTCGGGGACCAGCCCGGCCGCGTCCACGGCCAGGGGCACGAGGGTGACGCCGAGCCGGCCCGCGATCGCCTTGACGACGGGATAGGTGAGCTCCTCCACGCCGACCCTCGCGCCGGGTGCGGCCATCGCGGCCATCGCCGCCGCGATCGCCTGCCGGCCGTTGCCCGCGAACAGCACCCGCTCCGGATCCGGCCGCCAGTCGCCGTGGGCGAGCAGCTCGGCGACGGCACCGCGAGCCAGGGGCGTCCCGGCGGCGCCCACCGGCCCCAGGGACGACGCGAGCACGCCGGGGCGCAGCAGCGGGGCGAGGCTCTCCGCCAGCAGACCCGTCTGCTCGGGCACGGAGGCGAAGTTGAGCTCCAGGTCGACCCGGCTGCCGGCCGGTTCGGCGAGCGCCGGGTCGAGGGAGGGAGCGGCGGCCCTGACGAACGTGCCGCGCCCCACCTCGCCGACCGTCAGCCCTCGGCGGACCAGCTCCTTGTAGACGCGGGCGGCGGTGGAGGCGGCGATGGCGCGGCGGCGCGCGAACTCGCGCTGCGTCGGCAGGCGGTCGCCCGGCCGCAGCCTCCCGGCCGCGATCTCCGCCGCCACCTCGTCGGCGACCCGCCGGTAGTCGTCCATGCCGCGCCTCCCTCGTACTCGACGAAGTCAAGCACAGCATTGCTCCGAGTGCAATAGAAACTATTGCACCGATGCGGCGCGCGCGAATACCGTCACCCCATCGAAGGAGGGGCGGGGGTTTCGATGATCGAACAGAGTGCGGTCCTGGGCGTGGTCGCCATCGCGCTGGGCATGGTCCTGTCGCCGGGCCCGAACATGATGTACCTGGTGTCGCGGAGCATCAGCCAGGGCCGCCGGGCCGGGATCATCTCCCTGGCCGGAGTCGCGGCCGGCTTCCTCGTCTACCTGGTGGGCGCCAACCTGGGCCTGGCCGTGCTGTTCGCGGCCGTGCCCGAACTCCTCACCGCGATCCGGATCGCCGGCGCGCTCTACCTGCTCTGGCTCGCCTGGAAGACCGTCAAGCCCGGCGGCGCGTCGGTCTTCGCCGTCCAGGACGTGCCCGCCGACTCCCCGCGCCGCCTGTTCGCGATGGGGCTGATGACCAACCTGCTCAACCCCAAGATCGCCATCCTGTACGTCTCCGTCATCCCGCAGTTCGTCGACCTCGGCCGCGGCGACGTGCTGCTCCAGGGGATCCTCCTCGGCGGCTGCCAGATCGCGGTGGCGGTCTCGGTCAACCTGGCGATCGTGCTGGCCGCCGGGGCCGTCGCGGGCTTCCTCTCCCGCCGCCCCGCCTGGATGCGGACCCAGCGGATCACCATGGGCGGCCTGCTCGGAGCGCTGGCCGTCATGCTCGCCCTCGGCTCGACCGGGAGCGCCGCCGCCTGACCCCGCGTCAGCCGGCGCGCAGGACGCGCAGCCGCCCGGGATCCGCCGGGTCCCGGTCGACCACCTGGACGGGAGCCCACGCCCACTGCCACACGCCGATGCCCGGCTCGCGGGAGAACCGGATCGGCCCGCGCGTGCCCTCGACCTCGACGCGCGGCCAGCCCTCCGCCACGCGCGCCCGGTCCACGCCGCGGGAACGCAGCACCTCGGCGAGAACGGCGACCGTGTCGTACCCCTCGAAGGCGACGAAGGACGGCGCCGCGCTCAGCCGCTCACGCAGGGCAGTCTCGACCCGTGCCCCGAGCGGCCCGAGACGGCCGGGCAGGTAGCGCAGGAACGGGATCGCGGCGCCGTCCACGCCCAGCGAGGTCGCCCACGAGGCGAACTCCGGCTGCCCGGCCGGCGCGCCGATCATGATCCCGGAGAGGCGCGCGTCGCGGCGGACGGCCCTGACGAGCGGCACCGCCGGTTCCGGATGGCCGGCCAGCAGAAGGAGAGCCGTCGCGCGGCCGCCGGCCAGTTCGTCGCACACGGCGGCGGGGCTGAGTGCGCGCAGGTCCAGCTCGGTGACGGAGCCGCCGCGCGGAACGAGGTGGTCCCGCAGGACGCGGGTGCCGGACGCCCAGTAGACGCTCGGCTCGGCCGCCACGGCGATCCGGCCGTGGCCCGCGCCGAGGAGGAAGTCCGCGTAGATCCGCCAGCCGTGGGACTGCGCCGGCGCGATCCGCGCCACCCACCGCGCCGGCCGGTCCGTGAGCGTGTCGAGCACCGCCGACGAGCAGAGGAACGGCAGGCCGAGCGCGTCGGCCCTGGCGGCGACCGCGCGGGCCACGACACTGTGGTACTCCCCGGCCAGGGCCGCCACGCCCAGGCCCGCCAGTTCGTCGACGGCCGCCGCGGCCTTCACCGGATCGGCGGCGGTGTCCCGGACGACGAGGTCGAGCGGCCTTCCGCCGATCCCGCCGGCGTCGTTGACCTCCCGGGCGGCCAGGTCGAGCCCGGCGAGCAGGTGCCGGCCCGCCTCGGTCCAGCCAGGCCGGGTGAGTGGCACGAGGACGCCGATCCGGACGGCTCCTGACGGCGTGTGCATGCCCTGGCGTCTCCCGTACGATCCGATGGCGAATGGCCCGGATCGCAGAGTATCGCCGGCGCGCGGCCACGGCGGTCACGGCGGCGTGGCCGGGTCGCAGGAGAGTCCGGCGACCCGGCGTCACGCGGCAGGGTCGTCAGCAGAGGTCCGCGCCGTCGAAGGTGCGCGGTCCCCGTCCCACCTTCGAGGAGATGGTCCGGCCCCGGTCGACCGTGTGGCAGGAGCCGTCGGTGCCGCGCGCCCACTTGATCTTCAGCCGGAGCCTGCGGTTGCAGTCGTTGCGGGCGTAGCCGGTCTTGGTGACGGTGCCCTTGGTCTGCCAGACGGCCACGCACGAGGGCGCGTTGCCCGCCGGAACGGCGGCCGTGGCCCCCACGGCAGGGCCGGCGGCGGTGAGGATGCCGCCGGCGGCGGCGCAGGCCAGAAGAGTGCTCGTGAGACGGCGCACAGGGTCCCTTTCGGTCGAAGGACTGGAACCCTTCGATTTGTAGCCGAGCCATCACTGAGAGTCAACAAGACAGAACTTGGCGATCGGGTTCGCCAGGTCGCCGACCAGCTGGAGCGCGGCCGACGGGTCGGCCAGGTCGACCATCTGCCGGTTGTCGCGCAGTTGCAGCCGGTTGAGGCAGGACAGCGGGAACGTCTCGGCGAACAGGTCGTAGCGCTCGAACCGGCCGGCCAGGTGCGGGACGGACGCCTGGTAGTCGGCGGCGCACGCGGCCACCGTCCGCCAGAAGGTCTCCTCGCCGAGCACGCCGTCGGCCGCCAGGACGTCGCTCAGGAAGCGGAAGAAGCAGTCGAAGACGTCGGTGAAGATCGACAGGAGCTTCATGTGCTCCGGGATCTCCGCGCGGACGCGGTCCACGCCCGGCGGCAGCGGCGCGTCGGGGTCCATCACCACGATCTCCTCGGCGATGTCCTTGAAGATCACCCGTTCGACCGCGCCGCCGTCGAGGACCAGGATGACGTTCTCGCCGTGCGGCATGAACGCCAGGTCGTAGGCGTAGAAGCTGTGCAGCAGCGGGGTGAGGTAGGCGTCGAGGTAGCGCCGCAGCCACACCTCCGGCGCCAGGCCCGACCGCTCGACCAGCGCGCCCGCGAAGGACCGGCCCTCGTGGTCGACGTGCAGCAGTGAGGCCATGGTGGCCGTCCGCCGCCCCGGCTCCAGGCCGGGCACCGGGCTCTCCCGCCACAGCGCCGCGAGCATCTTGCGGTACGGCGAGTACCTGTCGGTGGCGGCCTCGTACTGCCGGTGCCGGTAGCCGACGGCGGCCCGCTCGCGCAGGATCGTCAGGCGGGTCGCGCGCAGGATCTCGTCCCCGGCGACGAGTCCGGCGAGCCAGTCGTTGATCGCCGGCGTGGCCTCCATGTACGCGGCCGACAGGCCCCGCATGAAGCCCATGTTCAGCACGGACAGCGCGGTCTTCACGTAGTGCCTGGAGGGGACGGTGGTGTTGAAGAAGGTGCGGACCGACTGCTGGGCGAGGTACTCGTCGTCGCCGGGGCCGAGGCAGACCAGGCGGCGCTCGGCGAGCTCGGCGGCGAAGGTGACCGACAGCTTGTTCCACCACTGCCAGGGATGGACCGGGATGAGCACGTGATCGGCCAGGTCGAGCCCCAGCTCGGCCAGGGTGCCGGCGAAGCGGCCGAGCAGTTCGTCGCCCAGCTCACCGCGCATGAGGCGGTCGTGGTCGAGGTCGGCCGAGCAGGTGAAGGTGGCGTGGTCGCGGTGCGCGGCCAGCCAGATGAGCCGCACCGGGCGCGCGGCCTCGGGCGCGTACGCGTGAAAGTCGTGCACCCCGTAGCCGATCCGGCCGTTGTTGGCCACGAAGCACGGGTGGCCCTCGGTCATGCCGGTCTCGATCTCCTGGTAGGAGGCCTTGGCCAGCTCGGCGGCGCCGATCCGCGGCTTGGTGAGCTTGTAGGCGGCGCTGGACAGGGTGGAGCCGATCTCCTCCAGGTAGACGGGGAGGACCTGGTCGCTCAGGCCGAGCGTGCGGCGCAGCTCGACGCAGAGCGCGATCGCGTCCAGCGGCAGCTCGGTCTCCCCTTCGGGGGAGATCCGGTGCCGGGTGATGCCGGCGGCGTCTATCCGCCAGTGGTCGAGCGGCAGCAGGGTGGCGGCGAAGCGGTACTCGACCGTGCCGTCGTCGCCGCGGACGGCGTACCGGCCGTCGCCGAGCGGCTCCGGCGTGAACAGCCGCTCATGGGCGAACTCGGACAGCGCCTTGCGGACCAGATGGCGGTTGGCGCGGGCCCAGTTCTCGGGCGTCAGGTGGGCGACGGCCTCACGGGGGTTCACGCGGTCACTCCTCGGTCTGCTCGGGCCGGTTCTGCACGGTCTGCTCGGGCCGTTCGGGCCGTCCGGGCCGTCCGGGCCGCTCGGGCCGTTCGGGTCGCGGAACGGAACCGGTCGCGGGTGCAGACGCTGAGCAGCGCCTCCTTCTCCGGTTTGGTGACGGGGCCGACGACCTCGAAGCCGACGGCCGCGTTGAGCGCGTGCACCGCCGTGTTGCGGACGTCGGGCTCGACCACGACGCGCCTCGTGGCCGGGTCGCTGAAGAGCAGCTCCATCACGGTGGTGATCACGGCCAGGGTGAAGCCGTGGACCGGGGTGTCCGTGGGCGCGCACAGGAAGTGCATGCCGACGTCCCCCTCCTCGGCGTCGTACAGGCCGGCCAGCTCGACGTGCGCGGGGTCGTACCGTTCGACCAGGAAGGCGGGCCGGCCGTCGACCAGCCCGAGGAACGCGTCGTGGTGCGGGTCCGCCTCGATCCGGCGGTACTCGGCGACGACCCGCGCCAGGTCGGCGTCCGCCATCATCCAGAACGCCGCCTTCGGGTGCGTCACCCAGCCGTGCAGCAGCCCGGCGTCGGTGTCCAGGTCGAGCGGGCGCACCGCCAGCTCCCCGATCCGCTCGTCCGTGCGGGTGAAGACGATCTCACTCATGCGATGACGCCCTCCGGCGCGCCGAACTCCTGGAAGGCGATGGCCTTCTCGATCGGGTAGTACTCGCGGCCGAGCAACTCGCGGACGATCCACGAGTTGCGGTACGGGCCCATGCCGAGGTCGGGCGAGGTGACGCTGTGGGCGTGGGTGGCGCCGTTCTGCAGGAAGACGCCGCGGCCGGTGACGTCGATGCTGTAGTTCCTGGCCACGTCGAAGCGGCCGTGGGCGTCCCAGCGGAGGCGGTCGCGCACGGGTTCCAGGAAGGCGGGCGCCCGGTACCTGTAGCCGGTGGCCAGGATCAGGCCGTGGGTGCGCAGCGCGAAGTCGCGCCCCTGCTCGGCGTGGCGCAGCCCGAGCGTGTACTCGCCCCGGCCCTCGTCGTAGGAGGCGCTGGTCAGCGTGGTGTTGGTGAGCAGCCGGGTGGGGATCGGGCCGGCGACGGTCTTCTGGTAGAGCAGGTCGAAGATGGCGTTGATCAGCTCGGCGTCGATGCCCTTGAACAGCCCTTTCTGCTCCTGCTCCAGCCGGTAGCGGGTGTCCTCGGGCAGCGCGTGGAAGTAGTCCACGTACTCGGGCGAGGTCATCTCCAGCGTCAGCTTGGTGTACTCCAGCGGGAAGAACCTCGGCGACCTGGTCACCCAGGTGAGCCGGTAGCCGCGGGCGTCGATGTCGCCCAGCAGGTCGTGGTAGATCTCGGCCGCGCTCTGGCCGCTGCCCACGAGGGTGATGCTCTCCTTGTCCTGCAGCGCGGCCTTGGCCCCGAGATAGTCGGCGTTGTGGATGAAGTCGCCGCCGAGCCCCTGGCAGGCGTCCGGGACGTACGGCGGGGTGCCGGTGCCGAGGACGAGGTGGCGGGCCCGGTGCTCGGCCGTCTCCCCGGTGCCCGTCCTGACCGCGCGGACCGTGTAGAGCCCGTCGGCCTCGTCGTACTCGACGGAGGTCACCTCATGGCCGAAGCGGACGCCGGGCAGCCGGGCGGCGGCCCAGCGGCAGTACGCGTCGTACTCGCTGCGCAGCTGGTAGAAGATCTCGCGGATGTAGAACGGGTAGAGCCGCCCCGACTCCTTCAGGTAGTTGAGGAAGGACCAGCGCGAGGTGGGGTCGGCCAGCGTGACGAGGTCGGCGATGAACGGCGTCTGCAGGGTGGCCGAGTCGAGCAGCATCCCCGGATGCCAGTCGAAGTCCGGCTTGCGCTCCAGGAACAGGCCGTCGAGCTCCTCGATCGGCTCGGTCAGGCAGGCCAGACCCAGGTTGTACGGTCCGAGCCCGATCGCGATGAAGTCGTGCGTGGACATCCGGTTCCTCCGGTTCCTCCGGTGAAGAGTCAGGCCCGGCCGCAGGTCTCGAGTGAGGCGTGGCCGGACACGTACCGGCTCGCGTGCCCCGCGATGAGCTCGACGACGTGCGCGATGTCGTCCAGCGTCGTCTCCGGGTTGAGCAGGGTGAACTTCAGGTAGTGCCGGCCGTCGACCTTGGTGCCGGCGACGACGGCCGCGCCCGAGGCGGCCAGCGCCTCCCGGGCGTACAGGTTGGCGTCGTCGGCCAGCTCGCGGCCGGGCCCCGCCGGAGGCAGGTAGCGGAAGACGACGGTGCTGAGCTGCGACTTGGCGACCACCTCGAAGCGCGCGTCGGCGGCCAGCAGGTCCCAGGCGCGGGACGTGCGCTCCACCACCTCGTCGAACAGCTCGCCGATCGCGTCCGGGCCCATGACGCGCAGCGTCAGCCACAGCTTGAGCGCGTCGAAGCGGCGGGTGGTCTGGATGCTCTTGTCGACCTGGTTGGGGAGGCCCCGCCCGGCCGTGCGGGCGGGGTTGAGGTAGTCGGCGTGGTAGGTCGCGTGCCGCAGCACGGCGCCGTCGCGTACCAGCAGGGCGCTCGAACTGACCGGCTGGAAGAAGGACTTGTGGAAGTCCACGGTCACCGAGTCGGCGCGCTCGATGCCGTCGAGCAGGTGCCGCCGGGTGCGCGAGACCAGCAGGCCGCACCCGTAGGCGGCGTCCACGTGCAGCCACGTCCCGGCCCGCGCGCACAGGTCGGCGATCTCGGGCAGCGGGTCGATGGTGCCGAAGTCGGTGGTGCCGGCCGTGGCGACGACGGCCATCACGAGCAGGCCCTCGTGGTGGCAGCGGGCCAGCTCGCGGGCCAGGGCCGCGGGCCGCATGCGGCGGTCGGCGCCGGTCTCCACGGTGATGACGGCGTCCGGGCCGAGGCCGAGGAGCTTGGCCGCTTTCTGGACGCTGAAGTGGCCGGCCTCGGAGGCGAGGACGCGCAGCCGGGGCAGCAGGTCGTGCCTGGCCGAGTAGCCGATGGCCTCCTCGCGGGCCAGCAGCAGGGCCTGGAGGTTGGACTGGGTGCCGCCGCTGGTGAAGACGCCGTCCGCCTGGGGGCCGAACCCCGCCCGTCCGGCCGTCCACTCGATCAGACGGCGCTCGATCAGCGTGCCGCCGGCGCTCTGGTCCCAGGTGTCGAGCGAGGAGTTGACGGCCGTCAGGACGGCCTCGCCGAGCAGGGCCGGGATGACGACGGGGCAGTTGAGGTGGGCCAGGTAGCGGGGGTGGTGGAAGTAGACCGCGTCGCGCAGGTAGACGTCCTCCAGCTCGTCGAGGGCGTCGGCGGGGTCGTGCAGGGGGTGTTCCAGGTCGATCGCGGAGATCTCCGGGGCGAGCAGCGAGGGCGAGATCCCGCTGAAGGGCCGGTCGGCGCGGGCGATCCGGGTGGCCACCCGGTCGATCCCGGCGGCCAGCGCCTGCCGGTAGCGGTCCATGGTCGCGTTGTTGAACAGGTGGCGCCTGGCGTCCGCCGGTCCGGCAGCCGGCGGGACCTCGATGGCGTGTCCCCGAAAGGTCATGGTCAGTCCTCAACAGATCGCTGGAGGTAGGTTAGGCTAACCTAACTTAGTGCTGATCATGGCTCCCCGGCGACCCTCACCGCAAGGCTCGGAGGAGGTTTTGCGTCCAAGGGGAACTTCTGCGCCACAGGGACTTAGGTTAACCTCACCTAAGTGGCTTGAGTGGATCGTTATTTAGGTTAGCTTTACCTTACTTGGCGAGGTGTCCGTGGGCATCGAGATCTTCCGGGACTCCTGGGGCATCCCGCACCTGCGCGCGGGCGACGCCCTGGAGCTCGCCCACGCCCAGGGCCTCAACGCCGCCCTGGACCGGGCCTGGCAGATCGAGGTCGAACGGCACCGCTCGACCGGCGCCACCGCCGCCTTCCTCGGTCCCGCCGCCGTCGGCTGGGACCGCTTCGCCCGGCAGGCCCGTCTCGACGACACCGCCCGCCGCTGCCACCACGCCCTCGACGACGACACCGCCGCCTGGGTGGGCGGCTACGTCGACGGGGTCAACGCCGGGCTCGGCGACGGGGCGCGCCGGGCGCCGGAGTTCGCCGCCACCGGACTGACTCCCGGCCGGTGGGAGCCGTGGACCCCGCTGGCCGTGTGGCTGGCGCACCACATCCTGTTCGCCGGGTTCCCCGCCAAGCTGTGGCGTGAGGCCGTCGCCCGGCGGCTCGGCGCCGGCGCGATCGGGCTCTTCGCGGCCGACGGCCCCGGCGCAAGCGGCAGCAACGGCTGGCTCGTGCCCGGCGACCGCACCGCCACCGGGGCCGCCCTGCTCGCCGGCGACCCGCACCGCTTCATCGAGGAACCGGGCCTCTACCAGCAGATCCACCTGTCCTGCCCGGAGTACGACGTCGCAGGGCTGGCCGTGCCCGGCGTCCCCGGCATCGCCCACTTCGGGCACACCGGCGCCGTCGCCTGGGCGATCACCAACGCCATGGCCGACTACCAGGACCTCTACGGCGAACGGCTCCGCCGCCGGGGCGAGACGGTCGAGGCGTACGGACCGGACGGCTGGGAGCCGGCCTCGGCCCACCTGGAGAGCGTCCAGGTGGCGGGCGCGGACCCGGTCGCGGTCGAGGTGATCGAGACCGCCCGCGGGCCCGTCATCCTCACCGGCGACCACGCCTGGGCCGCCTCCTCGGACGGCCTTCCGGACGGCTCGGCGGACGGGGAGGCGGCGGTCAGCCTGCGGTACCCGCCCCGCGTACGGGCCGCGCTGGGCTTCGAGGCGCTGCCCGCGCTGCTGCGGGCCAGGACCGTGGCCGACGTGGACCGGGCGTTCGACCACTGGGCCGAACCCGTCAACGTCGTGCTGGCCGCCGACACGGCCGGTGGGCTGCTGCACCGCGTGGCGGGCGCGGTCCCGATCCGCCACCCGGCGAACGGCACGCGCGTCGTCCCCGCCTGGGAGCGGGAGCACCGGTGGCGGGGGTGGCATGACCCGATGCCCCGTGCGCCGGTCGGCGGCCTCGCCGTGATGGCGAACGAGCGGGGCCTGTCGGAGCCCTTCGGCGTCGAGTTCGCCCCGCCGCACCGGGCCGACCGGATCCGCGAGCTGCTGGAGACCGCCTCCGCGTCCCGGGCCTGGTCGGCCGGGGACATGCGGGCCGTTCACACCGACACCTTCCTGGCCTCCGCCGCACCCCTGCTGACACTGCTGGCCAAGCTCGACGGCCTCACCCCCGAGGCCGCGCACCTGCGCGACCGGCTGCTCGGCTGGGACAGGCGCATGGACAACACCAGCACCGGCGCCGCGGCCTACGCGGCGGTGCGGTCGGCCGTGGCCCGGCGGCTGGCGGCCCACCCGGCGCTCGCCGTCCTGGCCGAGCCCGCGCCGTGCCCCGAGATCTTCAGGCCGTGGCTCGCCCTGCTCCCGAGAGTGGCGTACGCGATGGAGACCCTGCTGACCACCGACCGGCTGCCCGGACTCGACCAGGCCGAGCTGGCGCGGCAGGCCGTCGAGGAGGTGGCGGCGGCCGGAGGGGCGCCGGTGACGTGGGGCGAGACGCACCGGCTCGCGCCCTGGCGGGCCCTGCCGGTGGACGGCGAGGGGCCGGGGGCGGGCGGCGACCACGACTGCGTGCTGGCCACCTCCAGCGTCCCCGGCGTCACCGACCACTTCGCGCGCGGGCCGGCCGCGCGCTACGTGTGGGACCTGGCCAGGCGTGACGACAGCCTGTGGGTGGTCCCGTCCGGCGCCTGCGGCGTGCCGGGCGACGCCCACAGCCGCGACCAGCAGCCGCTGTGGCTGCGCGGAGAGCTCGTACCCGTGATCACCGACTGGAACCGACTCACCGAGGAGCGGCATGTCCACTGAGATCCCCACGCCCCCCGCGCGCCGGGAGGCCGTGCACGAGCAGGTGGTCGACGGCTTCGGCACCGTCCGGGTCGTCCCGCTGGACCCGGCTGCCGACCTCGACGTGATCTACCCCTGGGTCACCCAGGAGCGGGCCAGGTTCTGGGGCATGCTCGACGCCACCCGCGAGCGGGTGCTGGAGCTGTACGCGTTCGTGGACACCCTCGACAGCCACCACGCCTTCCTGCTGTACCGGCAGGACCGGCCGGTGGCGCTCTTCCAGAGCTACGACCCGGAATGCGACCCGGTCGGCGAGTGCTACCAGGTGCGGCCCGGCGACCACGGCCTCCACCTCCTGATCGGCCCGGTCGCCGGTGAGCCGGAGCCCGGCTTCACCGGCGCCCTGCTGACCGTGTTCCTCACGTACCTGCTCGCCGACCCGAGCCGTAAGCGGATCGTGGCCGAACCCGACGCGCGCAACGACAAGGCGATCGCCCGCCTGGTGCGCGCCGGCTTCGAGCCGGGCCCCGAGATCGACCTGCCCGGGAAGCGGGCCCGCCTGGTCTTCCTCAGCAGAGAGACGTTCGAACGACGCCTGCGGTGACCAGGCCGGCGTGACCACCGCCGTCGCGCCTTCCCGCCCCCCCGGCTCGCGAGCGGCCGCGGACCGATGGCCGACCGGGTACGGACCCGGCCGAACCGGTACGTTACCTCTCCAGGGTGGAGACGATCGATGATCGCTCGTGGACGCCCTGGTGGGGTAGAAGGTGCGGCAAGGAAGGAGTGCCGGTGATGCGGGTGCCAGAGGACGCCTTGGAGTCCTGGCCGGACGCAGGGGAGCGCTGGTGGGACCGGTGCGACGCGGGCGTCTACCTCGTGGACGCCCACGGGCGCATCGTCGTGGTCAACGCCCAGGCCGAGCGGATGCTCCGCCGGCCCGCCGACAGCCTGCTGGGCCGGGACGCCCACGACCTGCTGCACCGCGGGGAGCGCGGGGAGCCCCTGCCGCGCAGCCGGTGCGTGATGCGCCAGCCCCTCCTCACCGGCGGCACCGCGCAGGGCGAGCGGGAGTGGCTGGAGCGCGGCGACGGCTCGCTGCTGCGGGTGTCCTGGGTGGTCACCACCTGCCGGGTCGACGGGGACCCGAACGGCGCGCTGATCCTCTTCCACGAGGCCGGCTCCCCGGTGCTTGAGGAGGAAGGCGCGCGGATCGCGACGGGTTCGCTGCCGGAGCTCGATCGGCTGGCCCTGCTCGCGGAGACGACCACGACGCTCACCTCCAGCCTGGACGCCGGCGAGACGCTCCGTCAGCTCGTGCGCCTGGTGGTGCCCCTGCTGGGGGACTGGGCGGTGATCGACCTGCTCACCGAGGAGGGCGGGGTGTCGCGCGCCGCGGTGGTGTGCTACGAGAACGGCGACTGGACGCACCGGGAGGACCTGGAGGGCCCGATGCCGCCGGTGCCGCGGGGGTCCTCGATGCCGCTGTCGCGGGCGCTGCGCGGCGTCACGGCCACACTCGCCGGCCCCCAGAACTACCAGGGCCCCCCGGACGCGGACATCGCGCTGGTCCAGCGGGAGCTGTTCCGGGCGACGGGCATGCACTCGGCGTGCATCGCGCCGATCCGCGGGGTGCGCGAGGCGGTCGGGGCCATGACCCTGGGCCGCTCGGCGCGGCCGGAACCGTTCACCACCGCCGACCTGCTGCTCGTCGAGGACATCGCCCGCCGGGCCGGGCTGGCGCTGGACAACGCCCGCCTGTACGAGCGGCAGCGGCGGGTGGCGGAGACCATGCAGCGCCACCTGCTGCCGCAGCTGCCCCGCGTGCCGGGGGTGGAGATGGGCGCGTGCTACCTGCCCGCGCCGCGCGCCTCCCAGGTCGGCGGCGACTGGTACGACGCCTTCGTGCTGCCCGGCGACGTGATCGGCCTGGTCATCGGCGACGTGGTCGGCCACGACCTGGACGCGGCGTCGGGGATGGCGCAGGTCTGCAACATGCTGCGCGCGTACGCGGGAGAGGGCGAGGAGTCGCCCAGCGTGATCGTGGACCGGCTCGACCGGGCGGTGACCCGCATCGCCGAGGACACCATGGCCACCGTCGTCTACGCCCGTCTGGAACGTCTGGAGAGCGGGCGGTTCCGGCTGCGCTGGACGAACGCCGGCCATCCGCCGCCCCTGCTCGTGCGGAGCGACGGGCGGACCCGGTTCCTGGAGGCGGGCGGCGGGCCCCTGCTCGGCACCGGCCTGCGCCCCCGCCGGGTCGACGCCCGCGTCGACCTGCCGCCCGGGTCCACCGTCGTGATGTACACCGACGGGCTGATCGAGTCCCACCGCCATTCCCTGGACGAGGGGATGGAGCGGCTGAGCCGGCAGGCCCTGGCGCTGGCGCACCGGCCGTTCGGCTCCCTCTGCGAGGCGCTCCTCACGGCGGTCCGCCCCGAGGACAACGACGACGACGTGGCCATGCTCGTGGTGCGCATCCCCTGACATAACCCGGCTTTTCCGCACACTTAATCGTGAAACTCCACAAAGGGATCTTTACCTCTGCTGGTCCGACCAGTAGCCTCAGTGCACTCAGTAGCGCTCTCCATCCCTGGCCGAACCAGATCCATGACCCCCCGCACCCCGTCCCCCACGGGGTGAGCTTCGGGCACGGGCCGCGTCCCTGCCCTGCACCACACTGGAAGAGGGATCCATGAAGCCACGCCTCGTCGCACTGCTGGCCGGAGCACTGGTGCTCACCGTCCCCAACCTCGGAGCCACCGCGCAGGCCGACGCGCAGGCCGACACGCAGACCGCCGCACAGATCGCCAGGGCGGACACCCCCGGGCTTCCCGGCCGCAACAACGCGATCACCGACGTACCGGGCGTCAAGGTGGGTCAGGTCCAGTCGGCCAAGGCCCCCTACCTCACCGGCACCACCGTGATCTACCCCGCGCAGATGGCCGTCACCGGCGTCGACCAGCGCGGCGGCGCGCCCGCCACCAAGGAGACCGACCTGCTCGACCCGCTCAACTCCAACCCCGGAGTGAACGCGGTGATGCTCGGCGGCAGCAGCATGTACGGCCTGGCCGCCACCGACGGCGTCATCCGCTGGCTGGAGGAGCGCGGCGAAGGCGTCAGGGTCGGCTCGGGAGTCGCGCCGATCGTCCCCGCCGCCGACATCTTCGACCTCGGCAGAGGCGGCGACTTCAAGGCCCGCACCGCCCCCGAATGGGGCTACCTGGCCGCCCAGGCGCTCAAGGACGGACCGGTACGGCAGGGCGTCGTCGGCGGAGGCACCGGTGCCCGCGCCGGCGGGCTGAAGGGCGGCGTCGGCACCGCCAGCGTCATCCTCAGCGACGGCACCGTGGTCGGCGCCATCGTCGTGGTGAACTCGGTCGGCTCGGCGGTGGACCCGCGCGACTGCTCGCTGTTCGCCGCCCGCTTCGAGCTGGCCGGCGAGTACCGCGGGCTGCAGACGCCCAAGGCGAAGGAGTGCCCGCGCCCGGCCACGGCGAACGGCCCGTCGATGAACACCACGATCGCGGTGGTGGCCACGAACGCGCCGCTGGAGAAGGCCGCCGCCGCCCGGATGGCCGGCAACGCCCAGGACGGCCTGTCGCGCGCGATCAACCCGATGCACACGCTCGGCGACGGCGACACGATCTTCGCCATGTCGACCGGCGGCGGCACCCCGCTGCGCGTCAACAACCCGGCCGACACCCGCCGGCTCAACGAGATCTTCAACGCCGGCGCCGACACCCTCACCAGGGCCGTCGGGCACGCGATGCTGAACGCCACGACCGTCGGCACCGCCAGCAGCTACTGCGACCGCTACCCGTCGGCGTGCAAGAAGGTGTCCCCGCTGCCCGCCGACAAGCGGGGTGAGGCGCCGGACGTGACCCGGGCCTCGCTGGCCGCCGTGGCGGAGAAGTTCCGCGACGCGCCCGCCCTGGCCGAGTAGCAGCACCTCGCGGGACAGGCCGGTCACGGCCTGTCCCGCGAGGCGCGAGATCGCCGCCGCGCGGGAACGCCACCGGGAACGCGCCCCGCGCCGGTGTCGTCCAGGCCGGTTCCGCCAGTGCCGGTGCCGTCCGTGCCGGTGTCGGCCGGGTCGAGTATTCGCCCGGCTGGAACGCGGCTAGAACCCGTACAGGCCGAACGCCTCCCCGCCCCGGATGCCGCGCAGCGCCTCGGCCGGGTAGCCCACCATGTCCTCCGGCAGCCGGTCCAGCGGGAACCAGCCGATCTCGGAGCACTTGTCCGGCTCGGCGTTGTACGGCTCGCCCGCCCACGTCCCGGCCACGAAGAACAGCCCCACCCGCTCCGGCGCCCGGTGCACCACGTGCGCGAAGGCCAGATCGGCGGGGTCGACGCGGACGCCCACCTCCTCGCGGGCCTCCCGCACCGCCGCCGCCCTGACCGACTCGCCCGCCTCCAGGTGACCGCTCGGCAGATGCCACAGCCCGTCGGCGTACCCGGTGCCGGAGCGTCGCGCCAGCAGCACCTCACCGTCGCGGACCAGCAGCACGTGCACGTCCACGATCGCCCGGAACCGGTCGCGTCCCGCCCGCCGGTCGAGGTCCTGGAGCCACTTGACCGCCACCGCCGCCACCTGCGTCAGCTCCGCCCGCAGCCGGTCGGGGTCCTCCTCGGCGAACGCCTCCAGCACCTCCTCCTCGAGGATGTGCCGCCAGGTCAGCCGGCCCTCCCGCGACGCCCGCTCCGTCTCCCGCCTCGCCCGCACGGCCTCCTCGCCGCCTCGCGGGCCCGTCCCGTCGGCGAGCCCCTCCTGGACGCCCCACCGCCGGTCCTGCGCCACCCGCTCGTCCGCCACCGCCCGCAGCACCCTGTCCAGCGAACCTGGCACCCCGTAGTCACCGTCGACCGCCATGGGTCGCCAGCATAGGGCGACCCCGCCGGGGGACAGGCGGCGCTAGCGGAAGTACGAGGCGCCGTTGAGGTCGATGACGGTGCCGCTGGCCCACTCCGCCTCCGGCGCGGCCAGGTAGAGGACGGCGGCGGCGATCTCGGCCGGGCGGGCCACCCGGCCGAACGGGCTCTGGGCGCGGATCTCGTCGCCCCTGGGCGGTCTCAGGTGCTCGGTCGTCATGTCGGTCTCGACGAAGCCGGGCGCGACCGCCGTCACCGCGATGCCTCGCGGCGCCAGGGCCGCCGCGAGCGACTGGGTGAGCGCGTTCAGGCCCGCCTTGCTCGCGCCGTACGCGGGACTGTCCGGCTCGCCGCGGAAGGCGCCGCGCGAGGAGACGTTGACGACGCGCCCGCCTTCGCGCATGTGGGGCAGCGCGCACCAGATCGTGTTCGCCGCCCCCATCAGGTTGAGGTCCAGCGTCTTGCGCCAGGCCGCCTGCCACTCCTCGTAGGTGACGTCGGTGACCGGGTGGTGGAGGAACACGCCGGCGTTGTTCACCAGCACGTCGATGCCGCCCAGCGCGCCGGCCGCCTCGTCCACGGCGCGGCGCACGGCCTCGGGGTCGGCGAGGTCGGCCTGGACCGCGGCGTGTCCCTCGCCCGACAGCTCGTCCAGCAGGCCCGAGGCGAGGGCGGGCGAGCCGCGGTGATGGATCGCCACCCGGTCGCCCCGTTCCGCGAACGCCGTCGCGACGGCCCGCCCGATGCCCCGTGACGCACCGGTGACCAGGACGCCGCGCCCGCTCATCGACCGGCTCCAGGGGCCCGCGCCCCGTCATCGGCACGGGGGAACCCGCGCCCGCTCCCGCGACGCCCCGGCACGGTCGCCCCCTACCAGCGGTCGTGGATCTGCGGACGGATGAGCTCGTCGTACACGTCCCGCACGGCCCGCAGCGTCTCCTCCGGAAGGGGCGCGAGCGCGGCCGCGGCGGCGTTGGCGGCGGCCTGCGCGGGGTTGCGCGCGCCCGGGATGACGACCGACACGCCGGGCTGGTCGAGGATCCAGCGCAGCGCGAACTGCGCCATCGTCGCCCCCTCGGGCACCAGCGGGGCCAGCCGCCGCACCGCCTCCAGGCCGGTGCGGAAGTCGACGCCGGAGAACGTCTCGCCCACGTCGAAGGACTCGCCGTGGCGGTTGAACGTGCGGTGGTCGTCGGGCGCGAACGTGGTGTTCTCGTCGTAGCGGCCCGACAGCAGGCCGCTGGCCAGCGGCACCCGGGCGATGATGCCGACGCCGGCCTCACGGGCGGCGGGCAGCACCCGCTCCAGCGGCTTGAGCCGGAACGCGTTCAGGATGATCTGCACTGTCGCCACGCCGGGCCGGGCGATCGCGGTCAGCGCCTCCTCGCACGTCTCCACGCTCACCCCGTACGCGGCGATCCGCTGCTCGGAGACCAGCGTGTCGAGCGCGTCGAACACCGCGTCCGACGAGTAGACCGGCGTGGGCGGGCAGTGCAGCTGCACCAGGTCGATGGTGTCGACGCCGAGGTTGCGGCGTGAGCGGTCGTTCCAGGCGCGGAAGTTGTCCATCACGTAGTTGCCGGGCACCTGGTCCATGCGGCGGCCCATCTTGGTCGCCACCGTCAGGCCGGGACGTTCGCGGGCGAACCGGCCGACGATCTGCTCGCTGCGGCCGTCGCCGTAGACGTCGGCGGTGTCGATGAACGTCACCCCTTCGTCCGCCGCCGCCGAGAGCGTCGCGAACGCGTCGTCCTCGCTCACCTGCCCCCAGTCGGCCCCGAGCTGCCAGGCCCCCAGGCCCACCACGCCGACCTGCCGTCCGGTACGTCCCAACACCCGCTGTTCCATGGACAGCAACTCTTCCACATCCGCCTGGCAGGACACGTCGGCAGGGCCGGACGCCCCGGCGTGGCCGCGGGATCGTAAGCGATGGCGGGGGCGGCGATATCCGTATTCGGGACGATGAAGAATCCTACTTGGAGGAGATATATCAGACTTTGTTGCCCGTCCGTAAGGGAGAAGTCTCTACTGTGTTCACAAAAGGTCCCACTATTGCTATGGTGGGGCAAATGCGCCTTCGTGCGTGAGAGGCTCGAAAGGCCGTTTTCGCGAGGGAGCGTGGAGTAATCGTGGATCGAGAGCCACGCGGAGACCACGTATGCTTGATTATCCATGCGCATCGCCCCTACTGCTTCGACCTCAACGAAATACTCGCGCTGCCCAGCGGGTTCCGTTATCGCAGCAGATTCGACTCTCGATGGATCGATCCGAGTCTTCGTGACGACATCGAGGACGCGAAGGGCGACCGGGTCCTGCTCATACTGCGGGATCCTGAGAACAGTCAGTTGATCCCGGTCCGGTGGGGGATCTTCGAGACGGTGCAGCGCATCGGACGCGTTGTCTACTTCGAATATCTGCTGGGCCGGCTCGTCCAGTACTCCGTGGCGCCGAATGTTCGCCAGCAGGAGATAGTTGCGCGGACGGCCGCCTTCGCCGATCAGCACCCTTGGCTGCCCGGTCCGCTGGGCGCGCCTCTGGAAAGCCCTTCCGTCTTCCGCAGCAGCGCGGGCACGGTAATCCCTACGGCGGACGCCGACGACCTCACGGCATGGGGCAATGTGGTTGCCGGCGTGGCGACAGCACCAGCTTACAAGTCTATCGAATTCCTTAAGATCGTGGGTCTTTTCGACCAGAGCGGTTCGCCCGCGCCGGTCGTGGAGGAGTCTCTGGTCGTGCGACCGAACACGGTGTACTCGTTAAAGGTCTTCCAGCAGATTCCGGAGCCGCCGGACGCTCCGGTTTCCTCGCACAGTATCGAAATCAACACCTTCGCCAGCCACGTCGTCGCGCTGCGGTCGGTTCAGCAGTCCGTCGGAAAGTACGACATGCTGACGTTCGTCCTCCGCGTCCTCTCTCTGGAGCCCGGGGAACGAACTGCCATAGAGATCCCGCACGTTCCCGACGCCGCCACCGAGCGGAGTGCGAGAACCTCGATCTATCTACCGCTCAAGGTTCGCTCGTCCAGCCCGCTGCGGCTCGTCGCGACTCTAGCGACACTCGTGGTCAGTCTGGTGTCGATGTTCGTCCCGCAGCTTTATCCGCTGCCCTCGGAGCTGGTCCGCAATATCGCAGTGGTGATTTTCGTCCTCACGCTCACAGGGCCATCCAAAACGCTGGCAACCATTTGGCCCTCCTGGCCGTGGGGTGTTGGGAAATGAAGATCATCGGTGTCAACAAAGGCAGCACACTGTCGGGTAAGGCGCTCCGGTTGGGTGGTACGGCGGTTTTCGACGACGGCTCGCTGGTGGCCCTGGGAGAGGAGCGCGCGTCCGGGAAGAAGTACGCGGGAGGCTACAGCGCCTCCCTGACGGCTCTCGTCGAGCAGGGCTGCGTGGATCTCGACGCCGTCGACCACATCGCCGTGAGTACGTGCTGTGAGTCCAGATCCGCCGCGCTGACGGGCCATCCCCTCGAAGGCGATGAACGGGTGCGAGCGGTGGGACATCACTACTCCCACGCCTGCCTGGCCTATTTCGGGTCCGGGCTGGACAGCGCATTGGTCGTCGTGGCCGACGGCGGCGGCAACACTCTGAGCGAAGGGGAGGCGCCGACCGGACGCTGGTGGGAGCAGCCTCGGGAACAGATCTCCTACTATGTCGGGTCCGGCGGACGCCTCGAACTGCTGGGCCGGGACTTCGAGGCGCCTTTTGCCGTCGGCCCGGGGGAGATGTACCGCGCGTTCACCTATTTCCTGGGGTGGCACTCCTCCGCATACGCGTCGCGGACCATGGCGCTCGCCGGGCACGGCCGTCGCGGGGCGCTCAAGGGTGGGTTGTTCGAGTTGGACGGTGCGGGCGGCCTTGTCTCGCCGCTGGTCAACGATCCGGCCGAGCCGATCGGGATGATCGACCGACTGGGGCGGGCTCTTGGCCTGGATTTCGGTGAACCACGCGTGCCCGGCCAGGCGATCCTCCGCATTCATCGTGATGTCGCCGCGTTCGTACAAAATGCCATAGAGGATGCATTTGTACGTAAGCTCGCCTGGCTTCGCAAAAGGGTGAATATCGATCGTCTCTGCCTGGCCGGCGGGATCGCGCACAATGTGGTGCTGAACGGCAGGCTTATCGACCTCTTCCCGAGTGGAGTTCACGTCCCAAGCGCGCCGGGAGACGAAGGTCAATGTCTCGGAAACGTCTATGCAACGCTCGCCGATATTGGTCTAAGCTCTTCCCTGCCTCTCCTGGCGAAAAGTTCCACCGTGTGCATAGGACCGCCTGTGAAGATTGATTCGACGTCGGTGGCCGGCAGTCTCAAAGATGCAGGCCTTTCCTCATACGTGGTCTTCGAGACATCCGACTTCTCCCGGCTGATGGGCGGATTTCTCGCCTCGGGTGGAGTTGTCTGTGTGTACCAGGCGAGATCCGAATTCGGCCCGCGCGCGCTCGGGTCACGAAGTATTCTCGCCGATCCACGACGGGCTGATGTGACTTCCGAGTTGAATGCCTTGAAACGACGTGATTGGTTCATGCCCTTCGCCCCCACCGTTCTCCGAGGCAGGATGGATCAGTGGTTCGCACCCGCGCATGACAGCCCTTTCATGTCCTTCGCGCTTCGTGCAACCCCGGAGGCCGTGAGGGAGCTGCCTGCCGTGGTGAACGCCGATGGCACCTCCCGCGTCCAGACGGTCGACGAGGACGACGGCGAGGCCATCACTCGCATCCTCAGCAGCTTCGCCGAGCAGACCGGCATCCCTGTGCTGCTCAACACCAGCTTCAACGCGGGTGGCGAGCCGATCGTCGAAACCCTCCCTCAGGCGCTGGAGGCTTTCCGGGACATGCCGATCAACGTTCTTGGGATCGGTCGGTTCATCGTGGTCAAGTCGTTGTCGCCTATGCTTGCCGACCTCCCGCTGGAAGGCTCCCTGCGCGCTCTTGACCTGCGGGTGTCGGCGGCGGGTGAGGAAATGGTCTTCGAGGCGGATCATTTGCCCGTGTCCTCGGTGATCAGACGTCTGCAGCTCATGACGGACTCCGTTGTCTTCGTCAGAACTGAGCTCCCGCTCTACGGCCCCTATCTCACGTGGCTGCGGGAGGGCAGGAAGGTCACGACGATCCGTTTCAGGAAGGGTGCCGTCGAGATCCCCATCAGCGATGTCCTGCCGTTGTTCGAAACTTACGACTACAGTCCAGGCGATCGCACCACGCCGGCGGAGCACGTCCGGGTGAGCGGCATCCGCTACCAGCGTTTCGGCGACCTCACGCGCGTCGACGCTGAGCGCGACGGCTTCAAGAGCCTTGATCACATGCGCCATGACTTGGGCGAGATCTATCCGGCGCTCACGGACGATTCATGGGTCTCCATCTACGACATCTCGCTGGCCGACCCACGGGAGAAGGGGTAGTGTCCGGACCCGCTCGCGCGGTCAGGCTGACTCCCGGATGACCAGCTCCGTCGGCAGCACCACCGGGGCGGGCTTCTCGGCGCCGTCGAGCAGGGCGAGCAGCAGGTCGATGGTCGCTTCGGCCATCTCCGCCAGCGGCTGCCTGATCGTGGTCAGCGGCGGGAGGGTGGAGGTGGCCACCGACGAGTCGTCGAAGCCGCCCACCGCCACGTCGTCCGGCACCCGCCGCCCCGCCGCGCGCAGGGCCGTCAGGGCGCCCGCGGCCATCAGGTCGGAGGCGACGAACACCGCGTCCAGGTCGGGGGCGCGCTCCAGCAGCTCGGTCATCGACCGCTCGCCGCTGGCCTGGGTCCAGTCGCCGTGCGCGATGAGCTTCCTGGACGCCTTGCGGCCCAGGACGTCGGCGAAGCCCTCCAGGCGCTGGATGCCGCCCGGCGTGTCCATCGGGCCGGTGATCATGGCGATCCGCTTGCGGCCCCGGCTCACCAGGTATTCGGTCATCTGCCGGGCGCCCAGGCGGTCGTCCGCGGCCGCGTACGGGATGACGTTCTCGCGCCCGATGACCGCGCCGCACGAGACGGCGGGGGCTGCGGCGGCGACGGCGTCGGCCAGCGGGTCGCCGGCGTGGGTGGTCACCAGGAGCACGCCGTCGGCGTGTCCGCCGCGCAGGTAGCGGATCACCCGGTCGCGGTCGCCCTCGTTGCCGGCCAGCATCATCACCAGCGAGATGTCGCGCTCGGCCAGGCGGCGGATCGCCACCCGGATGAGCGTGCTGTAGTTGGGGTCCTCGAAGAGCATCTGGTCGGGCTCCGACAGCACCATCGCCACCGAGCCGGTGCGCTGGGTGACGAGGCTGCGGGCCGCGCGGTTGACGACGTAGCCGGTCTCGGCGATGGCCCGCTCGATCGCCGCCCGCGCGGCCGGGCTGACGTAGCGGTCGCCGTTGAGCAGCCGGGACACCGTGCCGCGGGACACGCCCGCGGCGGCGGCGACGTCGTGGATGGTAGGGCGCTTCATTTCACCGCTCCGGAGGACAGGTCTGTCCTCCAGTATCGCTGCATGGTGAGGAAGAGCGCGATCAGGGGGATGATCGACAGCAGCGCCCCGGTGAGGATCAGGTTGTACAGCGACGGCTGGTTGGACCCGGCCATCAGCAGCGTGTAGAGCCCGACCGTGAGCGGGAACTTGCCGTCGTCGCCCAGCATGATGAACGGCAGCAGGAAGTTGTTCCAGATGGCGACGAACTGGAACAGGAAGATGGTGACCAGGCCGGGCGCCATCAGCGGCACCGCCACTCGCGACATCAGCCGCCACTCGCTCGCGCCGTCGATCCGGCCCGCCTCCAGCAGCGAGTCCGGGATGGCGGCTCCGGCGTAGACGCGGGCGAGGTAGATGCCGTACGGGTGCAGGATCTGCGGCAGCAGCACCGCCCAGTACGTGTCCGCCAGCCCGATCTTCGAGAACAGCAGGTACTGGGGGATGGCCAGCACCACGGCCGGCACCAGGACGCCGCCGATCAGCGCATTGAAGATCACCGTCCGGCCCGGGAAGCGGAACTTGGCCAGGGCGTACCCCGACACGGCCGACACGGCGGTCGACAGCAGGGCGCCGCCTCCCGCGTACAGCAGGGTGTTGAGCAGCCACAGCCAGAACACGCCGTCGCGGTAGGCGAACAGCTCGGCCACGTTGCCGAAGAAGCCGGTGCCCGGCGCCAGGGTCGGCGTGGTGAACAGCTCGCCGGGCGACTTGGTGGCCGCGATCACCACCCAGCTCACGGGGAACAGGCAGTACACCGCGCCGAGCAGCAGCAGCGCGGTCGGCGCCAGGCCCAGGGACCGGCGGGTCGCGGTCGCCGCCATCAGCCCTCCCCGAAGGCGCGGTCGCGGACCACGCGCAGGAATCCGAACGACAGGACGAGTGAGATCGCCGCGATGACGATCGAGGTGGCCGCCGCCGAGTACAGGTCTCCGGTGACGAACGCGTCCCGGTAGACCTTCATCAGCGGGCTCCACGTGGAGCTGATCGTGTTCGTGAACGGCCGTAGCGTGGTCGGCTCGGTGAACACCTGGATCGTCGCGATGATCGAGAAGACGGTGGTCAGGATGAGCGCCGGCAGCAGCAGCGGGATCTTGATCAGCAGCGCGATCCGCGTCTCGGAGGCGCCGTCGAGCCGCGCCGCCTCGTAGTAGTCGCGCGGCACCGCGCGCAGCGCCGTGTAGAGCACCAGCATGTTGAAGCCGGTCCCGCCCCACACCGCCACGTTCGCCATCGAGTACGTGATCGTGGTGGCGCCGAGCAGGTCCACGTCCAGCACCGCCCGGATGGGGCTCAGCGACGGCAGGTAGAGGAAGCCCCACAGCAGGGAGGCGGCCACGCCCGGCACCGCGTACGGCAGGAAGATCGCGATCCGGGTGAAGCGGGCCAGCCGCACCCGGGCCGAGTCCAGGGCCAGCGCGAACAGCAGCGCCAGCCCCAGCATCACGACCAGCACGAGCGTCCCGTACCCGAGCACCCGCAGCCACCCGGCCCACAGCTCGCCGTCGGTGACGGCGGCGGCGAGGTTGCCGAACCCGGCGGACACCTCGCGCCGCGACCCGCTGCCGAGCCCTAACCCGGACACCTGGGTCCGGCGCGTGGCCAGGTAGCCGGTGTAGCCGATCGGCACGGCCAGGAACAGCGTGAACAGCACGACGGCCGGGGTGAGGAACAGGTACGGGGCGAGCGAGGGGCGGCGCGCGGCGCGCCGCCTCTTCACGGGGCGCGTCATGACGCGAGCGAGAACCCGGACTTGCGCATGTCGGCGACCGTGGCCTCGTGCATGCCCCGGACGGCGTCGGCGAACGGGCTGCCGTCCTGCAGCGCCTTGTCGAAGCCGTCCCTGAAGGCGTTGTACGTGACGCCGACGTTCGGCCCGAAGGTGAAGCCGCGCGCTCCGGCGGCGTACTGCGCGGCCTGCTGCCAGAAGTCCGGCTGGTTGCCGAAGTAGGCGGGCGCCTCGCCGAGCGCCGACTGGGCCTTGGTGGCCGCCGGGTAGATCGCGGCCTGCTTCACCAGCGCGTCGAGCGCCTCGGGGTCGGTGTTGAGCCAGGTGACGAACCGGGCGGCGGCGGCCCGGTGCGGCGACTTGGCGGCGACGGCCACGGACGAGCCGCCCCAGAACCCGGTGGCGTTCTCGCCGGCGGTCCACTGCGGCAGCGGGGCGATCGCCCACTTGCCCTTCGCCTTGGGCGCGTTGCTCTCCAGCGTGCCCGGCGCCCACACCGCCGACGGCCAGGTGAGCAGTTTGCCGTCGTTGAGCGCCTTGTTCCACTCGGGGGTGAAGTAGGGCATGTCGTCGATGGCGCCCTCCTTGACCAGGCCGCCCCAGTAGTCGGCGACCTTGACCGTGGCGGCGTCGGCGACGTCCACCTTCCAGGCGTCGCCGCTGATCGACCACCACCGGGCGCCCGCCTGCTGGGCCAGGCCGGCGAACGCGCCCGGGTCCTTGCTGGAGAACGTGCCCAGGTGGACGCCGGAGTCCCGCTCGCGCACGGCGCGGGCCGCCTCGGCGTACTCGTCCCAGGTCTTCGGCACCTCGATGCCGTACTTGTCGAACAGGTCCTGGCGGTAGAAGAGCATCATCGGGCCGCTGTCCTGCGGGACCGCGTACACGCCCTCGGTGCCGAGCGTGACCAGCCCCCACACGCCGTCGCCGAACTCGCCCTTGACGGCCCCGGTCTCGGCCTTGAGGTCGGCCACCGCGTCGGCCGCCACGAACGACGGCAGGTGCTGGTACTCGGCCTGCACCAGGTCCGGCGGGTTGCCGGCCTTGGCCGCGGTGAGGAACTTGGCGGCCGCGTCGTCGCCGCCCGCCTGCTTGCTGACCGTCACCTGGATGTCGGGATTGGCCTTGTTCCAGATATCGACGATCTTGTCCATGTTGGGGGCCCATGTCCAGTACGTGAGCTTGACCGGGCCCTGCGGGGCCTGCGACTCCGCCGCCTCCGGAGCGCCGGCGGGCTCGCCGCCGCCGCCGCATCCTGCGAGGGTCAGGGTGGTCGCGAGCGCTGCGGCCAGGGCGGCTCCGAGGCGTGTGGCACGCATGCATACCTCCAGCTTTCTCTGTGAACGTGCACAGACTGGAACAGCGAGCAGGGCTGGGTCAAGGGCCTGTTACGGTCTCGTTAATCTCCTGCTCGGCTTCCAACCGCGGAGCGGGCGCGCTACTGTGCACGTTCACAGAAGTATGCACAAGGGGGATGGATGTATCCGGAGCGTCCAGCCGGCATCGCCTACGGCGGGGACTACAACCCCGAACAGTGGCCGCGCGAGGTGCACGAGGAGGACGTGGCCCTGATGCGCGAGGCCGGGGTCAACCTGGTGAGCCTCGGCATGTTCTCGTGGGCGCTGATGGAGCCGGACGAGGGCCGGTACGAGTTCGGCTGGCTGGACGAGATCATCGACCGCCTGCACGCCGCCGGCATCGCGGTCGACCTGGCCACCCCCACCGCCGCGCCGCCCGCCTGGTTCACCGCCCGCCACCCGGACACGCTGCCCGTCGGCCGCGACGGCGTGCGCATCGGCTTCGGCGGCAGGCAGAGCGCCTGCTCCAGCGCGCCCGCCTTCCGCGAGGCCACCGCCCGCCTGGTGCGCGCGCTCGCCACCCACTACCGCGGCCACCCCGCCGTGGTCCTGTGGCACGTGCACAACGAGTACGGGGCGCCGCTGGGGGAGTGCTACTGCGAGCACAGCGTCGCCGCCTGGCGCGACTGGCTCCGCCACCACTACCGCGACCTGGCCGCGCTCAACGACGCCTGGGGCACCACGTTCTGGGGACAGCGCTACACCGACTGGTCCCAGATCGACGCCCCCCGCCACAACCACACCGCGGTCAACCCGGCGCAGCGGCTCGACTTCGCCCGCTTCAGCGACGCCCAGCACCGCGAGCACTACACGCTGCAGCGCGACCTGCTGCGCGAGATCACCCCCGGCGTGCCCGTGACGACGAACTTCGCCGGCACGGTCAACTGCAAGTCCACCGACCTGTGGCGGTGGGGGCGCGAGCTGGACGTCGTCGCCAACGACCACTACCTGAAGGCCGAGCGGCCCGACAACCACATCGACCTGGCCATGTCCGCCGACCTGGCGCGCTCGGTGGCCGGGGGAGAACCGTGGATGCTCATGGAGCACTCGGCCGGCGCGGTCAACTGGCAGCCCAGGAACCTCGCCAAGCGGCCCGGCGAGATGCGCCGCAACAGCCTCGCGCACGTCGCCCGCGGCTCCGACAGCGTGCTGTTCTTCCAGTTCCGCGCCTCCCGGTTCGGCGCCGAGAAGTTCCACTCGGCGATGGTGCCGCACGCGGGGCCCGGGTCCGCGCAGTGGCGCGAGATCGTCGCACTCGGCGCCGACCTGCGCGCGCTCGCCGGCGTGCGGGGCGGCCGGGTGCGCGCCGAGGTGGCCGTGGTGTGGGACTGGGAGTCGTACTGGGCGCTGGAGCTGGACTGGCGGCCGTCGGTGGACCTGCGGTTCCGGGAGCGGATCGACGCCTTCTACGAGGCGTTGTGGCGCGAGCACGTCACCGTCGACTTCGTCCACCCGTCCGCCGACCTGACCCGCTACCGCCTGGTGGTCGCGCCGAGCGCCTATCTGCTGACCGAGGCGTCGGCCAAGAACCTGCACCGGTACGTGGAAGCAGGCGGAAACCTGCTCGTCTCGTACTTCTCCGGCATTGTGGACGAGCACGACACCATCCACCCCGGCCCCCACCCCGGCGCGCTGCGCGAGGTCCTCGGTCTGTCCGTCGAGGAGTTCCACCCGCTGCGCGAGCACGAGACCGTCGCCGTCACCGGCGGCCTCGACGGCCGGATCTGGTCCGAGCGGGTCCGGCCCGCCACGGCCGTCGCCGAGCGGGACTTCGCCTCAGGGCCGGACGCCGGGCATCCCGCGCTCACTCGCCACGACCTCGGCGCCGGCGCCGCCTGGTACCTGGCCACCGCCCCCGTCACCGGCCTGCGCGAGCTGCTGGCCGAGCTGCTCGACCGGGCCGCCGTGACCCGGCCCCGCGGCCTGCCCGACACGCTGGAGCTGGTGCGGCGTGGCCGCCACCTGTTCCTCATCAACCACGGCGACGAGCCGGTGACGGTCGAGGGGGTGACCGGCACGGACGTGTTCGACGGGGCGCGCCACAACGGACCGGTGACCGTCGCGGCCGGCGCCGTCACGGTCGTCGAGGAGCAACCCCCCACCCCCAAGGAGAGCACCCCATGAGACGGTTACTGATCGCTCTGCTCTGCCTCGCCACCCTGGCCGCCGCGGCTCCGGCCGCCCAGGCCGAGCGGCGGCTGCCCGTCCGCGGCGCCGACGTCTCCAGCCTCGCCAAGTCCGAGGCGCTCGGCGGCGTCTACCGCCACGCCGACGGCCGCCGCGGCGACCCGCTGGCCATCCTGGCCGGGGCGGGCCTCACCCACATCAGGCTCAAGGTCTGGGTGGACCCGGCCGATGGCTACAACACCAAGGCCCAGGTCCTCGCCGTCGCCCAGCGGGCCAAGAAGGCCGGGCTCAAGCTGCTCGTCGACTTCCACTACTCCGACACCTGGGCCGACCCCGGCAAGCAGTTCAAGCCCGCCGCCTGGGCCGCGCTGCCGTTCGACGAGCTGGTGCGGGCCGTGTACGGGCACACCTTCGACGTGCTCGACGCGCTGCGCCGCCAGGGCACCCCCGCCGACCTGGTCCAGATCGGCAACGAGATCAACGGCGGCCTGCTCTGGCCCGACGGGAGCAACCAGAACTGGGCGAACACCGCCCGGCTGCTCAACGCCGGCCACGACGCGGCCAAGGCCGTCTCCCGCCACACCCGGGTGGTGCTCCACCTGGCCAACGGGGGAGACAACGGCCTGTACCGGTGGTGGTTCGACAACGCCGCCGCGCACGGCATCCGCCACGACGTGATCGGCCTGTCGTACTACCCGTACTGGCACGGCACCCTGGAGGCGTTCCAGGCCAACCTCGACGACGTCGCCACCCGCTACCGCAAGCCCGTGGCCGTCGTGGAGACCGGCTACCCGTTCACCACCGCCGACGACGACGGCTGGGAGAACCTCATCCTGTCGCCCGAGCCGTACCCCGGCTACCAGGCCACCCCCGCGGGCCAGGCCGCCCTGCTGACCAAGGTCGCCGACATCGTACGGAACGTCCCCGACCGGCTGGGCCTGGGCGTCTTCGCCTGGGAGGCCACCTGGACCGGCGTGCCCGGCAACGGCTGGGACCCGGCCGACCCGGCCACCGGCAACGCCTGGGAGAACCAGGCCCTGTTCGACTTCGGCGACCGCGCCCTGCCCGCCATGCGGGCGCTCGGCCGAGGCTAGACCTCGGCCTCGGGGCCGTACAGTTCGCGCAGGCACTCGCGGGCCAGCTGGAGCTCCTCGTGCGGCTCGACGAGGAGCACCGGCACCGCGGTGCCCGCCGGGCTGATCACGCCGTCGTCGTGCCGGTTGCCGCGCACCGGCGGCTCGACGCCGAGCAGGCGCAGGCGGCGGCAGATCGCCTCCCGCACCTCCGGCTGGTCCCAGCCGATCTCGCCGGTGAACACCACCGCGTCCACCCGGCCCAGCGACGTCGCCGCGGCCGCCATCTCCCGGCTCACCCGGTGGCAGAACACCCGCAGGGCCAGGGCCGCGTCCTCGTCGCCGTCGCGTTCGGCGGCGACCAGGACGCGGGTGTCGCCGGACAGGCCGCCGGACAGGCCGAGCAGCCCGGACTCCCGCTCCAGCCCGTCGCGCACCTCGTCCACGGTCAGCCGGCCGTCCAGCAGCCACAGCAGCAGCCCAGGGTCGAGGCTGCCGGAACGTTTGCTCATCGGCACCCCGCCGAGCGGGGTGAACCCCATCGAGGTGTCCAGGCTCCGCCCGCCCGACACCGCGCACACCGACGCGCCTCCGCCCAGGTGGGCGAGCACCAGGTCCAGTTCCGCGACGGGACGGCCGAGCAGCTCCGCCGCCCGGTCCACCGCCCACGCGTACGACAGGCCGTGGAACCCGTAGCGGCGCAGCCCGTACCTCTCCCGCCACGGCCCGGGCAGGGGGAGGACCGCGGCCGACTCGGGCAGCCCGGCGTGGAAGGCGGTGTCGGGGCAGAGCACGTGCGGCACCGCGGGCAGCAGCTCGCGGGCCGCGTCCAGCAGGGCCAGCGCCGGCGGCAGGTGGAGCGGGGCCAGGCCGGTGATCCCGCGCAGCGCCGCCACCAGCTCGTCGTCGGCGACCACGGGGGCGGTCACCAGGTCGCCGCCGTGCACCAGCCGGTGCGCGACCGCGCCCACGTCCCGGTCCAGGTGGCGGCCCAGGAACTCCGAGATCTCGGCCCGCGCCGACTCCGGGTCCGCCGCCCGCCCGCCGTGCGCGCCGTCGACCACCACCCCCGCGTCGACGAGGTCCAGGCGCAGGCTCGACGAGCCGGCGTTGACCGTCAGCACCGCGAGCTCCTGGCCTTGATCCAGCATGACTGACGCCCTACCCGAAGCCGGTTCGGTGACACCCTTTACATCCGCCACCACAGGCGGACCATGGTGCGCATGATCGGATTCGGATACGTCCGTACCCCTTTGGGGCAGATCCACTACGCCGAGTGCGGCACCGGCGAGCCGGTGCTCCTGCTTCACCAGACCCCCCGCTCCTGGGACGAGTACCGCGAGGTGCTCCCGCTGCTCGGCGGTACGGGCCACCGGGCGATCGCGATGGACACGCTCGGTTTCGGCTCCTCCGCGCCCCCGCCCGAGCACACCATCGAGGCGTACGCGGACGGGACGCTCGCCCTCATGGACGCCCTCGGACTCGACACGGCCGCGGTCGCCGGCCACCACACGGGCGGCGTGATCGCCGTGGAGGTCGCGGCCCGGGCCCCCGGCCGGGTGAGCCGGCTGGTGCTGTCGTCCACGCCGCTGATCGACGCCGAGGCCCGGCGGCGGCGGGCCGGCCGTCAGACGGTGGACCACGTGACGGAGCGGGAGGACGGCTCCCATCTGGTGGAGCTGTGGCAGGGCCGGGCCGGCTTCTACCCGCCGGGCCGCCCCGAACTGCTGGTCCGCTTCGTCCGCGACGCGCTCGCGGCCTGGCCCGACCTGGCCGGCGGGCACCGGGCGGTCGGCGCCTACCGGATGGAGGACCGCCTCGGGCTGATCCGCTGTCCCGTGCTGTGCGTGGGCGCCGCCGGGGACCCCTTCGCCTTCCCCGAACTGCGTCCCCTGGCCGGACGGCTGCCGGGGGCGTCGGTCGCGGTCATCGAGCACGGCATGGTGCCGCTGGAGTTCCAGGCCGCCGCGTTCGCGCGCGTGGTCGCGGCATTCCTGGCGGGCGAGGAGTTTGCCGCCGCTTTACCTTGGCAGTAACAGCTTCTAATTTCACGACATATCGAGACATACCCGGGAGGCGGTACGCGTGGAACAGGTGCCTGAGCAGGAGAAGGAGACCCGGAAGGAACGGGCCGACCGCAACTTCGTCGAGCTGCTGCAGGGCGCCCGGGTGGCGGTGACGGGCGTCCAGGTGCTGTTCGCCTTCCTGCTCACCGTGCCCTTCTCGGAGGGCTTCGCCCGGCTGGGCGCGTTCGACCGGTGGCTCTTCTACGTGGCGCTGGTCTCGGCGGCGGTCGCGTCCATCTGCTACATCGCCCCGGCCAACCAGCACCGGGTGCTGTTCCGCCAGGGGATGAAGGAGAGGCTGGTCCACCGCTCGAACCTCTACGGCATCGCCGGCGCGCTGGCGCTGGTGCTGTCGATGTCGTCCGCGACCATGCTGGTGGTCGACTTCCTGTTCGACTCCACCCTGGCCTGGATCACCGGAGGCGTGGTGGCCGCGCTGGCCGCCTGGGCGTGGTTCGTCCAGCCGGCGCTCGACCGCGCGAGCGACCGCACAGCCGACACGCCCGAGGAGGAGAGTGAGGGCCGCCGCTCAGGAGGAGCCGGAGCCGGTGTCTGACCGGCGGTGGTCGGCCCGCGCCACCACGTAGGCCGCCACCGACACGGTGATGATCTGGGCCACGGCCACGATGACCAGAGGTCCGGCCATGGCCCAGGTCGGCTCCCGCAGCCACATCGCCAGCAGCACCAGCAGCACGCTCAGCACCTGCGGCTTGGTGGCCACGTGCATGAGGTCCAGGGTGGCGCGGAAGCGGACCATCCCGAGCCCCGCCGACAGCGCGAGCAGCGCCCCCAGCAGCAGGCAGACCGCCGCCGCCACGTCCAGCGCGTTCACTGCCCGCCCTCCGGGAAGTACCGGGCCAGCGACACGGTCCCGACGAACCCGAGCAGCGACAGCACCAGCAGGACGGGCACGTCGGAGTAGTCACCGTAGACGGCCGCGTAGGCGCCCGCCCCGCACATCGCCAGCGACGTGATCACGTCCACCGACACCGCCCGGTCCAGCGTGGTCGGCCCCCGCCCCAGCCGGTAGAGCGCCGCCACCGCGCCGAGGCCGAGCAGCGCCAGCGTCACCGCGTACACCGTGGTCATTTCAGCTCCTTCCGATCGTCACCGGTGCCGAACGCGCTCACGATCCGCCTCTCCAGCGCGGCCACCTCCAGCCGGGTCACCTCGGCCACCTCCGCGTCGGTGCCGCTGCGGCCGAGCACGTGGATCGTCAGGCGTCCCCGCTCCCGGTCCGCCGCCAGGACGACGCTGCCCGGCACCGTCGTCACCGCCACCATGATCATCACAGTCATCGCCTCGGACGAGGTGCGCAGCGGCGCCGAGACGATCGCCGTCGGCGGCGACCCCGACCGCAGCACCCAGAACACCACCCGCGCCGTCGACATCACCAGGT
Source organism: Nonomuraea corallina (assembly GCF_027620315.1). Classification (GTDB taxonomy): domain Bacteria; phylum Actinomycetota; class Actinomycetes; order Streptosporangiales; family Streptosporangiaceae; genus Nonomuraea; species Nonomuraea corallina. The sequence goes on along the minus strand of NZ_JAPNNL010000003.1, from coordinate 15,810 downwards.
CCAGCAGGAACCAGGCCAGGAACCGCACGAACGGCAGCGGCCGGAACCGGATGCCGGGATCGAGGGCCGGCAGCGGCAGCAGGAACGTGACCACCGCCCCCGTGGCCAGCCCGCCCAGCACGGTGCCGAACGACAGCTCGCCCCAGAGCATCACCCAGATCAGCGCCAGCCAGCCGACCAGCGCCAGCGGCACCGGGCGGCCGAACGGCCGCGGCACCAGCCAGTCGCGCTCCGCCTCCCGCCGCGCCTCCCGCTCCGTCTCCCGTTTCGCCGTCATCGCGGCCCCAGCACGGCCGTGATGTACGGCTGGCGCGCCAGCAGCTCGCCCGCCGCCCGCTCGGTCAGCGACGACAGCGGCCCGGCCAGCACCGTGTAGGCCAGCCCCAGCACCACCAGCGCCGCCGTGGGCCCGTACAGCCCCGGGATCGTCACCGCGCTGCGCTCCACCTGCTCCTCCCCGGCGTCCTGCCGGCCCTCGCTGTCGGCCCGGGTCTCCCGCCAGAACGCCTTCCCCCACACCTTCGCCACCGCGTACAGCGTGAGCAGGCTCGTCACCAGCGCGGCCGTGACCAGCGCGACCGGGAGCACCCCGCCCACCTCCAGCCCCGCCTGGACCAGCGCCAGCTTGCCCAGGAACCCCGACATCGGCGGGATGCCCGACAGGTTCATCGCGGGCACGAAGAACAGCAGCGACAGCAGCGGCGCGCCGCGCATCATCCCGCCCAGCCGGTTGATCGACGTGGTGCCCGTGCGCCGCTCGATCAGCCCGGCCACCAGGAACAGGCTGGTCTGCACGGTCATGTGGTGCACCGCGTAGAAGACGGCGCCCGCCAGCCCCGCCACGGTCGCCAGCCCGACGCCCATCACCATGTAGCCGACATGGCTGACCAGCGTGAACGACAGCATCCGCTTGATGTCGGCCTGCGCCACCGCGCCCAGCACGCCCAGCACCAGCGTGGCCAGCGCCGCCCACAGCAGCAGCGTCCCCACCGGCCCGCCGGGGAACAGCAGCGCCTCCAGCCGGAAGATCGCGTACACGCCGACCTTCGTGAGCAGCCCGGCGAACACCGCCGTCGCCGGCGCGGGCGCCGTCGGATACGAGTCCGGCAGCCAGCCCGACACCGGGAAGATCGCCGCCTTGATCGCGAACGCGAGCAGCAGCAACAGCTCCACCAGCAGCTTCACCTGCGGCGTCAGGTCCGCGAACCGTTCGGCGAGCTGGGCCATCGAGAGCGTCCCCGTGGCCGCGTACACGACCGCCAGCGCGATCAGGAACAGCATCGAGGACATCAGCGCCATGACCGTGTACGTCGCCCCGGCCCGGATCCTGGACGGGGTGCCGCCGAACGTGAGCAGCACGTACGAGCCGCTCAGCAGCATCTCGAACGCCACGAACAGGTTGAACAGGTCACCGGTCAGGAACGCGTTTGCCACCCCGGCCAGCATCACCAGGAACGCCGGGTGGAAGATCGCCATCGGGGCGACGTCCTCCTGCCGGTCGTAGGCGCTGACCACCGAGTACACCATCACGCACAGCGTCACCGCCGACGAGGTCACCAGCATGAGCGCGGACAGCCGGTCGGCGACCAGCGTGATCCCGATCGGCGCCTCCCAGCCGCCGATCCGCGCGACCATCGGGCCGTGCGTGTCCACCTGGACGAGCAGCACCGCCGACACCACCAGGTTCACGGCCAGCGTGGTGATGCTGATCGCCCCCTGCACCCGCCGCAGCCGCGCGCCGATGGCCAGCTTGACGCCCGCGGCCAGCAGCGGGAGCAGCACCGGGAGCGGGATCAACGCCTCCACTAGTCGTCGCCCTCCAACTCGGGGTCGAGCGCGAGAGCCTGACGCTCCCGCTCGGCCCTGATGGCCCGGCGCATCTGCCTGCGCGCCTCACGCTGGCGGTGCTTGAGCTTCCTGCGATCGGTCCGCCGATGGGCCAGCCGCTCGCCCTTGGTCGGCTCCACGTGCAGCTCGGCCCGCTGCTCGGCGACCAGCAGGTCGTACTCCGCCTGCCGGGCCCGCACCCGCTCGCCGAGCTGGCCGCGCCGGGCGCGCAGCCGCACCCAGCGGTCCTCGGTGTCGTCGCTCACCTCGTCGGAGTCGCGCAGCTGCCAGGCCCGGTGCACCATGGCCAGCAGGAACGCCGTGACGGCGAGCGTGATGACGATCGCGGTCAGCACCATGGCCTGGGGGAGCGGGTCGGCCATCCGGTCCGGGTCGGACCGGCCGAGCAGCGGCGGGGCGCCGGCGTCGCCGCCGACGGTGACGATCAGCAGGTTGACCCCGTTGCCGAGCAGGATCACGCCCGCCAGCACCCGGACCAGGCTCCGTTCCAGCAGCAGCGTCACCCCGGCGGCGACGAGCAGGCCGCACACGAGCAGCGGCACCAGGGAGATCGTCATGACGCCTCGATCTGCTCGTCCAACTCCGCCCCCAGCGCCCGCAACACGTCCTGCACCATTCCCACCACCGTCAGATAGATCCCCAGATCGAACAGGAGCACCGTGGACAGGTGCACGGTGCCGACCAGCGGCACCGTCACGTCGGCGGCCAGCATGCTCAGCGCCTCCCCGCCGAACGCCAGCCCGACCAGCGCCGTCCCGATCGACAGGGTGAGCCCCACCCCGAGCAGCACGCCGGGGTGCATCGGCACCGCCCGGGCCAGCTCGTCCCGCCCGCCCGCCAGATAACGGACCGTGATGGCCAGCCCCGCCACGATCCCGCCCGAGAACCCGCCGCCGACCTGGCTGTGCCCGACGAACAGCAGGAACACCGAGAGCACCAGCACCGTGTGGAAGGTCAGCCGGGCGGCCACCTCGAAGGCCAGCGCCCGATCCCCTTCCGGCAGCGCCGACGCCAGCCACGGCCGGCCGGGACGCGGCCGCGAGGGCCTCCTGCCGATCGCGTACGAGGTGCGGCGCAGGTAGATCAGGCTGGTGACGCCGAGCGTGAGCACCACGATCACGGTGCTCTCGCCCATCGTGTCCCAGGCCCGGATGTCCAGCAGCAGGGCGCTGACGATGTTGCCCGCCCCGGCCCGCTCCGCCGCCCCGGCCATGAGGTCCCCGACCGGCTGCGTCTGCCGGGCGTCCATCGCCAGGACGCCCGCGACGACCACCACCGCGCCGATGACCAGGCCGATGCCGAGCCGGAGCGCCAGCGGCAGCCGGGCCTCCACCGGCGGGTTCGACACCCGCCGCAGCACCAGCACGAACATGACCAGGCTGAGCGTCTCGGCGAGGAACTGGGTCAGCGCCAGGTCGGGGGAGCCGTGGGCGAGGAACAGCAGCGCGACCCCGTACCCGGTCATGCCGACGGACAGGGCCAGCAGCAGGTAGCTGCGGGCGCGCAGGGCGAGCACGACCGCCACCGCGATCAGGACGGCGAGCAGCGGCTGCTCGCCCCGCTGCCACCACGTCACCGGCGTGTCCAGTGAGAGCGGCGGCCCGTACGACAGCGCGAGCGTCCCGACGCCGGCCAGCGACACGAGCGTGAGCAGCACGTAGTCGGGCACCGAGCCGCGCTGGATGACCCCGGTGACCTGCAGCGCGCCCAGGTCCGTGCGGCGCAGCGCGTGCCAGAAGGCCACGCCCGTGTCGGTGACGTGCAGCGCCGCCCCCAGCCGCGCCACCGGCTCGCGCGCCAGGAACAGCACCCCGCCGACGGCCAGCGACAGCAGCGACAGCAGCAGCGGCGGCCCGACCCCGCTCCAGATCGCCAGGTGCGTGGCGTGCCCCTGGTCGGGGAAGGCGTCCGAGTAGACAGCCATCGCCGTCTCGTACCAGCCGGCCAGCGGCGCCAGCACCAGCCCCAGCCCGGCCAGCAGCGCGGCGGGCGCCACCATGAGCGCCGCCGGCCGCTTCACCCGCGTCGCCCTGCGGCCCGGCTTCGCGGCGAACGCCCCCCACAGGAACCGCAGCGTGTACGCGACGGTCAGCGCGGACCCGGCCACCACCGCCCCCAGCACCAGCGGGTCGTCCAGCAGCGCCCCCAGCGCCGCCTCCTTGGCCACGAACCCCGCCAGCGGCGGCAGCCCCGCCATCGACGCCCCGGCCAGCACCGCCGCCCCGCACGTCCACCGCATCGAGCGGCCCAGCCCGCTCAGCCCGCGCAGGTCCCGCCTGCCCGCCGCCCGGTCCACCACCCCCACGACCAGGAAGAGCGACGCCTTGAACAGCGCGTGCGCGAGCAGCATCGCCACCCCGGCGAGCGCGGTCGCGCCGGTGCCCGCCCCGAACAGCACGATCAGGAAGCCGAGCTGGCCGACCGTGCCGTACGCCAGCAGCTTCTTCAGGTCCGTCTCCCGCAGCGCCCGCCAGCCGCCCAGCAGCATCGTCAGCGCGCCCAGCGGCACCGCGACCGCCCGCCACGCCGTCACGTCCCCGAACGCGGGCCCCAGCAGCGCCAGCAGGTAGACGCCCGCCTTGACCATCGCGGCCGCGTGCAGGTACGCCGACACCGGCGTGGGCGCGGCCATCGCCGCCGGCAGCCACGCGCTGAACGGGAAGATCGCCGACTTGGCCAGCGCCCCCACCAGCACCAGCACCAGCGCCACCGGCGCGACCTGCGGCGGGTCGGCGAGGATCGCCGAGATGCGGTACGTGCCCGCCGCCAGCCCGATCATCACGAACCCGGCCAGCATCGCCAGCCCGCCCAGCGTGGTGACGACCAGCGCCTGCATGCCGGCCCGCCTGCTCGCCCGGTTCTCCGGGTGATGGCCGATCAGCAGGTACGAGAAGACCGTCGTCAGCTCCCAGAACACGTACAGCAGCAGCAGGTCGTCGGCCGTGACCAGGCCCAGCATGGACCCGGCGAACGCCATCATGATCGCGCCGTACCGTCCCAGCCCGGGCTCGCCGGAGCTGAAGTAGCGCGCGCTGTAGACCATGACCAGGGCGCCGATGCCGGTCACCAGCGCCATCATCAGCAGACTGACCTCGTCGGCGCGGAACGCCAGCGTCAGCCCGAGCGCGGGAGCCCACGGGCGGGCCGACGGCTCAGGGCCCACCAGGGCGTAACAGAACCCGGCCGCGGGAGCCGCCGCGAGCAGCAGCATCGCACCCCGCCCGTACCGGCGGACCAGCCAGGGGGCGAGGAGCGCGGCCGCCGCGTGCAGGATGAGCAGCGGCTCCATCCATCAGCCCGAGTTCGTCAGGCGGTCGCCCACCTCGTCCCGCAGCCGCGACAGCGACTCGTCGAGCATGCCGCGCACCTGGGCGGCGCGCTCGGGCGACGACTCCTCCTCGGGCTCGTCCAGGAGAGAGATGTGCACCGTCACCTCGCTCGTGCCGCTGGCGGAGTCGGCCACCTGCAGCCAGCCCGCGTACTCGGGATGGTCACGACCGCCCCACTCCACTCTCAGCTGGTCGTCCTGGACCCGGAACAGACCCTCGTGCACGCCGTCCCCCGGCACCACCTCGCCGCCGGCCTCCACCCTGTCAGGCCCGCTTCCGCGCACCCACAGGCCGTGCGGCAACCACCTGTTCACCAGCGTCAGATCGGACGCGACCCCGAACACCACCACACTGTCGGCAGGCATGCCGCACGTCGCCTCGTACTCGGCCATCGCAACCCCCATCCTTCGCTTGCCCACCGCATGCCCGACCTGCCCCACGGCAAACCGGCTCTCACCGCCCGGGCGTTCACAACGGGCGATGTGACACAGTGAGGTCATGTCCGAGACGCTTCCCCGGTCGGTTCCCGAGGCCGTCGCCGCCGAACTGGCCGGGCGGCCGCTGCGCTACCTCTTCTTCTGGGGTCACCGGCCCGCCCGCGACGGCAGCCCGGGCCAGGGCTGCCTCAGCCAGTGGTGGCCGGCCGAGTTCACCGAGGACGGGCGTCACTACCGCTCGGCCGAGCACTACATGATGGCGCACAAGGCGCTGCTGTTCGGCGACGAGGCGGCGGCCGAGAAGATCCTGGCCGCGGCCCACCCGGGCGAGGCGAAGAAGCTCGGCCGCTCCGTCGGCGGCTTCGACGAGGAGACCTGGGCCGCCCACCGCTACGACATCGTGGTCCGGGGCAACGTCGCCAAGTTCGGGCAGCACGCCGACCTGAAGGAGTTCCTGCTGGGCACCGGCGGACGGGTGCTGGTCGAGGCCAGCCCGCTGGACCCGGTCTGGGGCATCGGCCTGGCCGCCGACGACCCCGACGCGGCCTCACCCGCCACCTGGCGCGGCCTCAACCTGCTCGGCTTCGCCCTCATGGACGTCCGAGACACCCTGACGCGCTCCCGCTGACCCGCTCGCGTCTCATGAGGCGTGAGGTCTCACCCGTCCGGCGGCAGGTTCAGCCCGGCGGGCAGGTCCGCGCCCCGCACGGTGCAGGCCAGCGCCGCCACCTGCGCCGCGAACGCCGCGCCCTGCCGCGCCGCCGCGAGATCCAGCCCCGCTAACCGGCCGCCGAGCAGCCCGCGCCCGTCCAGCCAGTGCAGCAGCCCGGCGGTGAACGCGTCGCCCGCGCCCACCGTGTCGACCACGTCCACGGCGGGCGCGGGCACCTCGGCGCGCGCTCCGCCCAGCGACACCAGCGCCCCGGAACGCCCCCTCGTCACCACCACCAGCCGGGCGCCCGCGGCGTGCCACTCGTCGCAGACCCGCTCCACCGGCTCGCCGGGCCGCAGGAAGTCCAGGTCCTCGTCACTGAGCCGCAGCACGTCGGCGAAGGCGCACCACCGCTCGACCGCGTACGCCTCCCGCGCCGCCAGGCTCGGCCGCACGTTGGGATCGACCGAGACCGTCACCCGCCGCGCGGCCGCCGCCGCGAACGCCTCCACCACGTCCCGTCCCGGCGGCCTGACCAGCGCCAGCGACCCTGTGTGCAGGCACCGCACCCCGTCGAGCGCCCGCTCGGGCAACTCCGCCGCGGTCCACTGCCAGTCGGCCGTGCCCTCGGCGTGGAAGCTGTAGCGCGCGTCGCCGCCGTCGTCCAGCCCGGCCACCGCGAGCGTGCTCGGCTCGCGAGCCTCGACCGCGTACGCCAGATCCACCCCGGCCAGCCGCTCCCGGAACAACTGCCCGAACACGTCACCCGAGACCCGCCCCAGGAACCTCGCCCGCGTGCCGAGCCTGGCCAGCGCCGCCGCCGTGTTCGCCGGCCCGCCGCCCGGCAGCACGCGCAGCGTCAGCTCACCCGCCCGCCGATCCGCGAACGCGTCGGCCACGCACTCACCCAGCACCGCGATCACCCGCCCACCTTCTCACGACCCCGAACGAGTCCCGAACGGGAGAAGGGGTCCGAGTGACACGCCACATGCACGCATACCCGGGCCAGACGGATGTCACCGTGGAAGTGATGTCACGTTCCGTACGTGATATTTAGAGTTCGATACATGGCTGGCAGCCCTCGGATGACCTTGTCCACGATGCTCGTCCTGCACGTGCTGCTGTCCGATCCGGCCAAGCGCCGTTACGGCCTGGAACTGTGCGAGAAGACCCGGCAGCACCCCGGTACGGTCTACCCGATCCTGGCGCGACTGGAGCGTGAGTTCGGTTGGCTTGAGCGCCACGAGGAGTCTCCGGCCGAGCACCTGGCCGAAGGCCGCCGTGCCCGCCACTACTACCTGCTGACCGACGAAGGCGCGGTGAGGGCGCGCGCCGCGCTCGATCGGGCCGAACGGTCGCGCGCGGTCGTGGACTTCCGGACAGCGACGTCCTGACTCCCCGGAAATCCCGCCGCCGGGCGAGCCGCGCGCCGCGTTCGGCGACGAGATCATCGGCCTGGTCCAGGGACCCCGCGCGGGTCGCCGCGTGTTGCGGAGCCGGCGGACCGCTGGCGCGGCGGCACCTGCGTTTCCTGGACGGGGATCACGGATCTGTGCCGTCTCCATTGGTTTCACACCGCACGCCGGGTCCACTTCGACCTTGTTAGATTGGCGTGGGAGTGCATCTGTGGAGCTGGCCGTAGCGTTCACGGGCAATGGTGAGCAACTCTATCAAGTCGCTCACAGGGTCGCGCCCTTCCCTCACTTCCGACAAATCAACGCTGATCCACGGCCGCTTTTTCCCGCATCGAAACAACATCATCGTGTAGTACGGCCTGCTGCGTGGCAACCGAGCAGTATAAGCGATGAGCCCGGTACCGAGATTTTCCGGAAGTGTCGCCAGTTGACGATCGCCGAAATTCTCCCGCGCGGTGTCCAAGACGCCGTCGCCATCTCTTACCGACCACACGAGCGAAAGTCGGTCGTAATCATTGCGAAGCGCGCATTGCCCATGGGTGGTGGGCACACCGGTCTTGCGCTCCTCAATCGTTATAGAAAGACCGGTGATCGTCCGGACTGCCTGCTGAGGGAGGAAGTCACACCAGTAGGGTGAGGAGTCGACGACAGGACTGCTCGAAGTCTTGGCCTCTGGTCCGGGGGATGACGTTGAAGTGTCATCGGTGCAGCCGGCGGCCAGGACAAATAGCAGTGTCAGGCCGACGACGGCGCTGCGGGACTGTCGGGTAACTCGGAACGGCATGTCAGTATCCGGTGATGTTGAGGTTGTCGTGCGTATTGTCACGAGCCGTGTGCACGGTGTTCGCCAACTCGTTGGAGGTGCTTTCGATGGTGGAATGCCGGCGTGCCCATTCCATGAAGTCGTCGAAGGTCTCGGGATTCGCAATTATTTCATGCATGGGCTTCAACTCGGGTGGAGCGTCGTTGGTGACGTAACTTGAGCCTTTGGCGTCCTCCATAGCCTCTGCCGGCCAGTCTCCTGCGGCGATTTTGGCACTGATGACAGCGCTATGCATCAGCCAGTTGACCACCTCATTCTGATTCGACGCAGTGCTCAGCGCCTCGCCGGAGGTGACACTCGTCTGAATGAGGTGATTGGCGATGTACGACGAGAGTCGGTCGAATGTGTACTCTGCACCCTTTCCGCCTGCCAATTCGCCGAGTTCGCCTGCCGCCTTCGTGCCCAGGCTCCCGACAGGCGAGGTAAGCAGGGCAAGCGCAGCGTTCAGCGTATCTTTCACGTCCTTCTTCGCTTGCTCTTCGCTCCATGCGTTGGCGAGCAAAGCCAGCCTGCGTGCCTCCACCAGGTGGCCGAAGACTTTCGCTTCGGGGATGAGCTGTTCCTTGATGCCCTTTTCTCCGCTCGTCGGATAATGGGTGTTGACTCGCTCAACCACGCGTGCCGCTTCGGCCGCCTGGAGCTCGACGGCGGCATCCCGATCGCTGCTGACCAGCACCAGCAGCCGGTCCATGTCAGCCTTGCCCAACCCGTCGAATCCACCGGATCTGGTTATGTACGTGCCGTACACCTGGTCGATATGCGCGGCCAGGGCGCTGCCCACGGGGCGCCTGAGGAAACTCAGCTGGTCGTACAGTTTACGGTCGGCGATAGAGAGTCGGTCGTCGTCACCGGGCAGGAACACCTTTTCAGCGTGCACCTTAAGCGTGTTCAGTGCCTCTGTGGTCAAGGCTAGGGAGACCGGGTCCTTATCGGCCATGGCCTTCCGCAGTGCCTCAGCGAACGGGTCGGTGTTGCCGTGAAACTGAAACGCGGGGAGGCGGTCGGTCAGCATGTATGACAGCACTGACTGCTTCCACTCTGCCGGCGTGTGATTCAGCAGGGCCTGGGCGGCCTTCGCGTCGCTGGACGCCGCGTGGAACAGATCATCAATGACCGCCGAGCCGGTCCGGTGCGGTGACTGGTTGACGGGCTGCTTAGCGGGGCCGATCGACGGCGTTCCGGGGATCATCCATTCGGCGACGCCGAGCACGGTGGCCAGGTCCGCCATGGGCACCTGTCGGCTCCCCAGAGCGCTGCCGATGGCGTCCTTGGACGCTTTCCAACGGTCCTCGAACTGCTCCTTCTCGAAGACGACAGCGTCTCGTCCGACCACCTGCATGAACTTCCCCGAGAACGGCGGCTTCCCCTCGCTCGCTCGCCAGATCAGCGCTTGGGCCTGATAGCCGAAGTAGGAGGTGCCGTTAACCTTGAACTCGCTGCGTCCGCGCTTGACCAGGTCGTCGAGGAAGGCGTTGCCCATGTAGGCGGGATCGTTGGGATCGGTGCCCTTGGCCAGCGCCGTGGCGAGTAATCGCATCGCCTCCCGAGCTTCCTTGGACGTCGCGCCCGCGTTCCCCGCCGCGGCATCGGCACGCAGCTGGGCGGCGATCGCGGCCGGCAGCCCTGTGAGGCCCTTGGCGCCGATCTGACTGAGGAACGCTTTCACGAATGCCGGGTCTCGCGCCCTCGACGCGTATGCCCTTAGTTGTTTCAACGCGTTCTTGTCTCCGGCGGCTGCGGCCTTGGCCGCCTTGGCCGCTAGCGTGCCGTCGAGCAGCCCCTGGGCCTCGGTGAGTGAGTCCGGCACGGTGATGATGGATCCTGTCGCCACGGACGCTCCGAAGGCGATCTTGTGACGCTCCATCTCGCGGATGATGCGCTGGCGTCTGCGAAGGTCTTCGGCTTCCTGTCCGACCTGTGCCGCGAGTTTCCTGATCCGTTGCGCGGGAGTGATGTCGAGGCCTGCGCCGGTGAGCTCTTGATATAAACGGGAAGCCAACTCTTCCATTTGTGTGGCGGCCGCCGTGTGGCGCGTGACGAGTGTGTCGAACTCCGGCAGCTTGACTCCGCTGAAGCTCATTTCGCCCTCGACAGTTCGTCCCTGGCCAGGGCGACGGCCTGGGTGAGCATCGCGTGAAGTTCTCGCTGGTAGCCGTGCACCGCCTGGTCGAAGCGGTTGCCGGCCGGGCCCACCCACGCGCCGGCTTCCATGAGCCGGCAGGAGGCATGCAGGGCCCACCAGTTGTCGTCGGACAGCTTCTGGATACGCGCTACCGCTGCCTGTATTGCCTCGCGATCAGGACCAGGCATGCCGATCTCCTCGTACAGCTGTCAAGGGCCCCTAATTGACGATAACCCCATACGTGCTCATTGCCCCGTGAACCAACTTTCTTGGGATTCCTCCCAACTCGTTGATCCAAGAAGCGAATGCCGTGCGTACAACCAAGGGCTTCGGACGCGTCCGTTCCAACGCGACGGCTCGCATTCGTCCGGCGGTCACTTCCGCCGATCGGTCGGACCACGAGGCACCCCCTGTCCGGCGATGCTGCTCGGCGACTCCACGGCCCAGCACGGCGACGAAGATCCAGGTAATCTTTCTGGACGTATCGGTGATGCGGCCCGACGGGCTTCCGCCTCGGTATCTGAGTCGGTGCCCGAGCGCGTCCTCAGTGAGGTGATCGCTGAGGACCTGCGAGCGACCCAGGGCATCAATCCGGGCAAGGGGGAGCGCAGGTCCTGGGACCGGAGTCTCCCGATCCTGGCCCGTGATCTGGTCGAAGCCGGGCTGGGCGGCGTCGAGATGCTCATCGAGCACCAACTGCCGTTAACCAGCAAGCGGGCGGACGTCATCCTCGCCGGACGCGACCGGCGCACGGGAGCCGACTCCTACCGAGCTCAAGCAGTGGAGCCAGGCCGAGCTGTACGAGGACGACGCAGAGCTCGTCCTGGTGTGTCGGGCATGGGCAACCGGCCCAAGCTTCACCCGGTCGTCCAGGTGCGAGGCTACTGCGAATACCTGGCCGACCTCGTCGGAGCCCTGGACCAGCACCGGAACGCGGTGCGCGGGGTGGTCTACCTGCACAACGCCAACGACCTGGACATCCACGATCTCTACGACCACGTCGAGGACGAGCGCACCCGGCTCTTCAACAAGACGGGCCGCGGTCAGTTCGTCCTGCTGGCCGAGCAGCGACTGGCCTTCGAGATGGTCATGCACGCGGTGGAGAAGGCCCGCGCGAGCAATTCCAAGCAAGTCGTGATCATCACCGGCGGGCCCGGCTCCGGCAAGAGCGTCATCGCGCTGTCTGCTCGGCGAGATCTCCGAGTGTGGATACTCGGTTCTGCACCGGTTCACGCTCCTTCACCGAGACGATGAGGCGAGTCGTCGCCAAGGGGCCGACCCGGATGAAGGCCATGTTCAAGTACTTCAACAACTTCATGGCCGCCAAGCCCAAGGGGCGCGTCGCCGACATCACCACCCACGCTCATTCCCTCGGCCTTGCCGTGCACCAGGTCGATCTAAACGCGTAGTTCCGGTGCGGCGGGAGCCGCAGGTACGAGGAGTGGGTGCTACGCCTGCTGGGCCTGGACGGCGAGGCTCCGGAGGTGTGGAAGGGAGACGACCACTTCGCCGTCTCCCTCAGCGAGTCCCCGCACGAGCTGGAGGCCCTGCTGCGGGCCCGGCTGAAGGCCGGCTACTCGGCACGGATCACGGCGGGGTTCTGCTGGCCCTGGAACAACCCGAACGATGATGACAGCCTGGTCGCCGACGTCCGCATCGGCGCTTGGGCGCGACCGTGGAACGTCAAGGGCGACAGAGCTGTGGGGGACGCACCGGCCGGCGCCTTGTGGGCCTCCGCACCTGGCGGCTTCCAGCAGGTGGGGTGCGTCTACACCGCGCAGCGCTTCGAGTACGACTGGAACGGCGTGATCTTCGGCCCGGATCTCCTCTCAGGAATGCTGGAGGCGGGTACGTAAGCGGCCCGCCTCAGGGCGCGGGGTCCCGGGCTCTGGCGTGCGGAAGGCCGGTGACCGATCTTCGGTCACCGGCCTTTCCCGCGCGCCCGGTCAGTCGGTCGTGAGGGCGTCGAGCAGGTCGCCCACGGTCGCGTCGGGCACCGATCTGGCGACCTCGGCGAGTGCGACGATCCCGACGAGCTTGTGCCCGTCGATCACGGGCAGCCTGCGCACCTTGTGCGAGGCCATGGTGCGCAGGATCTCCCGCGCGTCGTCGTCGGCGCCGATGGTGACGGCTTCGCCCTGGGCGAGCTCACCGGCCAGGCAGTTGCCCGGGTCCTTGCCCTTGGCGAGTACCTTGACCACGATGTCGCGGTCCGTGAGCATCCCCTTGAGCCGGTCGTCGGTTCCGCAGATGGGCAGCGAGCCGACGTCCAGGCGTGCCATCTTCTCGGCCGCCTTCATCACGGATTCGTCGGCGTTGACGCACTCGGCTCCGGGCGTCATGATCTCTCGTGCGGTCGGCATAGGGCCTACCTCCGTCGTTCGGGGGACCTTCGTCGCCTGCCCTCCGTCGAGGAAGCGAAACCGTCGTCGCGGAGGCGACGCCGTCGTCAGGGCCGCGCCCGCGAGTAAGCGGAACCGTCGTCACGCACGCGTGGCGGTGACCGCGACGGTGGTGTACGCCATGGTGAAGCCGCCTCCGGCGGCGTCGATCGCGGCTCCGACGCCCGCCAGGAGCGCGTCCAGTTCGGCCGGCCGGAATCGGCTGTGGCCGCCGATCGTGGGCACCTGGTCCAGCCACTCGTCGCGGGTGTACGCCTGCTCCCAGGTGAAGCGCCACTGTTCGGGCTCGGTGAGGGCGCCCGTGGCGCGCATCCCGTCGGTCGCCTTGGCGAACAGCGGCGCGTAGGCGTCCTGGGCGGACATCGCCGCGCCGAGGCCCGGCAGGTGCGGCAGCACCCGGGCGTAGACCTCGGCGAAGGCGTCGCTCAGGGCGGGCGGAGGCTGGGCCACGTTCCAGAACACCGCCAGCAGGCCGCCGGGCCGCAGCGCCCCGGCGGCTTTGGCGGCGCCGGCGGCGGGGTCGATCCAGTGCCAGGTTTGCGCGGAGACGACCGCGTCGAAGGTCCGGCCGGCGGGGTCCCAGGTCTCGAAGGCGGACACCTCGACGTCGAATCCGCCGCGCCGCGCGAACGCGGCCATGCGGGGGTCGACCTCGACGCCGAGCACCCGGCATCCGGCGGCCCTGAGCCGGCGGGCGGCGATGCCGGTGCCGATGCCGACGTCCAGCACGTCCGGCCCGGGGGCGGCGGCGACGATCCGGTCCACCAGCGGGGCGGGGTAGCGGGGACGGGTCCGGTCGTAGCGCTCGGGGTCCGCGCCGAAGGACTCGGCGGCCTGTCGTTCCCGGTGCGGCTCCGGTCCTGGCGCAGGTAAAGTGGGCATGCGCCCACCGTAGTGGGCGAGCGCCCACTCGTCCAGCGAAGGGAAGCACGCATGCCGACAGGGGTGGCGCTGCGCGATCCGCGCGAGCAGTTGTTCGAGGCCGCCGAGCGCGTCCTGCTCAGGGACGGGCCGCACGCGCTGACCAGCCGGGCGGTCACGACGGAGGCCGGCTGCGCCAAAGGCGTGCTGCACCGGCACTTCACCGACTTCGACGCCTTCCTCGCCGAGCTGGTGCGCGACCGCGTCAGCAGGGTGCGGGCCCAGGCCGACACCCTGCTCGCCGCCGCCGGCAGCGGCACGGTGATCGGCAACCTCACGGGCGTGCTGACGGAGTTGTTCGGGTCGGTCGCGGGGGCGATCGTCGGCCTGCTCATCTTCCGCGACGACCTGCGCGCCCGGCTGCGCGAGACCACGCCGGTCGGCATCCCGATCCTCAGCGAGGCCGCGGCCATGCTGACCGCCTACCTCGCCCGCGAGCGCGAGCTGGGCCGCCTCGACGCCGCCGCCGACGTGGAGGTGCTCGCGCCCACGCTGATCGGCTCCGCGCACCTGATCCACGCCGACCGCACCGGCGCCCCGCCGGAGGCCGCCGCGGTCCGCAAGGCCGTCACCGCGATCGTCGGTGGCGTCGTACGGGAGACCGAGGGCGAGGCCGGCTGAAAGAGGCCAGATCAAAGAGGCCAGATCAAAGAGGCCGGCTGAAAAAGGCAGGCTGAAAGAGGTCGGCGGGGGCGTCAGCGGAGGCCGGCGAAGAGGTCGTCCTCGTGGGCCGGGGTCTTGACGCGGCTCCGGACCCGGGTGAACGCCTCGTGGGAGAACACCTGCTGCTGGGCCTGCGGCGGCATGCGCAGCAGGAAGATGTTCTCGCCCTGGCTGGCGTGCGCCTGCAGGGCCTTGAGCTTGCGGTCGACGTGGGGCGAGACGTCGACGACGGTGGTGACCAGCTCGTCGGGGGTGCCGAAGTCGTCACCCGGCTCGAAGTCCATCTCGATGCCCGACTCGCGCAGGGTGGCGGCCATGTTCTTGATCGCGGAGCGGGGGATGGCGGTGTAGTAGAGCTTGTCGGGGATGTCGCTGAGGTCGGTGGCGGCCAGGGCGACGCGGTGGGCCTGGACGTGGTCGGGATGGCCGTAGCCGCTGCCGCCCGTCTCGTCGTAGGTCACCACGACCTGGGGACGGTAGCGGGCCATCAGCTCTGACAGCCGGGCGGCGGCCGACTCCAGCGGCACGTTGGCGAAGGCGTCGGGATGGTCGTTGGTCGACCAGCCCGCCATGCCGGAGTCGCGGTAGCCGAGCAGCTCGACGTGCTCGATGCCCAGATGGTCGGCCGAGGCGCGCAGCTCCGCCAGCCGTAGCCGGGCCACCTCGGCGGCGTCGTGGCCGGGCTCGCCCGGCTTGACCCCGCCGGGGCCGTCGCCCTGCTCGCCGTTGGTGCAGGTGACCAGCACGGTGCGGACGCCCTCGGCGGCATAGCGGGCGAGCACCCCGCCCGTGCTCAGGCATTCGTCGTCGGGGTGGGCGTGCACGGCCATCAAGGTCAGTCTGCGGTCCATGGCCGAAACCCTACTGGCCGCCGCCGACAGTTCCTCCCGTCAGCCGGGCCGCCTCGCCGCGCGCGGCGGCCGCGGCGGCGCGGTGTCAGCGGGAGTGTCGCGCGACGACGGCCCGGCCCATCGCCGGGTCGTCGCAGAACGCGCCGTCGACGCCCAGCTCCAGCAGCCGGTCCAGGAAGCCCGCCACGTCGCCGGTCGCGCGCGGGTAGGCGGGGCTGGCCGGGTCGCCCAGCCGGTGGTCGGCGGGGAGCTGGGAGTTCTCGTTGCGCACCGTCCACACGTGCACGTCCAGCCGCGCCCGGTGCGCGTCGCGGACCAGGGTCGTCGGCTCCCCGGTGCGGCCGTCG